>CANQWE010000062.1 GCA_947627475.1 uncultured Clostridia bacterium
AACAGAAAAGCAGAGCCAAATAGAGTATGCAGAGATTTGATCAGCTCCCTTATGGGGAGTTGGTACGCAACTCCTGGGGCGAAGTCGCCAAAGGCGACGGGGGGATTGTCAGGAATCCATTCCATTTCCCGTTGCAGCATGATGGAAGCAAACTACCCCTCACAGCCGGCTCTGCCAACAGGCTCTCCTTTCACAAGGGGGCTTTTATATAATCCTACAGCATACAAGACACGTACATGACCAGCCCCGGCGAAATGCCCAGCAGGGGCTACAATATCAGTCCAGATCGGTGTAAGGTGGGCAGCCCAAGCGTGACTTGCAGTGTGCGCAAGGGCTCTTGTATAAGGGCCTGGAGACTGGGCCGCTCAGAGCACAGATCCCTTTCCTTGGAAGGCAGAGTGCCAACCCTGCGCGCTGTTTCATATTCCGTACAGGAAAATATTTTATATTTTTCTTCCTTTCTTGACAGAACGCGTGTTTTTTGGTATCATTATCCTGTATACCAAAATAAAAAGGATGTGAATACGATGGCGCTCATCGATCGTGTGAAATTTGATGGGCTGGCCTCCCGGGATTGGTTGGTCTACAAGCATCCCAGCGAGGAGCTTTCCTGGGGCACACAGCTGATTGTCGGTGAGGGGCAGGTTGCCCTTTTCGTAAAGCATGGGCAGATTTGCGATGTTTTTACTCCGGGTACATATACCCTGTCTACAGAAAATCTTCCCATTCTGCGGGGACTGATCAATCTCCCCTTCGGTGGAAAGACTCCATTTACGGCAGAAATCTATTACATTAATACCGTTACCAAGCTGGATATGATGTGGGGTACCTCTGACCCGATTCAGATCGTAGACCCCAAATATTTTGTCCGGCTGCGGGTCCGCGCTTTCGGACAGTTCGGCATGAAGATCAGCGATCATGTGCTGTTTCTGCGTGAGCTGATCGGTGCAATGAATCCGGCGGATATCGTGAAATTCCAGAAGGTCACCGATTATTACAAGGGAATTTTGGTAACCAAGGTAAAATCAATTATATCCGATCTGATCATCAATCAAAAAATTTCCGCTTTGGAAATTACCCCAAAGCTGGAGGAAATTTCTGAAAAGACAGAGGCACAGCTGGAAGAGGATTTTGCCGAGTTTGGTCTGTCCCTGACGAATTTTTATATCAAATCCATTAACTTCCCCGACGAGGATTTTGAACAAATTAATAAAATTCTGGAAAACAAGGCCGAATTTGAAATCATGGGGGACAATCGGTACGCGACTATGCGTTCCTTTGACGTGTATGAAGGTGCGGCCACCAATCAAGGAGGTATTGCCGGAGCATTTGTAGCCGGCGGAATCGGTCTCGGAGCTGCAGGGGCCATTGCAAAAAATGCACAAAATGACTTGCAGCCCGCTTCCGGCGGAAAGTTCTGCCCCAGCTGTCATGCGCAGAATAAATCAGACGCTGCCTTCTGCAGCAGCTGTGGCCAGAGTCTTGTCCACAAGCAGGAGAAGAAGGCTGCGTGTCCTTTCTGTGGGGAGACTGTAGCAGCGGGATCCAGATTTTGTCCTTCCTGTGGACGGGATATCAGCGAAAAGACGTGCGCAAAGTGCGGTGCAAAACTTCCCACAGACGCAAAGTTCTGCAATCAGTGCGGCACTGCAGTGACAGCTGCGGATCCGGTATGCGCAGGGTGCGGCGCGAAGCTGAAGCCCGGCGCGAAGTTCTGCATGGAATGTGGAAAGCAGGTGAACGGTGATGCATAAGAAGCGTTTTTCGGCGGGATCGGCTGTAGCTTTGGTTCTGTCGCTGTTATTGGCGGGGATCGTCCTGTTTTGGGTTTTGGCGGTATGTGATCTGCAAAGTCGTCCATTATTTGTGCCAGCTTTGGTGTTTGTACTGCTCAATCTGGCTGCCATCATCTTTATCTCTGCCGGGGGTACCTGGCTGTCCGGGAAAATGGGAATTGCCTTTTTTACGGGAATTTGTACTGCCACGATTTTATATACCTTGGCGCAGTTTATCCATTTTATAATTGCTATTGGTACGGGCATGTCTGCTGAAGGATATGTGCTGTATCATTTGATCGTGTTTTTCCTCTACCTTCTCATCGCCCTGCCTATCGGCATTTTCGGCGCCAGCAGGGAAAAACATGCGTCTTAAATAGCTTCACACCCAGCGCGGCTGCTTTGGCGCAGCCGGAATTGATAACTTTACGTGTCGTCTTTGCGGCGGCAGAACGGAGAGAATGATGAAAGACAACAAATGCCCGCAGTGCGGGGCTTCTATTGATGCTGCGGCAACAGAATGCAAATACTGCGGAGAGCCTATCACACCTACGGTACAGCAGCCCGCATACCAGCAGGCGCCGCCCCAGCCCCAGCAGGTATATCAGAATCCCCAGCAGACCGGAAATGGAATCAATCCCGCATGGCCGATCAAAAGCAAGATCGTTGCCGGTGTTCTGGCGATTTTTCTTGGTGGAATCGGTATTCATAAGTTTTATCTGGGTCAGGCAGGGCTTGGTATCATTTATCTGCTGTTTTGTTGGACAGGTATCCCAGCCCTTGTAGGCTTTATCGAGGGAATTATTTATCTGTGCTCCAATGATCACAATTTTCAAGTGAAAAACCGGGTTCGTTTACAATAAAAAACTCCTGGGGAAACTTTTGTTTTCCCAGGAGTTTTTGCTGCTGGGCCTATTGAGCGTGCAGCAGTTATGTGATAAAATCTATATAAAGAAACTATCGTGTAGGAGAAGGATATGATCATTGTCGTTATTCCGGCGTACAAGCCGGGAGAGGGCTTGCTGCAGGTGACATCCGGGATTCTGGAGCAGACGAAATACAGTGTTTTGGTGGTAGACGATGGCAGCGGAGAGGCGTATGTGCCGGTCTTTGAAAAATTGCCGGGGCAGGTAACAGTGCTACGGCATGATGTAAACCAGGGAAAAGGGGCAGCGCTGAAAACGGCATACAAGTACATAGCCCAGCATGCGGAGTATACAGGAATTATCACAGCCGACGCAGACGGGCAACATCTTGTGCGGGACATTATCTGCGTGGGCGAAGCCTTGACCGCAAAGCCGGACACGTTGATTTTGGGTTCCAGAAAATTTGTGGGAAAGGTTCCGGCGAGAAGCCGGTTCGGCAATACGCTTACCCGTTTTATATTTCGCATTTCTGCTGGGGCGAAGGTATACGACACCCAGACAGGACTGCGTGCATTCGGATCCCAGTGGATCCGAGAAATGCTGGAAATCAAGGGGCAGCGGTATGAATATGAAATGAATGTGCTGCTGTACTGCGCAAGGAAAAAGATTGCCATACGGGAAATCCCGATTCAAACGGTATATGAAGACAACAACAGTGGTTCTCACTTTCATCCGGTTCGGGATTCCGTGAAAATTTATGGAGTGATCCTCAAGTTTGTTTCTTCTTCGATTGCGGCGTTTGCAATCGATTTTCTGCTGGTACTTCTGGTGCGATATCTGACCAGAGGACTGGGAGAATCCCTGTCGCTGCTGATCAGTGTGGTGGGCGCCAGGACAGCAAGCTCCCTTTGTAATTATTATATGAATCGCAGATTTGTTTTTGCGCAGGGAACCAAAACGAGTATTGTAAAGTATTACGGGGTAGCTGTGGCGCTGCTGCTTTTGAACTACGGGATTTTATGGGTGTGCAATGTTGCGCTGCCCATTCCGCTGGCCGCGGCAAAAATTTTGGCAGAGGTTTTGCTGTATCCTCTTAGCTTTATTTTGCAGCGGCGCTTCGTATTTACGGGAGAATAATGGAAGGGAGCATTTATATGAGAAGAATCTTTTCTGCTTTTTTGGTATGTATCCTGATTATTGGCGCCGTGGGATGTTCAAAAGAACCTGCAAGGGAACAGAATCCCTCCCCGCAGGAGACGGAGCTGGGCACTGGGACAGGGTCCTTATCCGTAACAGAGAAGGAGGCAATGCTGCATCCCGGAGAGTGGGCGCTTCCCGGAACCCTGACCTTACCGGCAGGAGAGGGTCCCTTTCCCCTTGTGATTTTCGTGCATGGATCCGGTCCGGCAGATCGAAACGAGACCATGGGAAAAACCACGTTGTTTGCAGATCTTGCCCGGGAATTGGCACAGCAGGGAATCGCCTCCCTTCGGTATGATAAGCGTACCTATTTATATGCATCCAAAATGGCGGCGGATACAGAGATGACCGTATGGGAAGAAACGGTGGAGGATGTCCTTTTTGCTGTGGCATATGGGAAAGACGCGGCGCAGATTGATGCGGATAATATTTTTGTGGCGGCACACAGCTTTGGCGGGTATCTGATTCCGCGTATCGATCAGGCGGATACGAAGGGAGAAATCGCAGGATATATTTCTCTTGCGGGAGCAGCCCGGCCGCTGATGGATTTGATGGTGGAGCAGGTACAGTATATTCTTTCCGTGACGCCAGAGCTGACAGAAGCAGAAAAGACGGCGCAGCTCCAGCAAATCCAGGATGCCAGAGATGCAGTTGCAGGGCTGACGGAGGCGGATTCCGGGAGCAATCAGGCGATTATGGGAGCGTATCCCAGCTATTGGCTGGACTTGGGCGACTATCGTCCTACAGAGGAAGTCAAAGGCGTGGAGGAGCCGCTGCTGTTTTTGCAGGGCGGGCACGATTATCAGGTGACAACAGCAGATTATGCCCTTTGGCAGGCTGCCTTAGAGGGAAAGGATAACGCAGCGTTTCAATTGTATCCTGATCTGACACATGCTTTTACACAAACGGATGCAATGAGTACACCTGGAGATTATGAGATTTATGCAAAGGTGGATCCCGCTGTGGCAGAGGATATTGGTGCCTTTATCCAGGCGCAGCTGCGGTAATAAGGTGCGTTGGGAGAGGGATTTTGCCGCAGGCAGAAGACCTGGAATAGAGCGGTGCAATTCCAGTGCATTCCTTATCCTTTATTTGTGAAAGGGGAAAGGATAGAAAAGGGAAGGGGAATTCCCCTTCCCTTTTCTGTGTTTTTGGTTCCGTTTGTCACAGTACAAAAGGAACGGCTCTTCTTTTCCAAGAGGAAAAGGGACGTTCTTTTCCTTCTTTTGGATTCTTTTGGAAAGGAAACAGCCTCTTGCCTGCTTACTGTAGCAGGAGAAGCGATGGTGCTGCTGCAGTCGCTGCAAAGTGTTCCTTTGGCGTTCCACTTTACGAGGAAGTTTGTACAAACTTTGAAAATCCCCCCTCTGATGAGGGGGGTGTCGGGAGGGAGAATCTCTCTCCTTAGATTCTTGCAACCCCGGTGTCCCGGGCAGCCTTTGCAACAGCCTGGGCTACAGCAGTACTTACAGATTTATCCAGCGCAGAAGGAATAATATAATCTGCGCGCAGCTCGCTTTCCGGAATGCTGTTTGCAATGGCGTATGCGGCAGCAATCTTCATTGCATCGTTGATGTCGGATGCCCGCACATCCAGAGCGCCCCGGAAGATGCCCGGGAATGCCAGCACATTGTTGATCTGGTTGGGGAAATCGCTGCGACCGGTGCCCACGATAGCAGCACCTGCCATTTTTGCCACGTCCGGCATAATTTCCGGCGTAGGGTTGGCCATGGGGAACAAAATGGGAGCTTTGTTCATGCTGGCTACCATTTCCGGTGTTACGCAGCCCGGCGCGGATACGCCGATAAACACATCTGCGCCTACCAGCATTTCTGCCAGCGTACCCTTTTTGCACTGGAGGTTGGTGATCTGGGCCATTTCCTCTTTTTCCTTGTTGAGACCTTCCCGTCCCTTATAGATGGCGCCCTGCCGGTCGCACAGGATCACGTTTTTCAGGCCCATGGAGATCAGCAGCCGGATAATGGCGATCCCGGCGGCACCTGCACCGCTGGTGACAACGGTAATATCCTCTAACTTTTTGCCGCACAGCTTCAGCGCGTTAATCATGGCGGCCAGAGTCACCACTGCGGTGCCGTGCTGGTCGTCATGGAAAATGGGGATATCGCAGCATTCCTTCAGTCTGCGCTCAATCTCGAAACAGCGGGGCGCGGAGATGTCCTCCAGATTTACGCCGCCGAAGCTGCCGGCGATCAGCTGTACGGTTTTTACAATTTCATCTACATCCTTGGACCGCACACACAGGGGGAACGCGTCTACGTCTCCGAATGCCTTAAACAAAGCGCATTTTCCCTCCATAACAGGCATACCGGCCTCCGGTCCGATGTCCCCCAGGCCCAGAACCGCGGTGCCGTCTGTGACAACTGCCACAAGATTTGCCCGGCGGGTAAGATTGTAGCTTTGATCCACATCCTTTTGGATTTCCAGACAGGGCTGGGCAACGCCGGGGGTATATGCCAGAGACAGATCGTCCCGGGTTTCCAGAGGAGCGCGGCAAACCACTTCGATTTTCCCCTTCCACTGGGCGTGCTTTTTCAGAGATTCTTTTGCGTAATCCATTTTTTATTCTCCTTTATATAGAATCTATCGGTATCGTTATATTTCCAGCGAGTCGATCACAGAGCGCAGGGCGGCGGCGCTTTGTTCGATTTGCTTTTGTTCCGGTGCTGTGAGGGGAGACACGATAGACTGAGAAATACCGTGAGCACCCACCACAAAGGGAATACTGAGGCATACGTCGTGGAGTCCGTATTGTCCTTCGATCAGGCTGGATACTGTCAATACAGAGCCGGTATCCCGGATGATACAGGCACAGATACGGGAAACAGCCAGAGAGATCGCGTAATATGTAGCACCCTTGTTTGCAATCACCTTGGCGCCCGCGGTACGCACGTCGTCCTCAATTTCCAAAAGTTCCGCCTTGCCGCAGCGGTTGTGCTCGTCACAGATTTCCAGGCAGTACTTGTTCATGGGAATGCCCCCGATGGTAGCCAAGGACCAGGGAATCACAGAGGAGTCCCCGTGCTCGCCCAGCACGTACGCATGGACGTTTTTCGGATTCAGACCCACATGCTCTGCCAGGCGGGAGCGCAGCCGGGCGGAATCCAGGGTAGTGCCGGATCCGATTACCTGGGAGGTACTGAGTCCAGTGGTTTTGATAATCGCATAGGTAATGATATCTACCGGGTTGCTCACCACCACATACACCGCATTTGGTGCATGGGGAATAACCTGGGGCATCACCTGCTTGATGATGTTAACGTTTCCCTGAGCAAGGTCGATCCGGGACTGTCCCGGCTTTCTTGCGGCGCCGACGGTGACGATCACGATGTCGGCGTCTTTTGCGTTTTCATACTGGCCTGCGTAAATATTCACCGGCGGACAGAAGGCGGTGCCCTGGATGATATCCATGGCTTCCCCCTTTGCCTTATCGTAATTTACGTCGATGAGCACGATTTCAGAGGCCAAGCCCTGCACGGTCAGCGTATATGCGATAGAAGCGCCAACATTGCCGGCGCCAAGTATAACAATTTTCTTTCCTTTGTTTGCCATTGTGTTCCTCAATTCATAAAAATATCCCAAACTACCCCATTATAATGTATTATACACTTTTCAGCCCCCAAAAGATAGAGCATAGTTTACAAAATATTTGTGCTTACAAAACGATATATTATGCAGTATAAATAAAATTGTCCCCAATGGGCACTTTGCCATTGGGGAAGGAAAAAGCAGACCCACCCCCGGCCTGCTTTTGTCTATTTATGTTCTATATTGTTTTTAAAAGTGCAAGTAATGCAGTTTTTTGTTCATGGCTTAAAGTATCCCATACTTTAAGCAGCTCATATTGCTCTTTGCTTAGGGATACTAATTCATTTCCCTCAGCAAAGAATTGTGACAGAGTAATTCCAAAAGCAGAACAAATTGCTTCTAAAGTGGAAAATGTAGGTTGATTGTTGAGGCGAAATAAATTATTGAGGGAATTTTCATGCAAACCGGATTTTTTGGCCAAAGCATAATTAGACCATCCCCGCTCAGTTTGCAACTCTTTGATTCTGTTTAAAATATCCATTGCGTTCCCCCCTTTAAGTGTATATTACATGATTTTAAAGGTACAAAATACACTTAAAACATATTGCAAATACAATTATAAAAATGTATAATATGTTATAATACGAAAATTGGGAGGAACAAAAATGCTGTGCGAAAATACATTTTGTGTGTATTATTTCAAAGGAAGATGTTTAAAAAATGAAGAAATAACGCTAAACAATAAAGGAAACCCTACTAATGCCTCCCTCGTCAGAGGGAGGTGTCAGCGTTAGCTGACGGAGGGAGAGATCCTTCAAAACTACCCCTCCGGCTTACCGATGGCGAGCCACCTCCCCTTGTCAGGGGAGACTCAGTATTTCCTAATTCACTATAATAATCTTCCCATTTGAAAATTCCTATGTGCTCTTTTTATCTTCTTGCGCTTGTAGATCACACAGGGCAGCCCGGATAGCGGCGACGACAAATTCGGTAAAGGTGCAATTTTTTCCCCGAATGGCATTTTCAATGCCTTCTACCAAATTATTGGGGATGCGGATGGATTTATTTGTAGTGGGTGGGATATCCGGAATTTGAAAAGACGCCATTTTTTGCCTCCAAATATGAAATATATATTTCATATTTTACCTTTGGCGTACAGCAAAAACTATGTTATATATTATGTTACAAAACATGTTTTTTATGGGAGGCAAACAATGTACTGGGCTGAATGTGAAAATAAATTCTGTATTTACTATGAGGGGGGCAAATGTACGATGGACAGCATTTGTATCAACAGTCAGGGAATTTGCGATACGTGTTTGCAGGTGGATTTTGATGAAGGAGAGCTGCATTTGAAAAGAGCAAAGCTTTTGGATCAACTGGAGCGGCAATATCTTAAAAGTATGGAACACGTGGAAAAACGAGCAAAAATGCTGTATCCGCACACAGTAGATGACGATATGTCAAAAACAAAATAGGCGGGGAGGCTCCCCTGTTAAGGGGAGCTGTCGGCTTTGCCGACTGAGGGGTTGGCTCCTAACAATCCCCCAGTCACCTAACGGTGACAGCCCCCTTTGCACAAGGGGGCCTAAGAGATGAGAAACTGCGACGACGGCCTCCTTTATGCAAGGGGGCCTAAGAGATGGGAAACTGCGGCGACACCCACTCTTTACATAAACAGCCGTTTTAAGCCTCCCCTGTTCGTGTTTCACAAAGTGAAACACCGGGGTGGTGTCGCAATAGCGACGGAGGGGTTGTTTTTTATCCGCCTCTTTTTTCTTTCTCTTGCACTCCTTTTTTGTAGCAAATCGCGCCCGATTCGCATAAAATATTGTAGAGATTGTATCAAAAATTATTTTTGAAGAAAAACACTTGAAATTTTTCATTTTTAGGCGTATAATACGAAATGTTGCATGTATTATGAAATTTTTGGTATGTTAAAATGCAAAATGCGGATGTGAGGAAGTAGTCGTGATGAATAAAATGGAAGAGATGAAACGGGAAGACCTGCAGGTGTGTTTGGACGACGCCAGAGAAAAGCTGGCCTGCTGGAAACAAAAAGGCGTGTCCTTAGACCTGACCCGGGGCAAGCCCAGCCGTCAGCAGCTGGACCTGGTCAGCCCTATGCTGGAAATGGTGAAGGGGGATTCCTGCGAGTCTGAGGAAGGAATGGACTGCAGAAACTACGGCGGCTTAGAGGGCCTGCCGGAGGCCCGCGCCCTATTTTCTTCCTTGCTTGGCATTCCGGCGGAGAATATTATCATCGGCGGCAACGCTTCCCTGAATCTGATGTACGATACGGTGGCCAGAGCGATGCTGTTTGGCGTATACGGCGGGGCGATGCCCTGGGGAAAGCAGGGGAAAATCAAATTCCTTTGTCCCAGTCCCGGATATGACCGGCATTTTACCATCTGCCAGACCATGGGGATCGAAATGATCCCGGTGGAAATGACGCCGGAGGGCCCCGATATGGATACGGTAGAGCGGCTGGTGGCAGCGGACAGCAGTATCAAAGGAATCTGGTGTGTACCCAAATTTTCCAATCCCCAGGGATATACCTATTCCGATGCAGTAGTAGAGCGCATGGCGGCACTGGAGTGTGCAGCGGACGATTTTCGTATTTTCTGGGACAATGCATATGCGGTGCATGAGTTGTATGATGAAGCGGTACCGCTGGCCGACATTTTTGCCTGCGCTAAGAAATACGGAAAGGAAGATCAGATTTTCTATTTTGCCTCCACATCCAAAATTACCTATTCCGGGGCAGGGCTGGCCCTGTTTGCAGCCAGCGACAACAACCTGAAGCAGATAAAGCCCTATCTCTCCGCCCAGACCATCGGTCCGGATAAACTGAATCAGCTGCGGCACGTGCGGTTTTTGCAGGATGCCCAGGGCGTGCGGGAAATCATGCATCAGCATGCGGCCATTATTCGGCCGAAATTTGAAGCGGTGCTCCGGGGATTTCGGGAAAATCTCACAGGCATTGCCCAGTGGACAGAGCCGAGGGGCGGTTATTTTATCGATTTGGTGGTGGAGGAAGGCTGCGCCAAGCGGGTGTACGCCCTTGCGGCGGATGCCGGCGTAAAGCTTACCGATGTAGGTGCGACTTATCCGTATGGAAAGGATCCGAGGGACGTACACCTGCGGATTGCGCCTACCTTTCCCTCCTATGAGGAGCTGGTCCAGGCCATAGACATCCTGTGCCTGTGCGTAATTCAAGCCACTGCGGAGAAGTTTTTACATTAAGGTTTGTTCTATTCCCATTTGTCAAAGGGGAAGGGTTTGAAAAGGGAAGGGGAAGCCTCCTTCCCTTTTCTGTGCTTTTGGTTCCTTTTGTCACATTACAAAAGGAACGTCCTCTCTCTTTCCCTTGGAAGAGGAATAGTCTTTTCTTTCTCTCGGAAGAGAAACAGGTTCTTTCCTGCTTTCCGTTAGCAGGGGAACGGCGGTACTTTTCTCGCTTTGGAGAAAAGTACCCAAAAGCGCTTTTTGCGGATCGCACAGCGATCCGTGGGGGCAAAGCCGGATCCCCGGCTTTGCTATCGCGTTTGTTTGGTGCAGACTGCCTGTCTGTCCTTGAATTTCTTGACTACAGGTGCTGTTGCAGTCTCTGCAAGTCTTGCTGTGACGATCCACTCTACGCGAAAGTTTGTGCAGCCTTTGCATACCTCCCTCTGAGGAGGGCGGTTTTTTCGTTTCTGCAAACTATATTTGTCTCTGTCTCAGACAGACTATCGCTTTTTGTATTCAATCTATCCTGCAGCTGCTGGAAACTTTGCGCATACCGAAAAGGTTCTATCCCCTTTATTTGTCAAAGGGATTGGGTTT
>CANQWE010000063.1 GCA_947627475.1 uncultured Clostridia bacterium
ATGATCTCCCGTATGGAATGATCTTCAATGGCGTCAATAAAGCGGACCAGCTCCCTCCCTTCCTCCAGGCATTTCTGCAGTCTCTCGTTGAGATACGCTTTGTCACCTGCCGGAAGCTGTTCATCGTGCAGCCGTTCCTGCAGGTCCCGGATCTCCATGCGCAGATAGCGAAGCTGCCTTAGTCTCTTGCTTGTCATATACCTTCCCTGTACAATTCCTGGCATCCGTCCATATACTTGATTACGGCCGCCTCCACACTGCTCATTCCGATATCCCGGAAAAACGCCAGACTGGTATGTTTCATTCCATCACTGTAATACTGCGCATACTTCGGATTTTCGGATTCTGCCGCAAGTGACGCAGGGCCTTGTTCTTCACCTGTCCGGCATAGCTCCCAGTACGCATCCCGAGAAGTACCGTGCAGTCCTTCAGAGAGACCTCCCGGTAGAAATGATACTGTATGATTTTCCGCTCCATGTCGGGCGGGGAGTCTACTGCTCTGCGCAGTTCCTCATACATCATAGCGAAAAAGCATTCCTGCAAAAGGTCCTCCAGCGTAACGCCTGCTGCCGCACAGCGTTCCCGCTTTTGTGTATAGATACCCGCTGCAATTTTGTACAGGAGCCTGTATAGATTCTTCCACAGCTTTTCTGTGCATGCGGTATCCCCGTCCTTGATGCGCACGGCCAGCTCCTCATTGGTCATTGACATTCCCCTCCGCCTTTCGTATAATATACGTACAGACGGATCCGGTTTGCAGTCGTCAAAAAGCGGAAGGAGGGGGCATGCGCGCCCTCTCTTTTCCGTGTGATTTTTCAGCAGTTTTTTGCGCTAAATTTTCGCTGATTTTGCGCTGATTTTGTACCGCTTTTGCTCCGTTGCTTTTACTCCCATTATGTGCTTGCCTGTATCAAACGCAGCGCGTCCTCCACGCAGTAGCATACCCCTGCAATGGGGTCCGCGACAGCTGGGATTCTGTCTGTAGCATGCTTGCTTCTCGTTATATTAACCCAAGCATCATCTGCGCTTCGTGATAATCGTCTGCCGCTTTGATTCTTCGCCTGCTTTGCTCGTTCACTTCTATCGGGGTACACCGCTCCAATATGCGGTCATAAATCCGCAGATCGCTTGTTTCGATCGGTTTTTTAATCTCCTCAATAGTAAGATTAGTCGTCACAATAAAGGTTTTCCCGGAATTGTACCGGGTGTTGATGATGTCAAAAACAATCTCCTGCATATACTCGCTTTTTCGCTCGACTCCCAAATCATCGATAACAAGCAGATCGTATAAGTCGAGACCGTCCAAGTAGTCCTGCTTGTCCCTCTGACCCTGCAGCTTATTGGAAATCCTTGTGAAGCTTGTAACAAGGCAGGGGCGCTCCTGCTGAATTAGGGCGTTTGCGACAGATACTGCCGCATAGCTTTTTCCGCTGCTTGCACGTCCCCATAGCAGCAATCCCTTTTTATTTTCCAAGAACCAATCAAAATTCTCTACATAGTTGCGCATAGCTTTCATCAGCTTTGGGCTTCTTCCATCGTCATTTTCAAAAGTCCAACTGAAAAGTTCTTTTCCTGGAAGACCAAATTCCTGCAGGCTCTTGATACGCATATGCTTTTGTTCGGCATTTCTTTTGTGGTCCTCTGCATCTCGTTTCAGTGTCATGCACTTACAGATGCAGGGGACTTTTCTTTGCAATGGGCCGATGCTTATCATTGTTTCTTTGGGTGTTCTGCAATGACCGCAATATATAAGCCCGCCATTCCCTATATAGTCGGTCGAATCGGTGACAACAGGGACTCTTTGCGCAATTGTATCTATGACCGCATTCATATCCATGCGTTCGCACCTCCTAAAATAAGTGGTCCAAATCCGTCATTGTTGGATTTATCTTTAGGCCGGTTTTTTGAGTGTCCTCCCTGGCTCAGTTACAGATGGTCGCATAATGAGATTTGTACTTTACTCCCTTGGAAGCGATATATCCGGATAATCGTTCAATCCTTTCCTGATAGTCAGGGAAACGATTCTTCAGCTTGTCCAGTTCTCCATCGCTAAGCAATACGTTTTGATATTCGCCATACTTATGTTTGCAAGTCTTTGGTTTTTCAGAGGTATTTTTCCCCTTTTTTAATGGGGATGGATTGTGTGCCAGTTCATCCGGCGCACATAATATATTAATCTTACCTACACTATCCTTAACTACCCTAACCTGTGTATCCAAAGTGGATACATCTTGTATACATTCTGTATACATGCCATTTTCGCCTTGTTCCAACAGGCTTTTTTCGTGCTGATAGATCGTCGGTTTATACCGGTCTTTTTGTATGTAATTGTGCATCCTCCAGTGCTTTATTACAATGACACCGCTTTCAAAGGCAATAATATACCCCTTCGCAAGCAATAGTTTCAGATCATCATCGGCTGCGCTCACCATTCGTTGAATTTTTCGCGGGCTATTTACGAATCCGTCATCGTCTGCACGCATTGATAAATGAAAATACAAATTTTGTGCGGTCGGCGGAATGTCCAGAAAGGAATCGCTGTCTATTAACATTTTTGCAAACATCCTGCGTTTTGCCATTTTCATTCCCCTTTCTCAATCGATCCGCCGGATCCCGTCTGCATAAGGCTGCTCAGAAGAAATACAAGCGTTGTTGAGATAGGCAATCAGCGCGTCCAGATTGATTAGCAGCTTGCGCCCGGCCATGAGAGAGGGTACGGCTCCGGATTTTGCCAGTCTGCGCAGCTCCCTCTCAGATATACCTGTCTCCCCTTCCGCGGCAAACATAGCCTTGATTTGTGCCACAGTCCGCATACGCGGCAGTGCTTGTCCGGTCATTGGGCGGCCTCCTTCAGTTCTTCTATGATGCTCCGGATTCTTGTTTTTTCTTCTTCAGGCAGCTCTCTGCGCAGCCTGCGGGAGAAATTCCCGTCGTTGATTCCCAGTCCTTCCGCAATTTGCCATAGTTTGATTCCTGCGGTTTTTGCCTCCTGGCGAATGTCTAAATTTTTCATTTCGAAACCTCCATTTTTTTTGATTTGTATTGACTTTTCCTGTTGCTGATGTTATTATGGTAGCAGAATTATTAAATCTATACAAGCAAATATTAAACTTATATTAATAATGATTTAATTTAGAGGTGTAAGATGAAAACATCTGTAAAGATATTTAACGGTGAACGGCTCAAAGAATTAATACAAAGAAAAGGAATATCACAAGAAAAGTTTTCAGAAGAATTTGGTGTATCTGTACAGACTGTTTCTTATTGGGTAACGGGAAAGAAAAAGCCAAGTGCTGATAATTTAGAGAAATTATCAAGCTATTTTGATGTTCCAAAAGTGTGTTTAACAGATAAATTTCCTTTGTGTTCAAACAAAGAATATCAGAAGCTATCGGAAGAAACAAAAAACGGGATATCAAGGTTGCTGTTCACGCCAATGGATGAAAGTATAAAACCGCTGTTTGAATATTTGACCATAGTCGGCAAACGATATGATACATTTGATTTGGATACACTTGACAAAGGTGTTATCGGTAATACTCCAATTTTTTATATAATTAAAAGCATTTTAGAGAAAAAAATCGAAGACTGTTTTCTTGAATTGGGTGTAATTCAAAAAAGAGAGGAATCAACCAATGGCCACGATCCAGAAGCGGAATAATTCCTACCGGATCACTGCTTCCTGTGGGTATGACAGCACAGGCAGGCAGATCCGCAAATCCATCACATGGACGCCCTCTCCCGGCATGTCGCAAAAGCAGGTTGATAAGGAACTGCAGCGGCAGGCTGTTCTGTTTGACGAACAGTGCAGGCAGGGCTATTGCCATAGCGAGTCCATCACCCTGGAGGAATTCTGTGTAAAATGGCTGTCTGACTATGCAGAGCCGAACCTTGCACCCAAAACCGTAGCAGGCTATAAGGACAAGATCCGGCGGGTATACGCAGCCTTGGGGCACAAACTCTTTCCCAGATCAAACCGGCGCATATTATGGAGTTTTACAAGAATCTGCGGGAGACGGGTCTGCGGAGAGACATAAAATATAAGGCCCTGGCAAAGCTGCAGAGCCTTATGAAGAAAAAGCATATTACCCAGCGCAGCCTGTGCGACCTGACAGGGCTGTCCGGTACGACTATCTTTCAGGCAGTAAAGGAGCGTCCTGTTTCTCTGGATTCCGCAAGGAAAATTGCTGAGGCAATGAAAACCGATTTGGATACGCTGTTCACGCCCGTGGGTAAGGACCGCCCTCTCTCGGATAAAACTATAGCAGAATATCACCGGCTTCTCCATGTCATATTCAAGACGGCCATGCGCTGGCAGTATATTTCCTGCAACCCCTGCGATATGGTTACACCGCCGAAAGCGAAAAGAGCAGAAGCGGTATACTTGGATGATGTCCAGACAAGGCAAATGCTGGAATACCTGGAAAGGGAACCTGTCAAACCCCGTACCATGATCTATCTGCTGCTTTATTCCGGTGTACGCAGGGGAGAGCTGTGCGGCCTGTTTTGGAGCGATATAGATTTTGAAAAGCAGCTGCTTACGATCCGGCGTTCTACGCAGTATCTACCCGGGAGAGGGATTTTTAACAAGGATACCAAGACGGAGGCCTCTCAAAGGACGATAAAGCTGCCGCAGGCGGCATTTGATGCGCTTTATGTGTATAAGGAGTGGCAGGAACAAAGCAGGCTTCAAATGGGCGATATGTGGACTGTGAGCGATCGTGTTTTCTGCGATGATTTCGGCAATCCTATATCTCCGGAATATATTACCCAGTGGTTTCGCAGATTTGTCCGGCGATATAACTTGCCCCCTGTGCACATTCGTTCCCTGCGGCATACCAACGCCACGCTGCTGATTGCCGGAGGCGTTCCCCTGCGGACAGTATCCTCCCGTCTTGGGCATACCATGCTATCCACCACGGGAGATATATACGCCCATGCCATCCAGGCGGCGGATGCAGCTGCAGCGGATTTGCTGGAGGATATGCTGCATCCTGTACATACATAAGTCGTGGAAAACAAACCCACGTTTTGGTGTTTATTTGGTGTTTACGATGGTAAAAAATGGCGCAAAATTCTACAAAGCTATAAAATGAAAAAGTCCGAAAACCCCTGATATATAAGAGGTTTCGAGAAATTGTAAAAATCTGTAAAATGGCCGAAATTGCTCTCATAACCCGGAGGCCGTGAGGTTCAAATCCCACCCCCGCAACCAAAAAAAACCTTGTAAGTTCGTGACTTACAAGGTTTTTTCTTTTCTCGCTTTTTTACATTTCACATTAACTTCCCTCCCGTTTCCCTCCGAAGCCGCGTAAACAACTTATCTTTAACGGATTCCCACATGATATTCAAGCCATTGTCAAGCGTGTTCGCCGCTTCTCTGCCTTGGATTTCAACACATAGGCAATAAAATTGACAATTATATAAAGCCTCCCCTTTTTAAGGGGAGGCCTATTCCCCTAAGCTCCTTCTGGTGAGAGGGAGTCAGCAAATCTGACGGGGGGATATATAGAATTCCTATTAAGCATCTTTTGTGACAGAGCTATTTTTATGGTAAAACTTAGAGTGACATTGACTAAGCAAAAGCACCTGTTAATTGCATTATGAATCGTGAGATAGCTTTACTTATATCTGGTCCAACGTGCAGCCAAAGTATGATCTGCTTCCTTCGTTACTATACTAGAAGAGGTTACTTTACTTCCATCCAAATACCAACCGGAAAATGAATAGCCTGAACGTGTGGGTACTGGTAACGTACCGTACGCTTCTCCAACTGTGACTGTCTTTGACGTTACAGATGTACTTCCACCATTCGCATTAAATGTAACGGTCACTGTATTCGCTTCGTTCCGTACCACATAATCCATAGAGCTGATCAATGTGTTCATGTTCGTTGTTGAGTAATTGAATCCGCCCCATGCTATTTTACACTGAACGCCGCCCCAGGCTTCTGCCACTTGCACGGTTGATCCGGAAACAGACCAGACAATCGCTGTATGGCCGGGGCATCTTATTACATCGCCGGGCAATAGCTGAGAAACATTGTTCTTTTTATAAAGTGTCCAGTTTCCATTGACTTTTTGTCCATTTGTATAAGCACTTGCATTGGTATGTACATCGGGATATGATCCATACACAAGACTTGCCATATATAATGCAAATCCGTGACATTGGATTCCTCTGCCAAAGAAATTGCAGCCGCAGGATCCGGTGCTTACATCGCAATTATCATGGTGGGTACATCCAACGCTTCTCACGCTGGCTGGATTATTACTGGAGCCAGGCGCGTGGTTCCAGTAAAGGCCGGCCTGGTAGGTTGATTTTAGCTGTGTTAATTTGCTTGTTACATCGACCGCTGAAGTGGAGACACTCAGTGCGGACACACAAAGAATCAGGCACAGGGCAAGCGCAAACAATCGCGAAAATTTCGACTTCATATAGCTTTCTTCTCCTTTTAATTTTATTGCTGTGCAGTCTCCGGATATCTAAGCGACAGCTGGATAATTTCTCCCTCACCTAAAAAACGTATGTCTATTTCTGATCCGTCCTCAAACTGATACAAATAGGAATGTCCTTCACAGCCATTCGTTGGCGCTTCATCGGGGCCGTTCCAGTCAGTCGGGCAGTTCCAGGAAAGCTCGGATGTGGGCGCGCCGTAGCATTCCACTACTTTCTCAATATTGTCTCCCAGACGGATACCATTCATTTCGAAATCTACAACGCTGGTATCTGTGTTGGGATGGTCCCCTTGCGTACCGTAAGCGATCGTCCTGCTTCCCGCCGAAGCCGTAAACGCCAGCAAATTTGCTAAACCGATATCATAAGCATAATCAAAAGAGGTATGCGCTTTACCGGCCAGGAGTCTGTCCTCTTTATACGGGGCATCCTCGGCAAGCAGATCATATAACTGGTTTACATAGGTCTCCATATCGTTTTCATATTCCGCGGCAGTAAATGTAAGCCCGTTTATACGGAAATCAATGTTGTAGTCGGACGGGGAGCCTGCAATTTTACCGTCTTCGCCGATCACAAAGTTTACCACTCCCTGTGTTGTACCAGCAGTAGTTTCGCCTTCCTGAGGTTCTGCTGTTGTATCGATATCCAATGTGGTAACATTCTCTGTTTCCGGGGTGCTTCCCGGTTTCGATGTATTATTTTGGGCGCTGCCTAAGGAACGGTCGGCACAGCTGGCAAGCATCGCGGTAATCATTGCCGCTGCCGCGCATACAGATACAATCCGAATTTTTGATTTTTTCATAAAATGAGTAGTTTCCTTTCTAAAAATAAATACTACAAATTGAAGAGAACGAAACATGCCATTGTAAGTCAATCTAAGTTTTACATGTGTAAAGATTTATTATCAGTCCGATAGATAATCCTTATGTTTGCTTTAATAGCGCAACATAACCATCTCCCTTTTGACTTGTATCTTTAGAAAATTATGACGGAGTATTCGTGTCTTATGCAGCAAAAAGCAGGCAACCCAGTCATGTCTCTCCTAAAATGTCTGGATCTTGGTTCATTATAGGTTCATTTCTAATTTCAATATAATACACAAATTGGTATTTGTCAACATATAGAATTTGATTGATTTGATAATATTTGTTTAAATTCTACAAAATTAGATATTTTTTGATAAAATCCGTGTGAATAATTTATAACAGTGTACAAAATAAAAATATAAATTTTGTTATTTTAATAAAAATTGTTGCAGGCCAACGGCTTTGCTTATACACACAAAATGCAAGAAAGGCCATGGAGGCTTGTAAGCAAGGAGCAGCGGGGAAAATATAAGGGACGGTTCTATGTTTATGTAACCAACCAGGAACGGGACCGGAAAAAGGTGCGATGTGCAGCTATATTTATAGTAGAGGTTGATGCATCGCAAAATAAAAGGCCGAGAAAACAGTATTGTTTTCTCGGCCTTTTATTTTGCGGCAAACAATAAGAAGGAGCAGGGAAAAGCGTTGGGCTTTTTCCTGCTCTTTTTGCTTTGGGAACAGGCGCAGCATGCATTCCTGCACGTAGAAAAATTTGAAATTTTTTGCAAAAATAACTGGACGATCACACAGATTTAAAGTATGATTTTTCGCAGAGATCATCCCTCTATGTAGTAATATTATCACAATATTTCAAATAATGCAAGATATTTTCAGAATAATACAAAGGATTATTTCGCAAAAAAAATGTGTTTTCGACTTTTTGTGACGGAAAAATGGGGGATTCAAAGGAAAAACATGCATCTGCCAAAAAAATCAGCCGTCAAAATAGCCGTCTTGTCCCTGTGGCAATACGGATTTTTATCAAAAAAATTTACAGGAATGAAAAGGAGGCAATATATGTCAAAAAAAGGGGAAAATATTTATAAGCGCAAGGATGGCCGTTGGGAGGCAAGATATATCAAGGGGTATCGCCCTGATGGAACGGCAAAATACGGATATCGCTACGGAAAAACTTATCGGCAAGCCAAGGAAAAGGTCACACAGGCAAAGGCAGACATGCTTGCGGGTAAGCCGGATGCAATAATCTATCGCAGACGGCGGTTTGCACCATACTGCGATGAGTGGCTGCAGCTGCATCGCAACCGTATCAAGGAATCTACTTTTGTGAAATATTTCGGGATTCTTGAAAAGCATATCAAACCGCGACTGGGCGGTTTTTTCGTACAATCTCTTTCTTCTGTAATCGTAGAACAGTTTGCCCATGAGCTACTGTATGAGCAAAAGCTTTCCCCCAAAACGGTTAAGGATATTTTAGTACTACTTGGTTCGGTTATCAAATACACTGCCAGACAAATGCCTGAACCGCTGCCGGCAATTGAAATCGTCTGTCCCAAGGAGCAGAAAAAGGAAATGCGTGTTTTAACACGGGAGGAGCAAACCCGTTTCGTCCAGTATCTACTGTCGGATATGGACCCATATAAATTCGGCGTGCTGCTGACCCTGCTGACCGGTATGCGTATTGGCGAAATCTGTGCCCTGCAGTGGGGAGATGTCTCTTTACAGGAGCAAACGATCCGGGTCCGATCTACGATGCAGCGGCTGCGGGATTGTGACGCGGACAGAACAAGCCGTACCAAAATCATCATCAGCGAGCCGAAAAGCGATACCTCGGTAAGAGCCATCCCCCTTACCGAATACGCAGCCGCGCTCTGTAAATCCCAATGGTGCAGCAACACTGCGGCATTTGTACTGTCAGGTAAGCCTGACAGATATATTGAACCACGCACCATGCAATATCGATTGGAGAAATATACCAAAGCGTGCGGACTGGAAGGAGTCCATTTTCACACGCTTCGGCACACCTTTGCGACCAGATGCGTGGAAGTAGATTTTGAAATAAAATCGCTAAGCGAAGTTTTAGGCCATTCCAGTCCGCGGATCACATTGGAACGATATGTTCACTCGTCTATGGAGCTCAAACGAGACAACATGAAAAAACTTGCAGCTATCGGTTATTGAGAATCTCCGTCAAAAAAATCGTCAAATAAGCGGAAAGCCCCTGAAAAAGGGGCTTTTTTTATATACGTGACAGAGGGATGATCTCTGCGAAAAATCATACTTGGAGGATACGAAAAGCCGGTAAAAGGCTACAAAGACAAGTATTCGATGCGCATCCCAGGGTATGGGGACGGCAAAGTCCTGCCACCATTACTATTCCCGTATGCAATTTTTCTATGCACAGGATCTGCACGGCGAAAGGAGAGACAAGGAAAAATGCACCTATCAGGCACAGTGAAAAAGATATGGAATACAGTGACCTGGTTCCTTGTGGCATTGGTAGGAATCCTTGCGCTGCTTCTGGTGGGCGCACGGCTTGTGGGACTGCAGGTATATACTGTGTTGTCCGGCTCCATGGAGCCCGCCTATCACACTGGTTCTCTGATTTATGTAAAAGAAACAGATCCGGCCCACATAACAGAGGGGCAGGCAATCACCTTTATGGCAGACGAGGATACCATCGTCACCCACCGGGTTGTGGAGATTGTGGCGGATGAGGAAGACCCCGGGGTCATTCGATTCCGAACCAAGGGCGACGCCAACGAATCGGAAGACGGCGGTCTGATTCACAGCAGCAATGTAATCGGGGTGCCTGTATTTTCCATTCCCTATCTGGGCTACGTGGCAAATTATATACAACGTCCGCCGGGGGTGTATGCTGCCATTGCATGCGGCGCCATTCTCCTGCTCCTGGTCTTTCTGCCTGACCTTTTTGGGGAGGGAAAAAGGAAAAAAGAAGGCGGCGCGCCGCCGATCGGCAAAGTTTAAAAAGGCGTTTCGCTTTTTTTCGTGAGAAAGCGGAACTTCCTTACATAATATCATATTTTTATTTTTGGGAGGTTTTCATTATGAAAACAAAAAAACAAGCTCTGCTCTTTTCCTTATGCGCAGTCCTTTTGGTTGCTGTTTCCGTGTTTGGAACCGTAGCCTATCTGACAGCGCAAAAACAGGTTGTTAACATCTTTACCGTTGGCGCTGTGGAGATCCAATTGGATGAGCAGAAGGTAGACGCGTATGGTAAGGCAGACGGGACAGAACGCGTCACGGCCAACGAGTACAAGCTGCTGCCTGGCCATACATACACCAAGGATCCGACGGTTACCGTTTTGCAGGGCAGCGAAAGCGCCTATATCAAAATGACCGTTACCTTTACAAAATCTGCAGAGTTGGATGCTGTTTTTGCTCCGGAGGGTGCAGATATGACAACGATTTTCGGCGGCTATGACGGGGCAACCTGGATCTACAAAGGTAATACAGAAGATGCGTCCGCAAATACCCGCACCTATGAATTCTGGTATAAGGATACTGTCGCCGCCTCCGAGGCTGATGTTTGTCTGTCTCCC
Source organism: uncultured Clostridia bacterium (assembly GCA_947627475.1). Classification (GTDB taxonomy): domain Bacteria; phylum Bacillota; class Clostridia; order Oscillospirales; family CAG-272; genus Avispirillum. The sequence goes on from CANQWE010000063.1 coordinate 10,844, forward strand.
TTGTTCAGCTCCATTACGGTTCCCGGCTCTATTGACGGTGCCCAGCTGCAGACTATCCGGGACATGACCATCACGGTAAACGCATATGCCATCCAGGCAGACGGTTTCGCTACAGCAGATGCTGCCTGGGAAGCGTTTGGCAAATGATTTTTGTAAGATAAAAACGCAGGAAAGATTAACTATTAAAAGTCAAGCCCCAAAATGAGGGAGATGTGGAAAGGCAGGCGGTTGGAAAAAGGTATAGC
>CANQWE010000064.1 GCA_947627475.1 uncultured Clostridia bacterium
ATTCCAACATTGCGGAGTGAAATGAAAAAGGCACAGCGAATAATAAGGTTTTGAAACGAAGGTTTTAAAAACGGGAGCAGCTATCAAAAGCTGCTCCCGTTTTTACTGTTTTTTATTTTCGGAAATATTTCACCCACTATAACTCTTTGAGAGACTGCCTGAAAAATATCGTGTAGTTTGGTTTTGCTCATATTAAAATTATTAAATTTTATCCTATACCACAGATGAATGGGAAAGAATCATATTTTTCTATTTTGATATGTTTGAAACCATACATCTGCAAGGTATTATATTTTCTTCCACTATTTTAATGCTTATTTAATGATATGCCGCGTTTTTGGCAAATTAATAGCAATGGTTTAATCGTTGTTCGCTTATTTTTGCGGCGGAATTCCGGCTAAACAAAAGAATTGTTTAACTGGCATTCATTGTTTTTATCAAGCCGTAATGCGTAATATCCGACAATATCGCGATCGATATAGTATGCAACATTTTTCTTTTTTCTTGTCATATTGCCAATATAAGCGCTCCTCATTAGTAGAAAATGCAGTAAATATTGGAGCATGATCTTGATTAAGATTCAGTTCATTTACCACAGTCAGAAAGCTTGCTTTAATTATTTCAACGCATCTTGGATTTCTAAACGCTTTATTTCTTTTATCTATGCAATCTCTCTCGTTCATATAAAGGGTTCTCACCTGTATGATTGCATATAAATTATCGGGACACCACTTGACTAATTAATGAATACTTCGTCTGTACGTCAACAAAAAGCTATATCTTTTTACGGACTGTATGCCATAGAAAGGAAATATATTTGCTCTTGCAGCTTTAACTGAAAGGAAAGCAGACAAACATCATGGGATGGTACTTTTGTAAAAAAGCCTTCTCCGGTAAATTTGCCCAGTGCCTCCCGGCGAGTCCAGCTCTGGTAGAAATCTGCGGCATTGGATGGCGGATCCGCTTCATGCAGATATCGCTTTGTTATTTTGGAAAGACGGTCTAAATTTGCGTCAAAGTCGACCCTTTCAATATCTACGCCTATATTGCCGCTGATTTCCGGCAGCAAAAGGATACCGTCTGTCCATGACCAGGATGCAGGGCCTGGTGTGCATGGACTCAGTTCCATATTTAAAGAAATTTCTTGTACTTGCTTTGAAAAAGGAAGGTTTGCACTTATGGCGCAGCAGCAAAGCGTTCCGCTATGAGATATGGAAAAGTGAAAGGGCGCATCTACAGCATAGGGCTTTCCTTCTTGGGTTTTTGCAAATGTATAAAAGGAAGGATGCATCCCAAAGCACTGCAGCAGCTTGTCCCGCAGCTGGATTCCAGCATCATGCTGCGCAATATATTGATTTTCACATGTAGCAAACGCTGCTGCAACCATAGATGCCCGCTCCTTTATTTTGCAGTTGTTTCTTTTTCTTGCCTGCGTTTATAGGACTTGGTTCCAAAATAAAACTTGGGAAGCTGCATCATTCTTTTAATGCGCCAAGGCTCGCAGCAAAGGCGGTAGAACCACTCCAATCCCAGCTTTATAAAAATTTTCGGTGCGCGCTTTGTATTTCCGGAGTATACATCCAGACTTCCGCCCAGTCCCAAAAACAACTTGACGCCGGGCATGCGGGAGCGATTTTCCCAAATCCATTTTTCCTGGAGCGGCGCTCCCAGACATACGAAAAGAATAGAGGCACCGGAGGCGTTGACAGCCTCAATGGTCTGATCATTTTCGGGACCTTCTTTTTTACAGTAACCGTCTCTTGTACCTACAATATTGAGTCCCGGATATTTCTTTTCCATCGCAGCCTTGCATTGATCTGCTACCGACTGCCCGGACTCGCACCGGGAGGCGTCTTTCCCGCCAAAAAGAAACACTGGATAACCTTCTTTTGCCGCCAGCTGTAGGACACGCTCTCCAAGAACTACGCCTGCTACCTTTTCCTGCAGAGGCGTTCCAAGAATTTTTGCAGCCTTTATTACCCCTACCCCATCGGGTACGATCAGCTCTGCGGAGTTGATGATTGGATAGTAGGCCGGATTGTCGATACAAAGCTGTACAATTTCAGCATTGGGTGTATATACAGCAGTGGGAATTTCCTGCTGAATCTGCTCATGTATGTAGCCTACGGCGCCTTCCAGCGTTACATTACTTACCTGGACGCCGCGGACATCAATTTTTTCAAGTTTCATGTCTACTCCGTTTTCACATAAGAATGGCTTCAGATACATATACGCTCTGAAGCCCTTGGGTAAATCAGATTTATTTTGCAGCAGACTCCATAAAGGAAACGACATCTCCCACAGTGACCAGCTTGTGCACATCGTCATCGCTGATAACAACATCAAATCGGTCTTCGCAAAGAAGGAGCAGGTCGGCAAGCTCCAGGGAGTTGATTCCCAGGTCGCTTACCAGCTCAGCCTCCATTGTAATATCTTCTTCGTTTACGCTCAATTCATTTACCAGAACGTCCTTCAGCTTTTCAAACATCTTAATTCTCCAATCACTGTGGGTTATTTTACCAGAAAACGCTTGATTTTCTTGGATAAGGTCTTTTCAAAATCTTCGTGGCGCACTTCAAACCGGTTGATGTGCTTATATGGGGGAAGGGTACGGTTAATCTGTGCAATGGCTTCTTTCAGAACAAAACTGACCGCAGCGTCTGTAGTGCCTTCTCCAAGCACCTCATAATTTGGTACGATTACAGCAGTAATCACTACTTCGCCGGAGGCCTCTTCCCGGCCCACAACAACGCACTCCCGTACGCCGGACACCCGATTGAGTTTTTCTTCCAGTTCTTCCGGATATACGTTTTTCCCGTTAGAGGCGATGATCACATTTTTCAGTCTTCCGGTGATGGTGATATATCCGTTTTTATCCATGGTTCCCACATCGCCTGTGCGGAACCATCCATCTTCTGTAAATGCGGCACGGTTGGCTTCATCATTTTTATAATAGCCAAGCATGACGTTATCCCCTTTAACCAGGATTTCTCCCTCGCCGTTTGTACTTTCCGGCAGAGGATCAATTTTTACTTGGCAGTTCAGCACCGGCTGCCCGACGGTATTGAATTTCACCTTTCCGGCCCGGTTTACCGCCACCAGGGGCGCGCATTCCGTGATGCCGTAGCCCTGCAGAACAGTAATTCCAAAGGAGTAGAAGTCGCGGATGATTTTGGGATCGATGGGTGCGCCGCCTACGACGATGCTTTTCAGATTGCCGCCAAATGCTGCGGTGATCTGAGAAAACATTTTTGGACGCATATCTATGCCCAGCTTCAGCATGGAATCGCTCAGGGCCATGGCTGCACGCACTTTTTTGACCATGCCTTTCCGGCGCAGTTCTTCCCAAATCCGTTTGTGGACCGTCTCCAAAAACAGGGGAACCAAAATCAGCAGGGTGGGCTTGAAATCTTTAAAGTTGCGGGTCGCATAGCGCAATCCGTCGCAAATATAGGAGGTGACTCCTAAATTGGATGCAGCAAACTGACCGCAGGTAAGTTCGTAGGTGTGGTGGATCGGCAGCACAGAAACAAGAGAATCCTCTCTGTCGTACTGCATTGCATCACAGGACGCGTTGATTGCCGCAGTCAAATTCCCATGGGAAAGCATAACTCCCTTGCTGGTTCCGGATGTACCGGAAGTAAACAGAATGGCGCACATGGATTCCATATCCATCTGGTGATCCAAAAAGGACGTATCTCCTTTTTCTATGGCTTCCTGTCCCTTTGCGATTACGTTCTGAAATGGCAGTACGGTTTGACCGCTGCCGCTACCGTCTACCGGAATCAAATAGTCCAAAAAGGACAGATCTTCCCGGATCGATTCCATTTTGCTGTCCATCGATGCAGTATATACTAATGCGCTGCATTCGGCGATTTTCATAAATTCCACCATCTGGTCGCCGTCCAGCTCCCGGTCCAGGGGAACGATTACGCCGCCAGTGGAAACAGCAGCAATAAAGGCAGTCGTCCATGCCGGATGGGTATCGCCCACAACGGCGATATTTTTGCCGTTTAGGCCATACTGGTATAGTCCGGTTCCAAAGGCGCAGACGCCTTCCCAAAACTCATGATACGTAGTTTTTTTGGTTTCGCCGTTTTCCTTAAAAATGTACAACGCTTTATCGCCGTAGATTTCTGCGTTGGACTGCGCCAACTGACGCAGATTTTCTACGTGCTTTGGAGGTTGTACAGACTTTAAATTATTATATGTTTTCATTTCTCATCCATTTCTCCGGATAGCCGGGGCGAATAGGTGACGTACTTGCGTACGGATATCACATTAGTATTATTATAGTTATCTGTATATTTTATGTCAAGTCCCTAAGGGAATTTTCTACGTAAGTCGCCTTGACACACAGAAGCGTGCCGTGTAAAATGACAGATGAAAGCAAAATGAAATGTAACCTGACAGGAGAATATATGGAACCTGTAATAGAGTTTCTGCAATGCCGACAGAATGCAGATCGAGATAAAATATACAGCGCCGTGTCTGCGTTGTGGGCGCTTTCTTTTAAGGACAGCCAGGAATATATTTGGCAGTTTTGCCAGGATATGCCCCTTATTGGCGCTGTGCTTGCAAAAGATGGAGAACGTACTGCCGGTTTGGCACTGCTTTTGCAGCCGGATCCCGCAAAAAAACTGTATTACGGATATGGGGTTTGTACCCATCCGGATGATCGGGGAAGGGGGATCTGCACAAGAATACATGAGAAAATTCGAAGCATTTGTGAGGACGGAGGAGCAGGGTATTTTGTACGTCCGGCAGATCCGTCTTTGATCCCATTGTATGATAGACTGGGACTACAAATTCTCCAATGGGAAGACCAGCGGATCGTGACTACGGATAAGGTGATCTCTCATGCACTGCTTTCTCCGGAGGAATATGCCCGGCTTCGTGAGCGGTATTTTGCTGCTGCAGGCCTGTGTGCATGGGACACGAGCGCGCTGCAGTTTATGTGCAGAGAGGGATATACTGCGGCTGGCTTTTCCGTGGAAGGGACAGAATGCGCAGCATTTCTTCTGGAAGAAGAGCGGATCGTCTGTGAAATATGCGCGCCGGGTTCTCTTTTGGAACAGGCGGCAATATATGCCGCGTCCGCTTTAGGCGGTCAGGCAGTGGTTCGTTTCCCGGGAAATAAACGTCTGGATAGCGGCGCTGTGATGGGATACGGCACTGGAGAAGCTTTCTATTTTAACTTATATATGGAATAGGATAAAATCATGAGGTGCTTACAGGGGAAGGCAGACGGTAAACGCTGCGCCTTCACCGGGGCTGGATTCTACTGAAATGGTTCCAGCGCACAATTTTACGATACGGCTGACAATTGCCAGCCCCAGCCCGTTGCCTTCGCTCTTTCGGGATGTGTCTCCCTGATAAAATTTATCAAATATATGCTTGGCGCAGTCTTTGTCTATACCAATCCCCGTGTCGCGGATCACTGCCTTTATCGTATCCGCTTTTGTCAGCTCTACAGTAATTGTTCCGCCCTCAGGCGTAAACTTGATGGCGTTGGAAAGAAGATTCAGCCACACCTGCATCAACAGCTCGTCATTTCCATAATAGATCACGTCCTGGAGTTGGACATCCAACTCCAGATTTTTTTTGCTCCAGTCTTCTTCCAGCAAAAGAACGGCCTGCCGCAGCTGTTCGTCCAGACGATACTGCTTTTTATCTGTAATGATTTCCTGACTTTCCAGCCGGGAAATTTTTAAAATGTTCCCGGAAAGATTGGACAGGCGATGGGTGGCCCGGAGGATACGGCTGACATATTCGTCGTGCTCTTCCCGGGAGAGACGCTGATCTTTTAAAAGAACAGCATATCCTTCAATGGAAGCCAGGGGAGTTTTGAATTCATGGGAGAGGTTGGCGATAAAATCTCCGTGGACCGTCTCTGTATTCTGCAGCTGCTGAACCATGCGGTTGAGATTTGCGGCCATGAGAGACAGCTCCTCGATGCGTTGGTCTTCAGGCACCTGCACTTGAAAGTTGCCTGCAGATACCTCTTTCAGCGCACTGCTGAACTTTAAAATTGGCTTCAGGATCCTATGGCCCACTATAGCGGATATGGTAACGCCTGCCGCCATGCTGAGCAGATACAGCACGACAAAGGACGCCATGATATCCATGCCTGCAAAATAGCCCCGGCTGGTGGTCAGAGCCAGGATGGGGGCGATCAAAAGAATCGATGCAGACATGATGGCGAATACCACAAGAGTAAAATAAAATCCCAATTTAAAGCTGCGTTTTTTCATTGCCTTTCTCGTACTCCCTTTACTTTTTCACGGCTTTGTATCCCAGCCCCCGGACGGTGATGATTTCAAAATCCTTGTTTTCCCGGAAACGGTCCCGCAGACGGTTGATGTGCACGTCTACCGTGCGGGCTTCCGTTTCGCTTTCCATCCCCCAGATCTCGTCCATCAGCTGCTGACGGGTGTAAATATGTCCCAAGTTTGCAGCCAGTTTGTATAACAGGAAAAACTCTTTCTGGGGCAGGACGGTTTCCTTTTGCTCCCAGGTAACGGTCAGCGAATCGTAATCCAGTACCGTCCCGCCAATAATCTGTTTATGCTCACTGATCCCCTTGGCCCGGCGCAAAAGGGCGCCTACCCGCAGAATCATTTCATCTACGTCAATGGGCTTGACCATATAGTCGTCTGCACCGGATAAAAATCCCTTTTGCTTGTCGCCGAAACTTTCCTTTGCTGTGATCAGCAGCACGGGGGTCAGCTTATTTGTCTGCCGTACTGCTTCTGTCAGGGCAAACCCGTCCATGCGGGGCATCATAATGTCTGAGATGATCAGATCAATATAGGATTGCTCCATCAGGCGAAGCGCCTCTTCTCCGTCCAGAGCAGGCAGCGGATTATATCCATTTTTACGCAGTACCGTACAAAACAGCACGTTCAGTTCGGCATCGTCCTCAGCTACAAGAATATTGAACATTTTGTTCTCCGTTCCGCCGCCCCAGCGGCTTTTTAAAAGCTTCTATTGCAAATGCCTGATAGGCAGTTTGTATTCTTATCTTTATCTCCGGCCTATGCCATTGACAAAGGTCAACACTCTGGTGTTTTACTTGCGAAACACTTAGGGTCAGGCTTGGGACTGCTTGGCCTTTCCACGAACGATTAAAAGATAGCGGAATTGTTTGCTTCTTTAATCATCTGATGTGACAGAACTTTTCTTTTTTACAGTATACTACAGATTTGGTTTCTTTTGCAAGAATTACATAAAATTTGAGTTTTTCTATAGGTTTTCACAAAATATTTACAAAGTTGATGTTGGGTTGATGTTGGATTGACGTAAGATTGATGTAATGCTTCTATAATATTAAAGAATTAAAATTGCAGGAGGACGAACTGGTATGGGAAGGCTTGTCGGAATAGATCTTGGAACCACCAATTCTTGTGCGGCGGTGATGGAAGGCGGAGAATGTGTGATCATTCCCAACGCGCAGGGAGAGCGGACCACCCCTTCTGTGGTTGCCTTTACAAAGGATGGCGAGCGCTTAGTGGGACAGGCGGCCCTGCGCCAGGCGGCCGCCAACCGGGACCGCACGATTTTTTCAATTAAACGGGAAATGGGCAGCGATTATCGGGTGAAAATTGACGGAAAGGCATATTCTCCTCAGGAAATTTCGGCTATGATCCTGCAGAAACTGAAAGCAGATGCCCAGGATTATCTGGGGGAGGCAGTAACAGACGCTGTGATCACGGTTCCCGCATATTTTACTGACGCCCAGCGGCAGGCTACCAAAGATGCAGGCAAAATCGCCGGCCTCACGGTGCACCGGATCGTGAATGAGCCCACGGCAGCTGCCCTCGCCTATGGAATCGACAAAGAAGAAGCCAAAAAGGTCATGGTGTACGATTTGGGCGGCGGTACCTTTGACGTGTCTATTTTATCTATTTCCGAAGGGATCATCGAAGTGCAGGCTACTGCCGGCAACAACCGTCTGGGCGGCGATGATTTTGATGCGTGCCTTGTAGATTATATTGTAAAAGAATGCAAAAAACAGCATAAAGTAGATTTGCGCCGGGACAGCGCTGCCATGCAGCGAGTCCAGGAGGCGGCAGAGAAGGCCAAGAAAGAGTTGTCTGTAATGACAGCGTCTACCATTTTGCTTCCCTTTATTTCCAGCGGCAAAAACGGTCCGCTGAATCTGGAAATGACGATTACACGGCAGGTGTTTAATGAGCTAACCCATCACCTTGTAGAAGCGACAGGCGGCCCCGTGCGTCAGGCTATGGAAGACGCCGGCCTTTCCAAAGAGGATATCGGCAAGGTCATTCTGGTAGGCGGATCTACCAGAATTCCTGCTGTACAGGATTATATACGCACGCTTACCGGACGGGAGCCATTTAAGGGAATCAATCCGGATGAGTGTGTGGCCATGGGCGCGGCGATTCAAAGCGGGGTGCTCAGCGGCGCAGTAAAGGGATTGCTCCTGTTGGATGTGACGCCTCTGTCCCTGGGTATCGAAACCATGGGCGGCGTCTTTTCAAAGATTATTGACCGCAATACTACGATCCCCATTAAAAAAAGTCAAATATTTACCACAGCTGCAAACTTTCAGACCAGTGTGGACGTCCATGTGCTGCAGGGGGAACGGGAAATGGCCAGCGGGAACAAATCCCTGGGCCGATTCCGGCTCAGCGGGATCCGGCGTGCCCCCAGGGGCGTTCCACAGATTGAGGTAACCTTCGCCATTGACGCAAATGGAATCGTGAATGTATCTGCCAGGGATCTTGGAACGGGAAATGAGCAGCAGATCGTGATCGAAGCCTCATCCAACTTAAGTCAGGACGAGATCGCAAAGGCCATGCAGGATGCTGCAATGTATGCGGCGGAAGATCATTTGAAAAAGGAACAGGGAGACAGCAGGGTCCGGGCAGAGGGGCTGCTGACCGCTGCATCCGGTTTAAAGAAACTGCCAAGGGACCAGAAAGGACAGCTGCGGGAGGCGGGGAAGCGTGTGCGCACTGCTATGCGCAGCAAAGATATACAGCAGCTAAACGATGCCTGTGATGCGCTGGAGGATGTGATACAAAGAAACAAAGGGCAGGGATAACAGTATGTTTGGATATGTAATAGCCAATCCGGATCGTCTTAGCGATACGGACCGGCAGCTGTATCAAGGCGTTTACTGCGGTATCTGTCATTCTCTGGGCTCATATCATGGCCTGCGGGGGCGGATTACCTTAAATTACGATATGGTATTTCTGGCGCTGCTTCTGTCTTCTGTCTATCAGCTTCCTTTTGAGCAAACCCAGCATACGTGTCCGGCACACCCTATAAAAAAGCAGGTTTTATATACCAATGAAATCACCCGGTATGCAGCGGATATGAACATCGCTCTGGCGATGAAAAGTGCCCGGGACAATTGGGATGATGACAGGAATGTGAGCGGCTTGTGTGTATGGCATATGCTGAAGAAGGAGTACCGGAGAATCTATTCCAAATATCCTCGACAATGCGATATCATAGAAAGCTGTCTGGCTGATCTTTCCGCGATTGAGCGTAGGGGTGACCCAAACCCGGACGCGGCAGCAGCGGCTTTCGGCCGGCTTTTGTCTGAGCTGTTTATCTGGCAGGAGGATAAGGTCAGCGACAGACTTCGCGCCTTGGGAGATGCCCTTGGACGAGTGATCTATATGATGGATGCGACTGTGGATCTACGGGTAGACCTGCGGCGACAGAGATATAACCCCCTGAGTTTTCTGCCAGATGCAGACCGGCGTGAAATTTTAGACGCCATGATGCACCGGTGCGCAGCAGCCTATGGAGAACTGAATCTTGACTTTTTCAGCGAGATATTGGATAATATAATCTATTCGGGTATTTGGACAAAATTTGAAATGTCTATGGGAAGAGAGGAGCGGCGTCGTGGCAGAAGATCCGTACAAGGTTCTGAACATTTCTCCGGGAGCCAGTGAAGAGGAAGTTACAAAGGCATATCGCCGGCTTGCAAAAAAGTATCATCCGGATTTGAATCCGGGGGATCCCGAGGCGGCGCGAAAAATGTCGGCTATCAACGATGCCTATGAGCAAATCAAAAACGGTACTGCTGCGTCCGGTGGATCCAACGCCCGCGCATCGTCAGGGTATTCCGGCGGGGCTGGCGCTTACACCGCCGGCGGATACGGCAGCAGTGCATATGGGGCTGGCTTCTCTTATACAGATATTGCCCAGAGATATATACAGTCCGGGCTGTATCAGGAGGCGCTGAATGTTCTTTCCAACGTACGGGACCGCAGCGCCCGATGGTATTATCTCAGCGCCATTGCCCACCAGGAACTGGGCAATGTTGTGACTGCGATCAGCCATATTGAGCAGGCTGTACGCATGGAGCCGGGAAGTGCAGTATATCGCCAGGCTATGCAGACCATTAAGTCCGGGGGGCATATTTACCGTTCCAGAGCACAGAGCTACGGCACGCCTTTTTGCAGGGTAAATCCTGTTCTCGGTATGTGTCTCCTGTGTTCTTGCGTCAACATGTGTGCAAACGGGCTGCTTTGCGGGCTAGGAAACGGCGGACAGTGGAATGACCGGTATGGCGAGACAGATGCGACCGGATCCGCTTACGAGACAGGCGCACCCCAGCAGCAGGAGGCACCGTTTTGGTCTGATGGCAAAAATAACACCGGCAAAGGCCGGTGATACAATAGAAAGCAAGCGAGGATTTTTGGATGCTGAAGAGTTTCGATAGATCGGGAGAAGATATCCGCATCGGAATCGACATCGGTTCCACTACGGCCAAGGTTGTGGTGGTAATCGGCGGTGAAGTGGTATATGAAAAATATGAGAGACACATGTCTCAGGTGCGGCAGAAAACATTGGAGATTCTCCGGGAT
>CANQWE010000065.1 GCA_947627475.1 uncultured Clostridia bacterium
AGCATCATCAGCGGAATCCAATGCTTGACCTTTATCAGTCATACCTTTCCATTGATCAAAGATATTCTCCTTAATAGTAGGAAATATCATCCAAAATATACCGATAACAGCAACAATAGCAACAATTGTAATAACAGTTAAGTTTAACTCACCAGTAGCTGCTTTCATATAAATATCCCTCCTTACGCCAGCCCAAGGACAACCAGCAGCATGTCGATCAGCTTAATGAAAATGAACGGTGCTGCCAGTCCGCCGACACCATAGACCAAAAGATTTCTGGAAAGCAACTTTCCTGCCGAAACCTCCCGGTATTTTACTCCTTTGAGAGCAAGCGGAATCAACGCAATAATAATAAGTGCATTATAAATGATCGCGGACAGAACTGCGCTTTGCGGCGAATGAAGCCCCATAATATTCAGGGCGGAAAGACCGGGATAAAGCCCCATAAACAGCGCCGGGATGATGGCAAAATATTTTGCTACATCGTTTGCAATAGAAAAGGTAGTGAGACTGCCTCTGGTCATTAATAGCTGTTTGCCGATACGGACAATGTCGATCAATTTTGTGGGGGAAGAATCCAGATCTACCATATTACCGGCTTCTTTTGCTGCTTGCGTACCGGTATTCATTGCAACAGCAACATCTGCTTGGGCCAGGGCCGGCGCGTCGTTGGTACCGTCGCCGGTCATGGCTACCAAATGCCCCTTAGACTGAAAATCACGAATCATTTGCAGTTTGCCCTCCGGCGTTGCCTGCGCAAGAAAATCATCTACCCCGGCCTCTGCTGCAATTGCCGCGGCAGTCATCGGGTTGTCTCCGGTGATCATGATGGTTTTGATGCCCATTTTCCGAAGATCGGCAAATTTTTCCTGAACTCCTTGCTTAATAATGTCTTTCAGGTGGATCACACCGAGAATCCTATGATTTTTTGCTACAACCAAGGGGGTCCCGCCTTGCTTTGCAATGTCCTGTACGATCCGTTTGCATTCGTCCGAATAGTTTCCTCCTGCCATTGTCACATATTCCTGCATGGCCTCCGCAGCACCCTTTCGGATCTCATTGCCGTCATAATCCACGCCGCTCATACGGGTTTTGGCTGTAAAGGGAATAAAGGTCATGTTTCTATCGGACAGCGTTCTTTCGCGGATCCCAAATTTTTCCTTTGCCAGGATGACAACACTGCGTCCTTCCGGCGTTTCATCTGCCAGAGAAGATAGCTGTGCGGCATCAGCAAGTTCCTGCTCGCTGGCGCCATCTACAGGGATAAAGGCATGTGCCTGACGGTTGCCAAGGGTAATGGTACCAGTCTTATCCAGCATCAGAATATCTACGTCACCTGCCGCTTCAATGGCACGGCCGCTCATAGCAAGTACATTGGCTTGATTTAATCGGCTCATACCCGCAATGCCAATTGCAGACAGCAGTGCGCCGATGGTAGTAGGCGCTAAGCAGACAAGCAGTGCGACCAGCGTCGTTATAGACGTAGGATTTTCGATACCAGCTTGCTTTGCGGAGAAAATGGAGTAGGTATAAAGAGACATTGTGACGAGAATGAAGATGATAGACAGGGCAACCAGAAAAATCTGCAAAGCGATTTCATTGGGTGTTTTTTTCCGTGCTGCGCCTTCCACCATTGCAATCATTTTATCGAGAAAGCTCTCGCCGGCCTCGCTTGTTACCTGTACCACTATCCAGTCGGACAGCACAGTAGTGCCTCCGGTTACGGCGCTTCTGTCTCCGCCTGCTTCCCGGATCACCGGAGCGGATTCGCCGGTGATCGCGCTTTCGTCTACAGACGCTGCGCCCTCCACCACTTCGCCGTCTCCGGGGATTTGCTCTCCTGCCTTTACGATGACCAGATCTCCCTTTTTTAAAGCAGAAGAGGATACAGCGGTGATTTGTTCTTTGTTTTGTACAGATGGGATTTTATGCGCTTCCACATCTCTTTTTGCTGCACGAAGGGAGTCCGCCTGGGCCTTCCCCCTGCCTTCTGCAATCGCTTCTGCAAAATTTGCAAACAGGCAGGTAAACCACAGAATTACTGCAATAGCAAGCGTAAAGCCACTGGATGCGTCCTTTAGACCAAACAGAGATATGATCCATAGTCCTGTGGTCAAAACCGCAGAAATGTATACCAAAAGCATTACAGGATTTTGTACTTGTATTTTGGGATTCAATTTTATGAAAGAATCTTTTACCGCTCTTGCGACCATTTTTTTATCAGCAAAAGCACTTTTTGTTTTGGATGCCATAACAGTGCCTCCTTATATCATATTGCTGAAGAATTCAGCCAGTGGGCCAAGCGCCAGTGCAGGGAAGAAGCTCAAAGCGCCAACGAGCAGCACAATAAAGATGAGTAGAAATACAAACATACCATTGGTAGTGGAAAGAGTGCCCGCTGTAGCTGCTATCTTTTTCTTTTCTGCTAAGCTTCCTGCAATTGCAAGGGTTCCCACGATCGGAAGAAAACGTGCAAACAGCATCACCAGTCCAAGAGATACATTTAGAAATACAGTGTTGGCATTGAATCCTGCAAAGGCAGAGCCGTTGTTTCCGCCGCAGGAGGAATATGCATACAGCAGCTCTGAAAATCCGTGCGCACCGCCGTTGTTCAGGCTGTCTGCGACTGCAGGCACCGCTGCTGCGATACCGCTTCCCACCAAAATAGCGATTGGCGTTGCCAGGCACACAAGCACTGCCCATTTCATTTCATAAGGCTCAATTTTTTTACCAAGGAATTCCGGTGTTCTTCCTACCATCAGTCCGGCAATGAATACTGTCAATATGGCAAATGCAAGCATGCCATAGAGTCCGCAGCCTGTTCCACCAAATATGACCTCGCCCAACTGCATCTGCAGCATGGTTATCATACCGCCCAGTGGCGTATAGCTGTCGTGCATGGAGTTGACGGATCCATTGGAAGCCGCAGTGGTAAATGTGGCCCATGTGGAGGAGGTTGCGATGCCAAATCGTGTCTCCTTGCCTTCCATATTGCCGCCAGCCTGGTCCGTCATGGAAATGTCTACATTTCCGTCTTGCGCAAGCTGTGGCGTTGCAATTTGCTCATTCACTGCGATAATGCTCAGTGCTATTGCCAGGCAAAGGAACATTGCCATGAAAATAGCGAAGCCCTGCTTTTTATTTTGAATCATTTTGCCAAAAGTAAAGCACAGAGCTGCAGGAATCAGCAGAAGGGATAGCATTTCAATCAGGTTGGTAAAGGCATTGGGGTTTTCCAGCGGATGCGCAGAGTTTACACCCATATATCCGCCGCCGTTTGTACCTGTCTGCTTTATAGCAACCTGACTGGCTGCAGGCCCCATGGGGACAAATTGCTCCGTAATAATTTCTGCATCTGCAACCAAATTTCCATCAACGGTTACCGTTTCAGCTTCAAGATCGATCTCGGCGCCTTCTATAATCTCTCCTTCTGCATTCACTGCAATGGGTTCAACAAGGGACACCGTCTGCGCGCCTTTCAAATTTTGAATAACGCCGCCGCCTACCAGCATTAGGGCAATTACAAGATTGAGTGGAATAAGGATATGGATTATAATCCTTGTCATATCTACCCAAAAGCTGCCGAGCCCATCTGTTTTTACTTTTACAAAGCCCCGAATCAACGCGAACAACACTGCGATCCCTGTGGCGGCCGATACAAAGTTTTGAACAGTCAGCCCAAGCGCCTGTGAGAGGTAACTCAATGTGGATTCTCCGGTGTATGCCTGCCAGTTTGTATTGGTCACAAAGCTGGAAGCCGTATTGAAGGATAAATCCCATTTGACTCCCGGCAAGCCCTGGGGATTCCCGGGAAGAACGCCTTGTAAAACCTGGAGTAAAAACAGGAAGATAAGGCCAATGCCAGAGAATATCAGAACGGAAACAGCATATTTTTTCCAGTTCATTTGCTCTTCCTTGTCTATGTGCATAACCTTGTATACAGCATTTTCACATGGAGTAAGGACTTTTGAAAGAAATGTTTTTTCGCCGGTCATTGCCTTTTTTATGTAGGCTCCAAGCGGAATTGCCAGTATGACCAGAACGGCAAGATAGAGTAAGTATTGAATGACGGAACTCATTTCTGCAAGTCTCCTTTCATGAGTATATAAACATAGTAAATCAGTAGTGCAACGGCACTGATGCCAATAATTGCAATAAGTATATTCATGGTTTTCTCCCCTCCTCAGTCTGAAATTTTATCATTGCCATAATTAAAACGGTATTAGCAGACAAGGCGTAGCATAAAGTTTTTATAAAAGATTAAAGCCAGCCGAAAATCCAGGAAATCGGAAGTACAATAAGTACTGTACAGATAAAGACTCCAATGAGAATAATAATTGGAACGCCCACAAACATTGCAAGGAAAGCAAGGCGGGGATGACGAAAGGCAAAGTGTTCCACATCCCGATTGAATTTATTTTCAAATTTGTGCAGCAATTTTGATATGGCAGTCATAGTATATTCCCCCTTGTGGTTATAAGACTACCATAGGAAAAATTAAAATAGAAAAAAGATTGTAAACAACATCATTAAGAAAAAATAAAGTCTTCTGTCCACAGGCAGAAGACTTATTCATAGAAAAAAGGAGGCGTCCGCCTCCTTTTTTCTATGACCACTACAGGCAATTTTATATTTTTGTTAAAAAACTTAAAAATCCGACTACCCCGTAGCTAGCCAGCGTCATAATCACGCAGGCGCACAAAACACCAAGGAAAATTGCGGGCAGGGAGTTTTTCATTCGCATATCCAGCATAGCGGCCACCAGGGCGCCTGTCCATGCTCCCGTTCCGGGGAGAGGGATTGCAACAAACAAAAACAGTCCAAATGTTGCATAACGCATAACTTTTTTGGAATTTTTATGAGCTTTTTCTTCAATCCAGCGAGCTATCTTAGAAAATAGCGGGATTTTTGTATGAGCCATCCAATGAAGAATCCGCCGGATAAAAATAAGAATAAAAGGAACGGGAATCATATTGCCCACCACGCTCACCAATGCGTTCAGCCACCAGGGAAGCCCCAAGCCAGCCCCCAAAATGATGGAACCACGCAATTCAATGATAGGAAGCATGGAGCAAAAAAATACATACAGAATATCTTTCAGGGGGGCAATCATAAGCACTCGTTCCTTTTCTGTTAAACTCGATTTATTTTACATGATTGGACGTAAAAAAGCAAGTATATTTCATAAATTGTCCAATAATGTCTGCATTTCGGTTGCATGCGATATAATCTGATCAGCAGTATTATGACTTATATAGTTCAAATTGCCCGTTTAGCAGCACTACAAAGACAAGAATACTGGATATAACCAAAATTGCCGCTATAATGGCAATGATAACAGTCTTTTTACGTGATTTGACGGGATTATCAGTACTGGGTACATGTATAAACCCAGATACGCGAAGCGCCTTTGTAATCGGCTTATACAACAGTAAAACCAGGGAAGCGTTTAAAAAGGCTTTTGTAAGGTTAAAGGGAAGCAGCAATGTGGGGATCATTGCCTGCACGTCGCTGATGGATACACCCATGTAGAAGGGTGTAATCAGCATATTTGCTGCCATCATACAGGCGGTTACAGCAAGAATCGCACCGGAAAGGCCTAAAATAGCACCGGAAAGCTTTCTTCTGTATTTGTAAATCAGGGATGCTGTTACGGAAAATGCAGCACTGGAAATAAAGTTCATAATACAGCCATACAGGCCTGTATCACTGACGGTAATCAGCTCTAACACTGCTACTGCGGCAGACATGATCAGCGCGGTAAGTGGCCCAAAAAACATAGCGCCGGTGGTAATAACCGCATCTTTGGCATCAAAAGTGAGAAAGGACACCTTGATACGGAATACGAACATACATATGTAGGCTAATGCACAAAACATAGCTACCGCAGTGAGGCGGCGCAGTTTATCAGATGTTTTCATAATAAAAAATCCTTTCCAATTGAATAGGAAAGGGGAAGAGGGCGCCTGCAGCATCTCTGTTCACACAGAAAAGCAGGGTCGCCGCAATCTTTTCTCATCCAGACTGTAACTGTCGGTACAGGAATTACACCTGTTCGGCGTGCACTATAAAATCATAGTACTACGTTCGCGGACTTTGCACTTGCATCACCGCCGGTATGGATTTTCACCATTCCCCAAAGATTCATAAATATGTAGTTGTTAGCTTATGAACCAAACCCGGGCGATATCCGCCCGGGTTTGGAATACGCAGAAAAATTACTGCAGAATTTCAGAAACAACGCCGGACCCAACAGTTCTGCCGCCTTCACGGATAGCAAAACGAAGACCCTTTTCAATAGCAATAGGGGTAATCAGTTCTACAGTCATGTCAACGTGGTCGCCAGGGCGGCACATGTCAACGTCTGCGGGAAGGCTAATCGTACCCGTAACATCGGTGGTTCTGAAGTAGAACTGGGGTCTGTAACCAGCGAAGAAGGGCTTCTGACGACCGCCTTCCTTTTCAGTCAGTACGTATACCTGACCTACAAACTTTGTATGAGGATGAATCGTGCCGGGCTTGCAGAGCACCTGTCCGCGTTCGATCTCATTTTTTGCAATACCACGGAGCAGAGCACCAATGTTATCGCCGGCCTCAGCCTGATCCAGAAGCTTGTGGAACATTTCAACACCGGTAATAACGGTGGACTTTCTCTCTTCACTCAGACCGATAATTTCAACAGTGTCAGATACCTTAACAGTACCACGCTCAACTCTACCGGTAGCAACAGTACCACGACCGGAGATGGAGAATACGTCCTCTACAGGCATCAGGAAGTCCAGGTCAGACTTTCTTTCAGGTGTGGGGATGAATTCGTCAACAGCCTTCATCAACTCGAAGATCGGAGCGTAAGCAGGATCGCTGGGATCGTTAGGTGCATCCAGAGCGGCACGTGCGGAGCCTCTGATAATAGGAGTATCGTCGCCGGGGAAGTCATACTCGTTCAGCAGCTCACGAACCTCCATTTCAACCAGTTCCAGCAGTTCTTCGTCGTCAACCAGGTCAGTTTTGTTCATGAATACAACGATTGCAGGAACGCCAACCTGACGAGCTAACAGGATGTGCTCGCGGGTCTGCTGCATAGGACCGTCAGATGCAGCAACAACCAGGATTGCGCCGTCCATCTGTGCGGCACCGGTAATCATGTTTTTAACGTAGTCGGCGTGACCAGGGCAGTCCACGTGTGCATAGTGACGAGCTTCCGTCTCATACTCAACGTGTCTGGTGTTGATTGTGATACCGCGCGCTCTTTCTTCAGGAGCGTTATCGATCTGGTCATACGCCATGAATTCGATTTTGTCATCGCCCAGAGAAAGGGTCTTGGTGATCGCAGCAGTAAGGGTGGTCTTACCGTGGTCAACGTGGCCGATTGTACCAATGTTGACATGGGGTTTCGTTCTTTCGAATTTTTCCTTTGCCATTTTTGAATCCTCCAAAAATAAAATATATTTAGGTTAAATTGCAGCGCTTACTGACGGCTGCTTGCAACTTTTTCTTGAATGCTCTTCGGAACTTCTGCAAAATGATCTGGTTCCATAGAGTACTGTCCACGGCCCTGTGTTTTAGAACGCAGGTCGGTTGCATAACCGAACATTTCGGAAAGCGGGATCATAGCGGTGATCTGCTGGGCGCCGCTGATGGGCTCCATAGACTGGATCTGTCCGCGGCGGGAGTTTACGTCGCCAATAACATCGCCCATATAATCATCGGGAGTAATAATTACCACTTTCATAATCGGCTCTGTCAAGACAGGATCTGCTTTGCGCATTGCGTCTTTAAAAGCCATAGAACCGGCAATCTTAAATGCCATTTCTGAAGAGTCAACTTCGTGGTAAGAACCGTCGTAAAGGTTGACTTTTACATCCACGACATTATATCCGGCAAGAACACCAGATTCCATTGCGCTCCGAATACCGGCATCGATCGCTGAGAAGTATTCCTTGGGAATCGCACCGCCTACCACGGTGTTTTCAAATGCGTATCCACTGCCCGGTTCGCCCGGTTCAATTTTAATTTTAACATGTCCGTACTGGCCTTTACCACCAGACTGACGTGCATATTTCATATCGGACTCGGAAGGACGACGAATCGTCTCCTTGTACGCTACCTGCGGACGTCCGATATTTGCCTCAACCTTGAACTCCCGCAGAAGTCTGTCTACGATGATTTCCAGGTGCAGCTCGCCCATACCTGCAATGATGGTCTGACCGGTTTCCTCGTCTGTGTAAGCGCGGAATGTTGGGTCTTCCTCTGCAAGCTTTGCCAGGGCAATGCCCATCTTTTCCTGACCCGCCTTTGTTTTAGGCTCGATGGCCACACGGATAACAGGCTCCGGAAATTCCATGGATTCCAGAATGATGGGGGCCTTTTCATCACAGAAGGTATCGCCGGTGGTGGTGTTCTTTACGCCAACCACTGCCGCGATATCGCCGGAGTAGCAGCGGTCGATATCCTTACGCTCGTTAGAGTGCATTTGCAGGATACGTCCCATTCTTTCCCGGCCGCCCTTTGTGGAGTTGTAGCAATACTCGCCAGCGCCAATGGTACCGGAGTATACTCTGAAGAAGCAAAGCTTACCCACAAACGGGTCTGTCATGATTTTGAATGCAAGAGCAGAGAAGGGAGCATCATCTGATGCAGGCCGCTCGTCTTCCTCACCGCTTTCCGGGTTGACACCCTTGATTGCGGGAATATCGGTAGGAGCCGGCATATAATCGATGATTGCGTCCAGAAGCTTCTGCACGCCCTTGTTTCTGTAGGAAGTTCCACATACGACAGGAACAATTTTGTTATCAATGGTTGCCTTACGAAGGGCTGCCTTAATCTCTGCTACGGTGAGCTCTTCCCCCTCGCAGTATTTCTCAAACAGCGCTTCATCGGTTTCGGCAACAGATTCGATCAGGGCGTTGTGATATTCTTCAGCCTTTTCCTTCATATCATCCGGAATCGGCTCTACACGCATATCCTTACCCAGATCATCGTAGTAAATATCTGCTTCCATGTTGATCAGATCAATGATGCCCTTAAAGCTGTCTTCAGAACCGATCGGCAGCTGAATCGACACGGCGTTGGCCTTGAGCCGTTCATGCATCATATCTACAACATGGTAGAAATCTGCCCCCATAATGTCCATTTTGTTGACGTATGCCATACGGGGAACTTGATATTTGTCCGCCTGACGCCATACAGTCTCAGACTGGGGCTCAACTCCGCCCTTTGCACAGAACACGGTTACGGAGCCGTCCAATACTCGCAGGGAACGTTCTACTTCTACCGTGAAGTCAACGTGTCCGGGAGTATCGATAATGTTGATTCGCGTATCTTTCCAGAAACAGGTGGTGGCGGCAGAAGTAATGGTGATACCACGTTCCTGCTCCTGTTCCATCCAGTCCATGGTTGCGCTTCCTTCGTGGGTTTCACCGATCTTGTGCGTCTTGCCTGTGTAGAACAGGATACGCTCCGTCGTGGTGGTTTTACCCGCGTCGATGTGGGCCATGATACCGATATTTCTGGTACGCTCGAGCGAATATTCTCTCGGCATAAGTTACATATTCTCCTTGCTAATCTAAGCAAAAGGCACAGTCCCGCGCAGGGATCAATATCTGTAATGCGCGAAGGCTTTGTTTGCTTCTGCCATTCTGTGTGTTTCTTCTTTTTTCTTGAAAGCTCCGCCAGTGCTGTTCTTTGCATCGATGATCTCGCCTGCAAGACGTTCCGCCATGGTTTTTTCACCGCGGTTTCTTGCGAAGGTCGTCATCCAGCGAAGACCCAAAGTGAATCTTCTTTCAGGACGAACCTCCATGGGAACCTGGTAGTTGGAACCGCCG
>CANQWE010000066.1 GCA_947627475.1 uncultured Clostridia bacterium
CGATACATGAAAATAACGATTGACAGGATAGAAAACGATGTTGTAACAATCGAACTCCCAGGTGGGAAGGCACTGGATATCCCCCGCCTGCTGTTTCCAGACGCGGAAGAAGGGGACGTTTACAACATAGAAAAAGACAGCGCCCAGCGAGATACCAGGCGCTGCCGTATGAAAGTTAAAATGCGTCGCTTGTTTACTTATGCCAATAATATTCAATTTATTCAGCATCTGGATCCGTAGTATCTACCGGCGGGGTATAGACCAAATAGTTGAAAATGGCATCGATCGTATCTGCGTCTGCGGTATATACAACGGTGGATCCCTGCGGGGAATAAAAATACTCGTATGCTGTTTTTCCCTCTGTATCATCAGACGCTGTTTCAGCTTCATCTGTATCCTCATCTACCCGTTCAAATTTATTTCCGATATATACCGTATAGGTGGCACTTTCCCCGTCCTCCGTATTATATGTCACAGTAATCCGGTCTCCGCCTGCATGAATCCCATACACTTCCTGCATTTCTTCCGTGTCTGCATAATAATCTTCCCAGGAACTCAGATTCAATTTATCCACATGGGCGAACAATGTTTCAATGCCGCTTGCGTCGGTGATTTCCTTTGCAGATCCGGAAGCTGTTTCCAGAAGAATAGAGGTGACGTCTCCCTTTTCCACACCCTCCTCTGTAAGTGCATAAGATTCTGCCTCATACAAGGAATGGAGCGGGGTGCCGAAGGATTTTGCCAGAGACGCCTCTACCATATAGATCGCGTCGTCACCGGATATAGTGAAGTATTGGTATCCGTTAAAGCTGTTGGTATCTCCAAAGGTATAGGTATATATGGAACCGTCTGTAAATGTGACTTCTACTGTAGAAGCAGGTGTGTCTAACCCGTAGGTTTCCTCTTCTGCATCAGACGTGTCCACCTGCAGCTTTGCTTGGATGGAACTGGCTGCTGCGGCCATATCCTGCAGCGGTTTTTGCTGGAGAGGGAAGTGGCTGTCCAGCGCATATTCCCACACATCGTTTTCGTAGACAAAGGACAGATCCTTGTCCCCGTCGTTGTACTGCAGGGAAGTGACGACTTTGTCCGTCTTGTCCAAAAGGAGAATGGAGGGATCTTCCTCCTCTTCTATAGAATTGTAATGCGTTAAAATTAGATATCCTGCGATCAGTCCCCCCAGTACCACAAGCAGAATCACAAGAGTCAATATGCTTTTCCCGGTTTTCTTCATTACGGCCTCCTCATCTTCTGCGCCGCAGGAACCAGACCACAAATCCGGTAATCAGGGGAATCAAGGGAACTGCAACCACCATGACGATAAACCAGGTGGTAATATCAGCTTGCTGTACCTCCAGTGTAGACGTAGGCACTGCCTTGCCGACAATCGATACAGCGGTAGGCTTTTCTCCGATCTGCTGCAGCGTGGCCGCCAGCACCTGGACATTGGCCTGCAGGAAATCATCACTGAACACGTAAGGAGAACCGAACCAAATCAGTTTTCCTCCCTCATTCAGGGTTGCTTCCCAGGCCAGTGTGAAGGATGCAGTTGCTTTTTCTTCCTTTTCGGCATCTGCCGACAGATATGAAGTATCAGAAGTGGTCATCAGGGGAACTGCGGTTACGTTTTCATTTGCCCCGGTATCGGTGATGGGATGGGCATTTACCATATACGTGTTAATATTTGTGCTGGAAAGATTCGCCCCCAGTCCCTCATTGGAAAGCGTGGGGAAGATAATATTTGGAGATTGAGAATACTTTGCAGTGTCACCCTCAAAAACCACATCAGCTGTGGCGGTAAGCCCCATATATTCCGTAAGCGCTGCTATATTCGGCACGGTGTCAGCAGTACAAAACTGGAAAAAGGTTGTAAGGAGAATATTGCCGCCGCCGTCCAAATACGTTTTGAGAATTTCCAGCTCTTCCTGGGTAATATCGGCTTGCGGTACATTGATCATAACTGCTGCAGCGTCTTCCGGAACGCCTTGCGCTTCCCCGGAAAGCAGGGTCAAATCCCGCATTTCCACATTTTCATCCGCTACAGCAGAGGCAAACGATTCCGAAAGCTCTAGTTCTCCATGACCGCCCACTACATACAGAATGGGCAACTCTTCCATCGTTATATAATCAATGGCCCGAGTCAGCTCATTTTCCCCGAAGAAGAATTCCTCTGCGCTCAGGTACTGACCCTGATAAGCATATATTTGATAGTAATATTCGTATTCGCTGCGGGTGTAGTAGTTAGTATCGTCTCCCGGCAGCTTGTACATATACAGGGTGTTGCCGTCGATGATGGTATTTCGTTTGTCACTGACGGCGATGACGCTGTTTTCTGCAATCTGTTCAGAGGAACTATATTCAGAGACAAAAGTAGGCTTTGCTACGGGATCGACTTCTTCCACTTTAATATGAGAGGACATGTCTGCATATCGCTGCAGAATTTCCTGTACAGTAGGATCTGCATTATCCGGCTGTGTAATGTGATACAGCGTAACATCTGTTTCCAGCCTGGCGACAATTTCTTTTGTAGCGTCGCTGATAGTATACAGCCCGTCTGAGGTAGTGTCCGGCCGGATGAGCCATCCGGGGAGACTGCTCACCAGCAGGTTTGCTGCAATGACGATAGCCAGTACCACCAGAGAAAGAATGATGCTGAAGGAACCGATTTTCAGTGTGTTCTTTTTTACTTTTTGATTTTGTTCATGCATTTTTCGATTCCTCCTTAGTTCCAGCGCCGCTTTTCAAAGGACTGTATGGTAAAGAATATAAACAGAACACAGATGGACAAATACCGAAACAGACAGGCAATGTCAAAGGTTCCAAGGCCAAAGCTTTCAATGGGCTGAAAGATTGCCAGCGCGCCTACCATGGTTTGGAGCAGGCCGTCGAACAGGGAGGCATCCACCAGATATACGGCCACTGCGGCAATGATCAGCACAGCACCGCATACGCCTCCCGCTACTGCACTTTTTGTGGACACGAAAACAATATAAGCAAGCAGCAGTGAAAGAAGGATTACTGTGACCAGAGATATCCAGGCGCCAGTGGGAAGCATTGTAAGAAGCATGTCGGTGAAATACAAAAGCAAAATTGCGCCGATACTGAGAATGGCCGCAATGACCTGACTTTCTGTAAGGGTAGACAGAAACATGCAGATCGCAATCACACTGCATCCAAGAAGATAATACGCAAGGATGGAACCGTAGCCGATGGCCAAATTGATGGTACCGCTGCTGTAGGCGCTGGCAATCAGCGGATAAATACAGGCTACAGCGGTGGGAATGGCAAAAACAGCGGCCATTCCAAAAAATTTGCCCAAAACGATTTTTCCTGTGCTGATGGGAAGGGAATACAGCAGCTGGTCTGTCTTGTTGTGCCGCTCTTCGGAGAAAGAACGCATCGTCAGAAGCGGGACCGCCAATAGAGAAAGAAAAGCCGCGGAGATGATTACAACCTCAAAGTTACCAAGGGCTGCATAATAGTTGACATAAACGGTATGAAACCCCAAAAACAGCAAAACATAAGCAATAAAGATCATGCCGGTCATGCCGCACATACTGGAACGAAATTCTTTTTTAAAAACGGCATTCATTGGTCGTCATCCTCCTTTTCTTCAAACAGGGATTCGTAGGCGTCTGCTTCCTTTTTTTCAGCGTCTGCCTTGTTGTCATCCTTGCCGTAATACGCATCCCCAAGGGGAGACTGGCCAGCAGGGGCCTTTTTCGAATTCTTTTCTTTTTTTGCCGCTTTATCCGCCGCATATGCCGCGCCCGCGTCCAGACTTTCACCTGCCAGCTGAATAAAAAGCGTTTCCAGCGCGTTCTGTCCGCTTGGGACCCCGTCCGTCATAGAGAAAACAGGCAGGCTGGCATGGCGCAGCGCCATAAAGATCTGGTCTCCTGGGGCAGCATTGTCTTCTGTTTCCACAGTGACAGAAAGTCGGCTGCCCTTTTCTGCAAAGGAAAGATTTTTTATACCTTCTATATTTTCCAGTGCTTTTCGTACTGCGCTTTCCTTGCCTTCTGTTTCCAGTTGGATAAATCCGCCGGCGGATCCTCCTGCGGCAGTCCCTGCAAGCAGATTTTCCATAGAATCACTGGCGACGATTTTTCCTTGGGAGATCATAATCACCCAGTCACATACCGCACTGATTTCCTGCAGAATGTGGCTGGAAAGAATCACAGTATGCTCCTTCCCCAGCTCCTGGATCAGCTGCCGGATTTCCACGATTTGGATTGGATCCAGTCCTACAGTAGGTTCATCCAGTATAATTACATCCGGATCTCCCAGAATCGCCTGGGCAATCCCTACCCGCTGCTTGTATCCTTTGGACAGATTGCGGATCAGTCGGTCGGCCACGTCGGCAATGCCTGTCTTTTCCATAACCGTTTCCATTTGATCGTACAATTCGTTTTTGGAAAGTCCCTTGGCCCTGCCCACAAAGGACAGATATTCAAAAGGAGTCATATCGGTATAAAGGGGAGGCTGCTCAGGCAGATAGCCGATATGCCGCTTGGCTTCAATGGCCTCACGATAGATATCATGGCCGTCTATGGAGATACTCCCGCTGGTGGCGGCCAGGCAGCCTGTAATCATATTCATGGTTGTAGACTTGCCGGCGCCGTTGGGCCCCAGAAAACCGTAAATATGCCCTTTCTCCACTGTAAAGCTGATGTCCTTTACAGCCGGCACAGGACCGTAATTTTTGGATACGTTTTTGACCTCAATCAAACCAAATTCCTCCCAGAATGATAAAATATTGCAGCATCGCTGCAGAATTTGTTATACAATATTGGAAACAGTATAACATGTAATTTTGAAAAATGTTTGAATATTTGGAAGAATTTACAATTTGTTCCTTCAAAGTCTCTCTTTTTTGAATGTTGGCACATATTCTATAAGGGTTTTGGCATAAAATACATTTGAAGGTGAAAAAGAAGAAAAAAGAAAAAAATGGTTTTTCATTGCAAAATGGAAGATTGTGTGGTAAAATGAATACAATAGCGCGATTTTGTGGAATCAATCATTTATCCGTAAAGGGAGAAAGGAGCAGAGATATGCACCTCGGTATGCGTAAAGACATCGGTATTGATCTTGGTACCGCTACTGTTTTGGTTTATGTGCAAGGCAAGGGCATCGTGCTGAAAGAGCCTTCTGTTGTGGCTATCGACCAGAATACAGATAAAATTCTGAAAGTAGGGCGGGAAGCGCAGATGATGCTTGGGCGAACACCGGGCAATATCACTGCGATCCGTCCTCTGCGGGATGGTGTCATCAGCCAGTATGAATACACCCTACGGATGATTCAATATTTTATAAAAAAAGCATGTGGTTCTTCCTTTTTTGCGCCGCGGGTTATCATTTGCGTGCCCAGCGGGATTACAGAGGTGGAGGAACGGGCTGTTGTGGATGCGGCTACTCAGGCAGGAGCGAAAAAAACGTACCTGATCGAGGAACCGGTGGCGGCGGCCATTGGGGCGGGAATCGATATTTCCAGCGCCAACGGGAATATGATCGTAGATATCGGAGGCGGTACCACAGACGTGGCTGTCATTTCCCTGGGTGGAGTGGTGGTATCCGAATCCATTAAGGTAGCGGGAGACCGATTCGACGAAGCCATCATCCGATATGTGCGCCGGCGGCATAATGTGCTCATTGGGGAACGTACAGCGGAAGAAATCAAAATCAAAGTAGGCGCTGCTTGGCAGCGGGACGAACCCCGTATGATCGAGGTGAAGGGCCGCTGTTTGGTGCAGGGACTGCCCAGAGTGGTGCGTATTTCCTCTCTGGAAATGCCGGATGCGCTGGAAGAGCCGATCACCGCCATTATTGAGGCGGTTTGTTCTGTAATTGAGCGTACTCCGCCGGAGCTTGTTGGCGATATATTATATAATGGAATTGTAATGACAGGAGGCGGCAGCCTGCTGTATGGACTGGACCGGCTGATTGCAAATGTGACCGGTATTAAAACCCGGGTGGCTGAGCGGGCAGTATCCTGCGTGGCGCTGGGTACGGGAATGTCTCTGGATCATATATCCAGTATCCCGGAGGGGGCCATCAATATTTCCAGGCAACGCCAGCAGGGCTCAATACGGTAATAAAAAATAAAAGCCTTCTGCAGGAGGGCTTTTTTCTTTGACTTTGTCAATAGAAGTGGCTCACTAAAGGTAAGTCAGAGGGAAACTGCAGGAACAATCCCCCACCCGCTTCGCGGAAGGCCCTCAGCATCTTGCCCTCGATATGCCCCAGTGGGAGGCTTTTTTTGTCAGCAAACTTATAAACCAAAAAAGAGAGCATGTGCGACAAACACATGTTCCCGAAAGTTTGAAAGCCTTGCCTCCGGCGGCTAAAACCTTTTTTGTAAAAAAGGTTTTAGAATTCAAAAAACTTTAATAGGGGATATATAAATTTACCCGCTGGATGCCCAGCGGGTTTTATTAAAGTTTTTGCGGAGCTTTTTTCGATAAGCGACCGTTCCCCCCTGGGAGTTTCCGCGCAAGGGGGTAAGGGGGAGTCTGTGTTTGATTCTTTGCTTCATAAATAGTTTTAAAGAGGCCACAAAATGGCCTCTTTATTTTATAAGATATGGTTGTCAGCCTACAGAAAACAGCTGATACATAGCATTTTCAAAATACCCACCCCACATATCCAGATACCGCTGCAGGCTGGATATGCCGCCGGTGGTGTTGCGCACCGCGGAAAAGGTTGCGGAGGGAATCGCATTGTTGGAATTGGCAAAGGTGTACGCAAAATCGTATGCTGCGTTTTTCAGGATAATGTCCAGCATCCGAATGGAATCGTTGTCCCGCAGATACAGATAGGAGGCATTCTCCACCATGGCATCAGCATTCATGCCGTAGGAAATCATATTCAGCGCCATCAGCACATCGGATGCTTTCTGCACATCAGATATAGTGGGCACAGCGCCGAAGAACATGGCGTCCTCATAGTACGCCAGGGATACGTAATTTTCCTGTTCGGCGCTATATTTCGGCAGCGGCAGAACGCCCCACTCCACACTGCTGTTTGCAATGGTAGGCATTGTGCTCAACCGGTCGATGAGAAACAGCACGTTTCCCCCATCAAAAGCACTGATACCCGCAACAGCGTTTCCCAAGGCCTTTTCGTCGTATACGATGGCAGACATTTTGGTAAAGAGATCTGCAGTATCGGTGGAATTGAAGCTTATATACGGATAGGAACCCCGTACGCTGTTTGTCAGTCGCTGGCCGCCGGAAAAGAACAGCAGATCCGGCAGGTATGTAGCGGTATTCTGCGCGGCATAGGAATAATATTCTCCGTCCAGAGAGGACAGGGCGGCGGCATACTGCAGATACGCGTCCATGGTCCACTCTCCCCGGTCTACCAGAGCATAGGGAGACTCCATTCCCAGGGATTCCACCAACGCCTTATTGAAAAAGACTGCGCTGAGGGCATCACTGTTCAGAGAAGCATATCCGGTAAGGGCGTATACCATGTCTCCGCCTGTACCTGCGGAAGTACCGGTGGCGTTGAAATATTCCCCATCAGGGTTAAGTCCGGGCAGGGACATTAGATTCATGAGAACGCCGGAGGCCCCGTACACACTGATATAGGACTGAGGAAATTCAACCAGGTCTGCATAATATGCGCCCGAGCGTACGGCAGCTTTCATCTCCTCCAGCATGGTTTCGGGATCTGCCTGCACGGCAGAAATGGAAACGTCCAGAAGTTCTTCAACATAGGTGTTGCGCCGTACCAACTCTTTGGATAGCGTAGCACCTACCGTATCGTCCGGAACAATCGTATTGCTTTTGGTGCTTGCTATTTTTACAGATGCCCCTCCATATTTTTCATTGGACAATTCTGTTTTAAACCGGGTCAGCTCCCGGCTGTAGTTGTTTTCTACTTTTTCAAAATCGCTTACGGGTTCCATGGTTTGCGTATCTGTATCTTCCGGTTCCTTATTGCCGGAGGGGTCTCCTAAAAGAAAAACACCGCATCCCGACAGAGAAGCCATAGCACAGCAAAGCAGGACAACGGCTGCAAAGGTAAAGAACTTTTTTGGATTCTTCATAGGTATCATCAACCCTTTCCTGGAAATTGGGGTGTCTGCTGAATAAAACTTTGCTTTTGTATTCATAATTTACAAGATCATCACATATATATTACTACAACGCGTCCGGAAAATCAATTGCAAAGTGTGAATTTTAAAGGCGGTCCCTTTTCCGGTTTTTGTAAACTGCTCCAAGGAAATTTTTGTCTTGGGACATCTGTTCCGGAATGGGAAAGATATTTCTGTAAAATTTGAAAGAAAGCGGAACAAACGGAAGGGAAAGTATCCGGACGCCGCGTAGGAAGAGGCTGGAAAATTGTACGCATAGGAACAGACAAGTGGAGCCCGGCGTCTTCTTCACATCAAAGAAAGGCATGGTCAGTTTATGTTAAAAAATCAAAAGCGAAGTGGATTTGTGCGATGTATTGCAATGGTTGCGGCAGTGGTGCTGTCCTTTGCGGCCGGCATTACAGTACTGGCGGAGGATATCCGGGAAGAGGATCTCAACTGCGGCAGCGCATTTACATCAGACCCTATAATGGGACAAGCTGTTTCCGCAGAGGCAGCGCCTGTTGTACAGGAGGAAAAACAGGTACGGGTATTTTTGGATGAAACTCCATATACCGGGACGGTATTTTCAGAAAACGAGACCACATATGTAGGCATTCGGGAATTTTCTATGTTTATGGGAGCCCATTCTGTAGATTGGGACGGGGCATCCAAAACTGCGGTAATCACTGCGGACAACCTTGTGATCACCGCCCAGGACGGGAGCCGCTATATAACAGCGAACGGCAGATGCCTTTGGGTACGCGATGGGATCCGCAGCAAGGAGGGAACCATGTATATTCCCATTCGGGTCATTGCCAAGGCTTTTGACTGCAGTGTCTCCTGGAGCGGCGCAGATTATGCCGTATACCTAACAAGCGGCAGCGGCGCTATTGTGCCTGCCGCAGAGTTTTATACGGAGGATGCGCTTTTGTGGCTGTCCAGGATTATCCATTCGGAAGCAGGACTGGAACCATTGGAAGGAAAGCTGGCGGTAGGCTCTGTTGTGCTTAACCGGGTAAACAGCGATCAATATCCCAATACCATTTACAGCGTGATTTTTGACATGTCTGCCGGCGTACAATTTACTCCGGCGGCCACAGGTACCATTTACTGTACGCCCAATGAAGAAAGCGTTTTGGCAGCCAAGCTTTGCCTGGACGGCGCCAGTATATCCGACAATGTATTTTTCTTTGTAAACGAGGCGCTTGCAGAAAATACCTGGGTTTCTGATAACAGACCCTATGTGATGACGATTGGTAATCACACGTTTTTTGCATAGAAACGTCCACACTTTGCAAATGAAGAAAGGCGCCGCGTCTGCGGCGCCTTTTTTGCGGGGAACGGTCGCTTTTTGAAAAAAGCTCCGCAAAAACTTTAATAAACCCGCTGGATACCCAGCGGGTAAATTTATCTGTCCCTTATGAAAGTTTTTTGGATTCTCAAACCTTTTTTACAAAAAAAGGTTTGAGCCGCCGGAGGCAAAGAGAACGGTCGCTTTTTGAAAAAAGCTCCGCAAAAACTTTATAAACCCGCTGGATGCCCAGCGGGTAAATAGATCTATC
>CANQWE010000067.1 GCA_947627475.1 uncultured Clostridia bacterium
TGAGCGAAATGTAAGGGGCCTTGCGTCTGTTCAGCTCCTCTTAGAAAGGAAAGCCTGTCGGTATAGTACGTTCAAGTCCCTTCTAAGGGGAGCTGATCCAATCTCTGCATACTCTATTTGGCTCTGCTTTACTGTTCTATATCCTTATGTTTCCTATATATCCTGCAGCTTCTGTAAGCTCAGTGCATCCCAAAAGAGTTGCTTATCCTTTGCTGTCAAAGGGTATGGCAGCGAAAAGGGAAGGGGAATCCCCCTTCCCTTTTCTGTGTTTTTGGTTCCTTTTGTCACATTACAAAAGGAAAGAGTGTTCTTTTCCGTAAGGAAAAGAACACTCTTTCCTTCCTCTTGGAAGAGGAGCAGGTTCGTTCCTGCTTCCCGAAGCAGGGGGACGATGGTACTTTTCCTCAGCGCAGGAAAAGGGTACGTTGCTTTGCAAGTACACCAAAAGTGCGCCCTACGGATCGCGCCGCAATCCGTAGGGCAAAGCCGGATCCCCGGCTTTGCCATCGCGTTTGTTTGGTACAAACTGAAAGGCCGTCCTTGGACTGCAAGTCTACAGCACTGTTGCAGATGCTGCAGGGTCCTGCTATGGCGGTCCACCTTACTCCAAGGTTGTACAAACTTTGTTGTCTCCCTCTGACGAGGGGCTTAGAAAAAGTGGCCGCCCCATATAAGGAGTAGCTTCGCAACTTCCGGGGAGATATCGGCGATAGCTGTCGAAGGGGTGCCCTTTCATCTTCCTATCCTCCATTTGTTAGATCAAAGCCTTATATACACTTTTATCACATAAATATGTGATTTTTCACAAAATGCTGTGTATTTTGGTTGACTTATTTACACATATGTGTTAAAATAATCAAAATTACAATGGGAGGATGACACATGTATAAGGACCGCAGAGAATGGGTGCGGCAGCAATTGATGCAAAAGCCTTTTGTTTCCTATGACGAGCTTTTTTCCCAGTTTCCAGGGGTGTCACAAATGACCCTGCGGCGGGATATCGATTATCTGGAAAAGACCGGGCAGGCCATCAAGGTCCGCGGAGGGGCGCGCAGCGCCCGTTTTCTGGCAGAAACAGTGGATGACCCCTATTTTTCCCGTATGTCGGAGAATGTGGAGGCCAAAGGCAAAATCGCCGCAGGCGCCGCACGATTTCTGGAGGCGGGTCGGTCGATTTTTTTCGATTCCGGATCCACCCTGCAGCAGATGATCCCCCATGTGCCGGACGAGCGCTTTATCTTTACCACCACAAGCCCTGCGGCTGCCATTGAGCTGTCCAGAATCGGACGTCCGGTGGTCAATCTGGTAGGAGGCTGGCTGGATCGGGATTATCAGGCGGTATCCGGCATGCAGGCCATGAAATACCTGGATGACGTCAATATTGACATTGCCTTTTTGTCGCCGTCCGGGCTTTCGGTACAAAGCGGATTTACAGGGGGAAATTATAACGAATGCGAGCTGAAAAAAGCGGTGGTGAATAAGGCGCGGACAGTAGTGATGCTGATGGATCTGTCCAAGGCGGATAAAAGCCTGCCGTACACTTTCTGCCGGCTGGAGCAGGTGCAGACCCTAATCTGTAATGGTCCTCTGCCGCGGCAGCTGCAGGAGCAGGCCATGGCCTGCGGGATAGAAACCATAGATGTAACAAAAGCATAAATCAGGAGAAAAATATGATTTTTGACACACTTAGCAATATAGAAAAATACAAGGGAATCAGCACAAACTTGGACCGGGCAATCGACTTTATAATAAAAACAGATTTTACAGAATCTGAGGAAGGAAAAACAACGGTATGCGATGCCTTTTACTTTACCAAGGCCGCAGTGCAGACGGGGGATATCGCCGACGCTCCTTTTGAGGCCCATAAAAGGTATATCGATATATTTATTCCTCTTACAGGAAGAGAGATCGTGAAAACGGCTGAGACAGCCCATCTCACCGTTACATATCCTTATCAGGATGCAGACGATTTTTCCCTGCTGGAGGGGCCGGCCCAGACCAATGTGATCAACACGCCGGACACCTTTGTTATTCTGTTCCCCCAGGATGCCCACAATTCTGCCGGCGGCGTGGACGGGGAGAAAATTTCGTTTGAAAAGATTGTGGTAAAGGTGCGGGTATCGTAAAACAGGTATGCATATATATAAAAAGTACATGACATAGAAAGGAAAAAACAATATGGCAAATCCAGTGATTATGCCACGGCAGGGCCAAAGCGTAGAGGCCTGTATCATTACGGCGTGGCATAAAAAAGTAGGGGATGCGGTCAGGGAAGGGGATCTGCTGTTTTCCTATGAAACAGACAAATCCGCTTTTGATGAAAAAAGTCCTGCATCCGGAACTGTGCTTGCGATCCTCGCAGCGGAGGGGGACGTTGTACCTTGTCTGGATACGGTTTGCGTGATCGGCGAGGCAGGGGAGGATGTTTCGGCCCTTACCGGCGCTCCACCAGCAGAAGTAAGGGAAGCCGCCGCCCCGGCAGCCCCCGCAGATCCAAACACCAAACAGCCCCAGGCAGAGACTGCCCCACCTGTAAAGCGGGATGGGGATATTCTTCGGATCTCTCCCAGAGCAAGGGCGCTGGCTCTGCAAACCGGCGTTGATATGACCCGGGTAGTACCCACCGGCCCTCACGGCAGAATCATCCAGCGGGATATCGATACGGCTCTGGACAGGGGATATCACGCGACTGTGGCGGACGTGGAAGCATATCTTGCAGGGGGATACAAGGGCAGTACAGCGATGACCGTATCCCAGAATACAGCGTTGGAACCTGCGCCGCAGCACCCCGATACCGTATATGCTGTCCACGGCGTGGCAGACTTTGGCCTGTACGAAGAAGCGCCTATGTCCGGGGTACGTAAAGCCATTTCCCGATCTATGTGCGCTTCTCTTACAGAGATGGCCCAGCTAACACTGAACGCTTCCTTTGATGCAACGGCTATCATGGAATACAGAAAGCATCTGAAGGCAAACGCGCAGCTTCTGGGGCTTCCGAATATTACGCTCAACGATATAGTGCTGTATGCAGTATCCCGTACATTGCCGGACCATCCTTATATCAACGCCCATTTGGTAGGGGAGACCTTCCGCCTGTACCGGCACGCCAATATCGGTTTGGCGGTAGATACAGACCGGGGCCTTTTGGTTCCCACTTTGTTTGGCGCGGATACCATGACCCTATCCCAGATCGCCGCGGCATCCAAGGACGCGGCAGAACGGGCCCGTAGCGGACAGCTGTCTCCCGACGAAATGTCCGGCGCAAGCTTTACGGTAACAAATTTGGGTTCTCTGGGAATCGAGAGCTTCACCCCGGTGATCAATCCGCCGCAGACGGCGATATTGGGCGTATGCACCATTACCAATCGGCTGCGGGCAGACGGGAGCGTGTACCCCGCTATGGGGCTGTCCCTCACCTTTGACCACCGTGCAGTAGACGGTGCGCCTGCTGCCAAATTCCTGGCCCAGCTTTGCACCGGACTGGAAAACTTCCAGCTTCTGCTTGGCAAATAAGGAGGAGGGGACATGACATACGATTTGATCATCCTGGGCGGCGGCCCGGCAGGATATAATGCAGCGGAACGGGCAGCCCACGGGGGCATGCAGGTGCTCCTTTTGGAGGAGCGGGCCTTGGGCGGCGTGTGTCTGAACGAAGGCTGCATTCCCACCAAAACCTTACTAAATTCTGCAAAGATCTATGAGAGCGCCCTTCATGGGGCTGACTACGGCGTAACTGTGACCGGTGCGGCCATTGATCACGCAAAGGTGGTGGATCGTAAGGATAAGGTAGTAAAGACATTAGTGTCCGGCGTCAATGCCAAAATGCGGGGCGCGGGCGTCACTGTGAAGAATGGATTCGGCTGTATCACAGGAAAGGGGCCACAGGGACTGCGGGTACGGTGCGGGGAAGAGGAGTATCTGACGAAAAAGCTGCTTATCTGCACCGGCAGCGAAGCCGCTGTTCCCCCTATAGAGGGGTTGGGTGAGGCAGTAGCCGCAGGCTTTGCTCTGACCAACCGGGAAATACTGGACATGCGCACGGTACCAGGGAAGCTGTGCATCATCGGCGGCGGTGTGATCGGCCTGGAGATGGCCTCGTATTTCAGTACCATTGGCTCCCAGGTTACCGTAGTGGAGATGCTGGACAAGATCGCTGGCCCCACGGACAGGGACATTTCCGCAGTACTCCAAAAGAACCTGGAGAAAAAGGGAATCCGTTTTCTGCTGGGCGCGAGGGTCACCTCTGTCTGCCCGGATAAAAAGACCGTTGTCTGTGAAGTCGGCGGCGCGCCTGTTTCCATCGATTGTGACTGCGTGCTGGTAAGCACCGGCCGCCGTCCCCGCACAACGGGCATCGGCTTGGAAAAAGCAGGCGTTTTGCTGGAACGGGGCGCGGTGGTCTGCGATGAGCGGGGCAGAACTTCTGTGCCGGGTATCTGGGCAGCGGGAGACGTAAACGGACGCAGCATGCTGGCCCACACTGCCTATCGGGAAGGAGAAGTGGCCGTATCCGATATGCTCGGCATATCGGACCGCATGGATTATCTGGCGATCCCTGCTGTGATTTATACAAAGCCGGAGGTGGGCACCGTGGGAGACACGGCAGAGAGCGCCGCAAAGCGGGGCGTGGCCGCAACAGAACACACTGTCAGCCTGCGGTACAGCGGCCGGTATGTAGCCGAGGTGGAGGGCGGCGACGGCATTGTGAAGATTGTGGTGGACGATGCCCATAAGACTGTCATCGGCGTACATATGATTGGATCCTACGCCTCGGAAATTATTTATGGCGCTGCAGCCATGATTGCATCCCGGCAGCGGGTGCAGGACGTGCAAAAGCTGGTATTCCCCCATCCTACCGTATGCGAGGTCATACGGGAAGGCATGTTTATGATCGATTAAAAATACATAAGGAGATAGAACCGTTATGCCAAAAAGTCAATATATCAGCCCCAGCGATGCATTTGCATCTGGATTTCTTACCTTTGATAAAATCCCCCTGTGCCAGTATAAAAAGACACTGGCCCAGGAGAAAAAGCTATATACCAAAGCAGATTTCCTGCGGATATACCGGGATATGCGGATTATCCGGGAGTTTGAGACCATGCTCAACGAGATCAAAACCAAAAGCGCGTATAACGGGGTGGAATATACCAACCCCGGCCCGGCGCATCTGTCTATCGGACAGGAGGCCTCGGCTGTAGGCCAGGCATACTGCCTGGATATCAACGACTTTACCTTCGGCTCCCACCGCAGTCACGGCGAAATTCTGGCCAAGGGACTTTCCTCTATTGAAAAGCTCACGGAGACGGAGCTGTACGACATCATGAAGGAATTTCTCGGCGGAAATATTCTGCGGGTAGTAGAAGGCAAGCAGGAGAACCAGGGCGACGTGAAGGAGCTGGCTGTGGATTTTCTTCTGTATGGCGCTCTCGCGGAGATCTTTGCCCGGACCACCGGCTTCAACAAGGGCCTGGGCGGCTCGATGCACGCATTTTTCATTCCCTTTGGAATCTTCCCCAACAACGCGATCGTAGGCGGCGCCGCACCTGTTGCGCTGGGCGCGGCCCTGTATAAGCGCAGCAACCATAAAAAGGGCATTGTCATCGCCAACTCCGGCGACGGGGCCTTGGGGCGGGGCCCGGTCCTGGAGGCGCTCAACATGGCATCTATGGACCAGATCCGCAAGCTGTGGGGTATGGACGGCAAATATGCGGACGGGGGCATGCCGATCCTATTTAACGTATTTAATAACTTCTACGGAATGGGCGGACAGACCAGAGGCGAAACCATGGGCTTTGACATTGCTGCCCGTCTGGGTGCAGGATTCAACCCGGATATGCTCCATGCAGAGAAGGTGAACGGGTACGATCCCCTTGCCGTGATCGACGCCACCCAGCGCAAAAAGGAGCTGCTCCTGAAGGGAGAAGGCCCGGCGCTGCTGGAAGTGGCTACGTACCGGGTCAGCGGACACTCCCCCTCCGACTCCTCTACCTATAGAAGCGCAGAAGAGATCGAAGAGTGGAAGGCAGCGTGCCCCATTGCCGCGTATCGAAAGAAACTGGTAGAGGGGGGCATTGCCGCAGAAGCAGAATTTGACGCCATCGAGGCAGATATCATAAAACGGATCACCAAAATCTGCCGCATGGCCATAGACGAGGAGATCTCCCCCAGAATGGATTTGGACAGCCAGCCGGATATCATCTCCTCTATAATGTTTTCAAATCAATCCGTACCTTCTCTGGATCCGGACCGACAGGCAGACGTGCTGATTCCAAAGGAGGAAAATCCCCGTGTCAAGCAGATTGCCGGCAAAGCCCGCTACGCCTTTGATGACAAGGGCGAGATGCTTCCGAAAATCAAGCAGTTCGGCCTGCGGGACGGGATTTTTGAAGCGATTTTGGATAAGTTTTATGAGGATCCCACGCTGATTGCCTATGGAGAGGACAACCGGGACTGGGGCGGCGCCTTTGCCGTATACCGGGGTCTTACAGAAGCGATTCCCTATCATCGATTTTTCAATGCTCCTATATCGGAAGCAGCCATCGTAGGCTCCGCCGTCGGATATGCCATGGCGGGAGGCCGGGCGATTGTAGAGCTGATGTATGCAGACTTTATCGGCTGCGCGGGTGATGAAATTTTCAACCAGCTGTCCAAGTGGCAGTCCATGTCTGCGGGGATTCTGAAAATGCCTGTGGTGGTCCGCGTGTCGGTGGGCTCCAAATACGGCGCCCAGCACAGTCAGGACTGGACGGCGCTCACCGCCCACATTCCCGGTCTGAAGGTGTGCTTCCCGGCAACCCCGTACGACGCCAAGGGGCTGATGTGCGCCGCGCTGAATGGCACCGACCCGGTGATCTTCTTTGAAAGCCAGCGGATCTACGATATCGGCGAGCAGTTCCATGCAGGTGGGGTGCCACAGGACAGCTATGAAATCCCCTTTGGAGAACCGGATGTAAAACGCGTGGGGACAGACGTGACAATTTTGACTATTGGAGCAGTTTTGTATCGGGCACTGGATGCAGCGAAAAAGCTGCAGGAGCAGTATGGCATCAGCGCCGAGGTGATCGACGCCCGTTCCATCGTGCCGTTCAATTATGAAAAGGTGCTGGAGAGCGTGAAAAAGACAGGCCGGATCCTCATTGTGGGCGACGCCTGCGACAGAAACTCCGTTATGCGGGATATGGCCTCCAATATTGCAGAGATGGCTTTCGATTATTTGGATGCACCGCCGGTGGTATTCGGTTCCCGCAACTGGATCACCCCTGCCTACGAATTTGAGAAGTATTTCTTCCCCCAGGCAGACGGCATCATCGATGTAATCAGTCAAAAGATTCTGCCCATCCCCGGACATGTGAGCACCGTGAACGAATCGGAGATTGCACATATAGAGAGAAGCAAAGAGGGAATATAACAGGAAAAATGCCGCCGGCTATGCCGGCGGCATTTTTATTGATTTGATAGACGGAAATCTTCTTATAAGCCCTCATAAATGTTTAAGACGCCATGAGAAAATGGCGTAAAATCAAGGTTTTCCGCATATCGTCGTTTATTTGCCGTATCTCTGTACAAGGTGGTTTGGTAAGACCGGGCACCATTTTAGCACCACAAATGAGACGATACACATAAACACAGGGCGGTGTTATCACGCCCACAAAGCAGTTTAGAACCACATTGTTTCTATGCCATTATGTTATGCAATAGGGGCTGAAAAAGCCTGTCTTTTTGCTTATTGCGATAATTATGAATTTGGACTTACCGGTTTTATAAGTTAATGTATCCGAATTCAACGAATATGGCTATTAGAAACAAAGCAGGCAAGATCAAGTGCCATCACAAAATATCGAGGGTCATGTTGTGAACCGTTATTACCGAATTCAGACCGCGGATCCCATTCGGGGGCATCTAAAAGGTCACCGCTTTTCAAGAAATTGTAAAACTCCACACCTCGGAAATCACACACCGCCTGAACAGATGCACATTCCATTTCCACAGCGATACAACCGTCTTGTTTGCGCTTTTCAAAGTTACCTCTTGTTTCTCGGTAAATGGCATCGGTCGTCCATGTTTTTCCGAGAACATACGGAATATTTGCTTGCTTCATAAAGTCGGCAACAACATGAGAATTTTTTAGGGTAATATAATCAGCGGCAGGAGAATAATGGTAGGAGGTTCCTTCGTCACGGTAAGCCTCTGTCGGAATCATAATTTTTCCTCTTGCGATATCTTTGTCAAGACATCCTGCACCGCCGAACATAATGATTTTGTCTGTATCAACCCCCGACAGAACATCCTCAACAAGACCTACAGTACAGGGTGCACCTATATATGTTTTATAGAAACCAATCTTTTTACTCTTATAGTCTATCTGATATACAGGTGTAAGTCCGGCAGCAGAATATAGCGTTGCAATCTGCGTACATTTGAAATGTTCCTTTATGTATTCCTCGATGATATACGAAAATGTGATAATCATCACATCAACCGAAGGTGCACCTACTTTTCTTTGCGGCTCGATGATAGCCGCCGTTTGATTGTCGAAAGAATTTGTTATCATTTTAGCAATCTCCTTTCACAAATTTCAATTTGCCAATTCTTATGACGTATATATTTTACCATCAAGTTGTAAGTTTTTCTATTATTTATTTACCTTTTGACAAATAGCAGAGCTACCCTCACTCGTCAACGGTCAAGATGAACAGGCTTCGCCCCCCTCCCGCAAGCGCGATGCCCTGGTTATGCGGCGGACAAGAGAGCAAAAGCAACGAGTGGTTTCTCCCTCGAAGATTATGATATTTTCTTACATCTGCTTGTATCGTTTTATATCGCCATAGGAAATTCGGGCACCATTTGGGCACCAAATCCTTAAAAATCATTACTAATTTTGGTGCAGTAATCTGTTAGAAAGTTAGTATTTTCAAGGCTTCTTCCGTTTAATACTTTTCGATACTATAAATCAAATACTATTTTTTATTTGCGCATGGTAGAAATGTTTTCCATCTCCCTTCAGCGGCTGGATTTCTGCATACTTATATATACAAATACCCCCCCGGGGATGGACTTTCTTTCCCGGGAGGGCCAGCCGATACCGATCCAAGCTCATTCCATATTCCAGTCCGGCGGATACGGGGCGTTTCCCGCTGCGATCCGGCTTAGCTGTACGTAGTCCAGCATGGTGACTACGCTGTCTCCGTTTACATCCGCCGCGTC
>CANQWE010000068.1 GCA_947627475.1 uncultured Clostridia bacterium
ACCTCCAGCGCACCGGGCAGGGATCCCATCTATGCGGTGGACGACAGCATGCTGTCCTGGTGGCAGCCTGCAGCGGAAGATGAAAATCCTGTTTTGACTGTGCAGGTGGCGCTTTCTGATACGCCAATCGATATACACAGCGCGAGAATTATCTGGCGGGATGTGGGATTGGATATCAAAAAAGGGGTACTGGCAGGCGCCTTTGGATACAAAATCGAAGCAGAAGATGGAGACGGCAAATGGATATGCGTACTGGACCGTTCCGAGAGCAGGGAAGACCTGGTGATCGATTACCGGCCGCTGCTTCATGTAAAGGCAAAGCGGGTCCGTCTTGTGATCTGCAATTGGCCACAGGGTATCGCCCCTGGTGTAGTGAACTTTACCGTCTTTGGACGCTGGGAAGAAAATAAATCTGTACAGAGGTGAACGATTTTGGCTTACACCTTTAAGGGCGGAGTATGGCCCGATGATCATAAATATACGAAAAATGTTCCCATAGAAGAATTTTCGGCTGCGGCGCAGGTTTCTGTTTCCCTAAGTCAGCACGTGGGCATCATGTGTAAACCTGTAGTCAAAGTCGGCGAGAAGGTCCGTATGGGACAGCTGATCGGGGATGTTCCAGGCGGGCTGGGATGTCCCGTACATGCCAGTGTGTCCGGAACCGTTGTGAGAATAGATGAGGTCACGGCCCAGCGTGGAGGCACATCTTACAATATTGTAATGGAAAATGATGGGCAGAACACCCTGGCAGATACAGTACAGCCCTTTGGGAAAACGCTCTCAGAGGCGACTTCAGACGAAATTATTGCAGCGGTACGGGCTGCTGGTATCACCGGAATGGGTTCTGCGGCTTTTCCTACATATGCAAAGCTTGCGGCGGCAAGAGGCAAGGTGGATACGCTGATTGTAAATTGCATCGAAAGTGAACCGTTTGCCTGCGCCAGTCACAGACTTGTATTGGAAGATCCTGCAGCCATCATCCATGGACTGAAAATTATTATGGCCGCTCTGGGAATTCAGCAGGCTTGGATCGCGGTGGAAGGCAGCCGGAAAGAGGAGCGGGCAGCACTGCAGCCGCTGGTTGGAGATGGTGGGCTGATCCAGATCAAGAAAGTTACTTCCAAATATCCCGCAGGATCAGAAAAACAGCTTGTCTATGCGCTGACAAAAAAAGAGATTCCTGCCGGGAGAACGCCATTAGATGTTGGTATCGTGGTTTTCAACGCCCAGACCTGCGCTGCAGTGTTTGAGGCTCTGGCCAAAGGAATGCCTCTGATTCGCCGCATCGTTACTGTAGACGGCGATTGTGTCAAGAACCCCAAAAATCTTTTGGTGCCCATAGGAACGCCTATTTCCGATTTAATTGCATATTGCGGCGGCCTTTGTGCAGAACCGAAAAAAATTGTCTGCGGCGGTCCTATGATGGGACAAGCACAGTGGGATCCCAATACGCCTGTGATGAAAACAACGGCGGCGGTTTTGGTGCTCAGTGAATACTTTGACTATGATTCCAAGCTTCCGGCAGTGTGTATTCGCTGCGGACGTTGCGTACGCGCTTGCCCCATGAAGCTGATGCCCCTAAAAATTGCATCTGCCATTGAGGCCGGACGGGTAGAGGAAGCTGCTGCGCTGGGTGCGACGGATTGTATTGAATGCGGTGCATGTTCGTATATATGTCCAGGCGGTGTGCCTGTGACCCAGCTTTCCGTGCGGGCCAAGATGGCGGTTCTGGAACAGCGCAGAAATGATGCAAGGCATGAAGGGTAGGAATGGATGCGCTATGAATAAAATAAATGATAAAAATGCTTCTGCGACAGAAGAACAGGTATATACGATGCCGCAGCTGCTCCATGTATCTCCGGCGCCGCACATCAGAAGTTTAGATACCACACGGGCTCTGATGCTGGATGTTGTCATTGCATTGATGCCGGCCTTTTTGTGGGGCGTGTTCGTTTTTGGCTGGCGAGCGCTTGTAGTGGTGTTAATCAGTGTTGCTTCCAGCGTTTTGTTTGAGGCGGCTTTTCAGAAGATTACGAAACGTACGCTGATGATAACAGATTTGTCCGCTGTAGTAACAGGACTTATTTTAGGGCTGAGTCTACCTAGCCGGGTATCTTTTTGGGTTCCCATTGCGGGCGCTTTTTTTGCCGTAGTAGTTGCAAAGGGGCTGTTTGGAGGAATTGGTAAAAATTTGGTTAATCCTGCCATAGCTGCACGCGTGTTTCTCTCTCTGTGCTGGCCAGAGGAGCTGACGCGCTTTGTAGACCCACAAACGGATATCATATCCCGTGCCACACCGTTGCTTTCCCTAAAGGATCGTGTTATTCCTTCCGATTCTTTATTTGACTATGTGCTGGGAGACTATGCCGGCGCGATCGGCGAGGTTTCTGCGGTAGCACTTGCAATCGGACTGGTCTACTTGCTTATTCGACGGGTAATAACCTGGCACATCCCGGTCGCTTTTCTTGGCAGTGCCACCGCCCTGTTTTTCTTCTTCCCGCGTATTGAAGGGGAAAATGGAAATTTTGCATTATTCAGTATATTTACCGGCAGCCTTTTATTCTGTGCCTTTATTGCGGCAAATGATTATTCCACCACACCGGTTACGGGTGGTGGACGGTTGATTTTCGGGTTGGGATGCGGGCTGATTACGGTGTTCATTCGATATTTTGGCGCTTATCCCGAAGGCGCAGCCTATGGGGTACTGATTATGAATTTATTTGTGCCTTTGATTGAGCGCTTGACTATACCAGCGCGTTTTGGAATAAAGACCGGGGCGAAGAAATAACACGGGAAGCGCCCCCAAAACCTTTGAAAGGTTGGATTTTACATGAAAGAAAAAGATCGCAGCAATTTGGGCGACACCCAGCAGGGATGGCTGACGGAAGAAGATATCAACTCACCGGAGTTTGATCCGGACGAATTTGCGCCAGCTCCAAGCCGGAACGCAGCTGCCGGCGTGCCCAATATGAAGAATTCTCTTTTTTTGGTCATCCTATGCGCGGCGTGCGCTCTTGTCCTTGCTCTTACCAATGTGTTTACTGTGTTTGCTGCCGAAAAGGGAGAAAAGGATATCCGCAGAGAAGCAGTTTTAAATCTATTTCCCGGATGTAATCGGGCAGAGCTGTATGATACAGTGGAGGATCTTCCTGTATATGTGGTGTACTATAAGGGGAAGCTTGCGGGATATGCAGTTTTCGTGACGGAAGATGGATATATCGGACCAATTGAAATGCTGGTGGCGTTTGATACAGACAACAAAGTATCTCAGGTGAAAATTGTGTCCCAGAACGAGTCAGAGGGACTTGGCAGTAAAATATGTAAAAACAAATTTTTGTCCCAATTTGCGGGTATGCCGGACGAGGATATAGAAATAGATTTGATTTCGGGCGCTACCATATCCAGCCGGGCTGTAAAAGACGGCGTAGAACGAGCACTAAAGCTGGAACTGGATTTCCTTACCATAGCAGAAGAACTGGATGTTGAAACCATCACTGCGTCAGAAATAGAAGAGGATCAGAAAAAGGATGAGGAAACAGACGATACTACTGCGTCTGAGACTACGAAAAATCCTGCCGTGACTACGCGCCCCGGAGATGATACTGCTTTTGGCGGAGATAATGTGGGCGGGAATAATGCCAATACCGGTGATGGAAACAATGGTTCTGCCCAGGGAGAAGACAATACGACTGTTTATGAAACAGAAACGGAAGAACCTGAGGAAACGACTGCGGAGGAAACGACTGCGGAAACCCAGACGCCTCAGGAAACGACCGCCGTTACCACATCGCCTCCCGTTACCACTGCACCTCCAGTGACAACTGTGCCG
Organism: uncultured Clostridia bacterium; assembly: GCA_947627475.1. Classification (GTDB taxonomy): domain Bacteria; phylum Bacillota; class Clostridia; order Oscillospirales; family CAG-272; genus Avispirillum. Next base: position 3,830 of record CANQWE010000068.1, read on the forward strand.
CCGGAGACAAAGCCGCCGGAGGAAAGCACTGCACCTCCGGAAGAGACGACAGGGCCTTCCGACACTACCACATCTGGAGAAGAAACGACCGGGGGCGGCTGGCCTGGATGGGGCGAATAAAAATCTGTGTTACTGAATTGGAGCCAAATATGTTACTAAAAACAAAATTAAAAAGCAGCGATAAATTATCGGCGCTGCAGATGCTGGCATTGTGTCCAGCCCTTGCAGTGACAACAACGCTTTCCCGTTCCTTGGCTATTTCCGGTGCCCTTCTGGTATCACTTACATTGTCCGCAGTGCTGGTATCTGTTTTGCGTAAAAGGATTTCGGTGAAGCTGCGTGTGCCAGTTTATTTGCTTCTTTCCAGCTTTTCTGTAACCATGGTATACCTGATCATGCGTGCGGTTTTTCCTGCTTCCGTGATGGCACTGGGTATTTATCTACCGGTTTTGGCTGTCAGCTGTGTTATGATCATGCGTTTGGAGACCTTTTCTGCATGCAATACGCCGGGGCCTGCCGCGTTGGATGGCTTGATTACCGGTGCAGAATTCAGCGTAATTATGCTGGGATGTGGCTTTATAAGAGAACTGCTTGGTACAGGACGTCTATTTGCTGACCCATTTGGGCAGGGTGGTTTAAAGATATTTCCCGCAGCGCCTGTTTCCTTTCTGGCGCAGCCTGCAGGTGCTTTGCTGTTGATTGGGGCAGGAATGGCAGTATTTCAGTATATACAGATACGCAGCGAAAAAAAGGCTGCCGCAGAACTGGAAACTGTGTAGAAAGCAGCGTGAAAAAGGGAATTTTCTTCTCTCAAGAGAATTTTCAAGACATAACTACATTGTATAGATATTGATACTTTTTGTGCCTTACGGCGCAAGGTAGGAAAGGCATGGTTATATTACAATGGAATACGTACTGTTATTGCTTGCTGCAATTCTCACAGATAACTTTGTTTTTACAAAATTTATGGGAATAGAGCAATCCTTTGTCTCATCTGAAAAAGCATCTACCGCACTGAAAGGTGGGGGGGTGGTGACGGCAGTGTCCCTTGTTGGAGGAGGGCTGGCCTATTTGCTGTATCGTTTCGTTCTTTCACCCTTGGAGATCTCTTTTTTGACGCTGCCAGTGGGAGTTCTTTTAACCACTGCTGTGGTGGCAGGATTGGAAGCCGCTGCTGCAAAAAACAGCGCGTTGGAAGAAATGCTGCGTGCACAATTTCCCATGCTTACCACCAATGCTGTCATTCTGGGCGCAGTATTTTTAGCGATCCAGCAGGACTTAGGGATCGGAGCAGCTTTCCTTCTATTCCTTGGAGCGGGGATCGGGTATACACTGGCGGCCCTTGCTTTTTCGAGCATACGGGAACGGCTTTGTCATTGCACGCCTCCTGCCGCTTTTGCTGGCATCCCGATCATGATCACGGCAGCGGCCTTGGCAGTAATGGCTTTTTCCGGCTTTGCCGGGCTCCATTTTTTATGAGAAATTGTGTGATATGAAGGGGGGAAGGGATTCGTAAATGTTCATTGGAATACTTGTGGCTGTTATACTATTTGCTATTATCGGTTTTATTACGGCTGCTTTGGAGGAAAAAGCCCAGGCAGACGATTCCGTACGCAGAGAAGTACTGCGGGAAAAGATTTTAGATTGCCTTCCCGGAAAAAATTGCGGTGCCTGCGGATATCCGGACTGTCCCTCTGCAGCGATGGCTGCTGCAAAAGGAGATGCTGGTCCGGACGTTTGCTTGGCTGGTGGAGCAGGTACTGCGCAGGCCGTAGGGGTGGTTTTGGGTACAGATCCCACCCATGGTATCCGCATGCGCGCGCAGGTAATGTGTTCGGGAGGCGGCGAGTCTACCCGGAAAAAATATGTTTATGAAAGTGGCGCCCAGGATTGTGCGGCAGCTGCCCGTCTCGGCGGTGGAGAGAAAAGCTGCAGATATGCATGTGTGGGTCTGGGAAGTTGTGTAAAGAGCTGTCCTTTTGACGCCATAGAAATAATCGGCGATGTGGCAGTAGTGCAGTATCAGAAATGTACTGGCTGCGGGATTTGTGTAAGCAGTTGTCCCAAACATATCATCCGCTTGATTCCGTATGATTGTTATCATTGGGTGGGCTGTTCTTCTCATGAAGAAGCCGGCCACAGTCAATACAACTGCGGTGCCGGCTGCACTGGATGCGGTGCATGCGAGAAGGTATGCCCCCAGGGGGCGATTCGCGTGCGCGGCAAGCTGGCCTCCATCGATTATTCCCTTTGTGCGGGATGCGGTAAATGTTTTGAAGTCTGTCCTACGGGTGTGATCTGGAAATCAGACATCGAAGGCGCAGACGGATTGATTTTGCAGCGCGGCAAAGTGCATAATTATGCGTGTAGCAAATAAATAAAAGTCCCGGCAGTGGCCGGGACTTTTATTTTTTAGGATTGAATGACAGCGGGCAGAATGACTGCTTCTGTATCTTTTTCATAGGAAAGGGAAATAGTGTCTCCTACATTGTACAAAACGATTTCTTCACTTTCTGCAGCAGAGAGCTTAAACCAGAGATCTGCATTTGTGTCCAGCCTGATATAGTAATACGTTGTACCTTCTACTACTGCACTCCGTATTTCTGTAATGGCACCGGAAATCCTTTCCTTTTCGCTTTCAATGACGGGCCCTTCTGTCTCATCCGATATAATACCGTTTTTACGCAGCAACTCATAATAGTTTTGTTCGCATTCAGCGAGGGAGGCGCCGTTGCTTACAATTTGGTACTGCTGTACATTTACCATCGCATACATTTTTACTAAATTGGAATCGTCTTTCAGTGCCATGAAATAGGTGGGCTGTCCTTCGATGTTTAAGAGCAGCGGGAAGGTTGCGTTGTAACTGAACTGCTGTACGGAACCTTCGGCTGAGCTCATGGCGGAGTATTCCTCCGCTCCTGCTACGCTGTAATACTTGGCTTCTTTTGTCCGTTGATTTACCAGAATAAATCCTGTATTGGACTCATCACCGCCTACAGACGTGATGCCGGTATACACCCATACATCATCATTTTGGGCAATATAGTTGTAGCCATCGGTAGTAATGGTACAGCCTTTTTGCCCAAAGATGGAGTTCCAAAATCCGTTTTTATACTCGCCGTAATAATCGTATTGATCAATGATCAGACCAGCGCTAAATACTCGGTCCACCCAAGTGGGAACGTCTTCAATATCATAATAGCTGCATTCCCCTGTAATCGCATTCATCAATACGGCGCCAGTAATATCAGCGCCGCCGAAGAGACCAATCGTTTTTTTCATAACGGAAGCGACCCAGTAAGGCGTTCCGTCTTCATCAACTTCAAAATTGATATCGGAGAACATGGTAAAGGGAAATTTAAAGCGCAAATGGCGTTCTACGTTTCGGTTAAAAGGCTCGGAAGGGGTGTATTTCATTCCTTCCTCTAGACGAACTACAGATACCTCCTGACTCACCATGTCTGTCACGATATAAGCAGGAATTCCTTTGTCACGGTTGTTGAGCCACTTGAAAAAATCACCGTAGTTCAGATAGGTCACCCGAACAGGGGCGTTTTTATAGTTGATTTGAGCGGAAGAAGCGTCCACCTCAAATTGGCTGACCAGATCGCTGAGCTCTCCCAACTTTCTGGCGGCAAGGGTGTTGGCTGATGTTTCATCCAGCATGGGAATCTGGTCATAGGATATTTCTGTGACGTCTTTTGCAAAATCTCCTTCTTTGATTTCGATCAGGGAACTGTAGGCTTTAGTATTGAAAATAACTGCAGAAAGAATGCTGCCGATCAGACAAAATACCAGGCATATACCAATCAATATCATGGGAATGCGTATGTTTTTCCACAGAAAGGAAAACAGACTGCGGGGTGAATCTGTCTCCTGCGGTCTTTTTCTGCAGGAGAACAGTGTCAGGACACTGAACACGATCAAAATAAGCAGCACAAAGGTCCAGAACTCACTGGACTGAATGTTGATGGGTGGCAGAGCAATATAAAAATATATTGCGGCAGCCGCAAGCGTGATCAGGATGTGGATGCAAATCCGCACAGGGGCAGAAAAAGCTTTTTTCATAATCCTATTGCCTTTCTTTGGAATATGGTCCTGTATCAGAATAACACACTTTGTATAGAAAATCAATATGCTGACATCTTATAAAAAATTATATCCGATTCAGCCCTGAAAATACTGCTGCGAAAAAGAAAAACTTCCTGGGAAATGTGTTTTTTTTTTTTTTCAGATGATAAACAGGACACGGTATGGCCTACGCTTTATACCAACTATCCCAGTAAAAGCAAAATTACGCTGAGGGAGGCGGCGGATCGTACCCTGCTGGTGAAAGTCGATGGAAAAAGAAAGGAGTGTTTTCAAAATGAACAAAGGACGAAGGATTGTGCCGCTGATGATTACACTTTTGCTTTGCTTACACTTCAGCGACAGAAGAGCACCAGAGCATGCCGGAGGTAGCAAATTCAAACAGTACAGCAGTATCTGACGATATTTATACGGAAGTTACAAACAGTATTACTTTCCAGTATTGCCATGGAACCGGGTGGAAGGATTTTTCATCTGTGACTGAAAAGGAAGATGTAATTGATGGGGTTCGTATCGTAACAGGAGACAAGCCATATCGATTCTTATATAAAACAAAGCATGAGGACACGATTTGGCAGGAGCGGCGCAGAGTGTAACGGATAACAACTATGCCGGATTGGATGAAACGCCAATGACCAATCTGTCCATTGAAGTATATGAAGGACCACGCAGAATTTACGACAACTATGTGGTGATGTATCGGGAGATGGTAGCCGATGAATGGCTGGACTGGGTGAGTAATGGCCAGCCGCCGGTTATGCAAACCATACAGGCGCAGTTTGGCCTTGAAGGAGGGTTGAATACAGGACGACGAACGCTGGATGGTCCGCCAAAGAGAAAATAGAAGAAGTGGAAATCCGTGTGTTCGAGCGCAAAGGGATTATTGCAGAGCCTTCGGGAAACGCAAAAATCATCGACGCGCCGTATATAAATCAGGACACCGTTGGCCTGCCCAATGGATGTGAAAGTGTCAGTACGGCAATGGCGATGCAGTACTGGGGTGTGACAATAAACAGTGAATGGTTCGTAAAAAATTATCTGGATATGGGGCCGGCGCCATCTGGAGGAAGGGGCTCTAATCCAAGGGAAGTATATGTAGGCGACCCTCACATGGAAAACGGCCTTGGCTGGGGGTGCTACACGCCTGTTACTGTGACTGCAGTAAATAAAATGGCCGATCGCGAACAACTGCAGGTGACCGAGCTTTCTGGGCGCTCCCTGAAGAAATTGTGCAGCGCATATAACCATAACGACAT
>CANQWE010000069.1 GCA_947627475.1 uncultured Clostridia bacterium
ATACTGGACGAAAAGGAAGACTATGGATTTAGGGTGACTTACGACAAACGTCCCTATATTACGTATGACCATCAGCTGGTGGATGTGACCACAGTAAATATTGTAGGAAAGAGCGAATACGGAGATCACTGCTATGAATCCGGGATGGTTCCTCCTACATGTACAAAGAATGGCTATACCCAACAGGTCTGCAAGTACTGTCAGGACACGATAATTGGTGAAACAATTCCTTCGCCGGGCCATCAGTGGGTACTTACCCAGGAGATCGTTCCTCCCACGTTTGAAACGGAGGGAAGAGGGGTGTATACCTGCAGCGCCTGTCAGGAGACGAAGGAAGAGTCGCTGCCGATTCTGCAGCGTTGGAAAAAGGGAGATCTGAACAATGACGGCGCCATTACCTCTGCCGATATTATATATTTGCGCAGGGTGGCCGCCTCAGCTTCCTCCGTGCCGCTGCAGCTGTACGACGCGGCGGATGTAAACGGAGACAGCGTAGTCACCATGCTGGACTACGTACAGCTAAGCCGGATCGCAGCGGGAAATGCCCCGTATCCGCCGGACTGGAATATGGAATGAGCTTGGATCGGTATCGGCTAAAAACCCCCGGGGATGGACTTTCCTTCCCTGGGGATTTTTATGGAAAACTCTGACCCGGCAAAATTTAATGGAAAAATAGAAAAACTACCTCTTCGTCTCCGAATGATGCCGGCACCATGGTGCTTCATAAAATGAAGCACCAACATGAGCAGCCTTGTCTCCCACTGAGACTTTTTGCCGCGGCTCGTCAGAGATGCCTTGCTAATATAGGGAGGGTGAATCTTGCAAAGGCAAAAGACGGAGGGAGAGACAGGCAGACGATCATCAACCATTTGCCGGAACAGAGCCTTACAGAAAAACTTCCATTTGCATGTATACAATATATAGTATTGTTGAAATCGCTGAAGTACCAGTGTGTGCCCTGGGCCGATGTGAATTGTGTTTATTTTTATTTGGTTGGTTCGAAGAATGTAACACTATATATTGTGTGTTGATGCATATTTGCAACTATATGTAGCACAAGTGCTGATTTCTATCTGTAGGTTTTGGCAATAATGCCGATATTTGCAGATTTGTCCGAATTTCCTTGACAGGCCACAAGATATAGTATATAATAAAGGTCCATGAATCAATAACATAGTCTGTCGGCTGAATATATGAAGGAGTATATTATGTATCAAGTACAAAAGAGAGACGGGAAAGTAGCAGAGTTTGATCTGTCCAAAATCAGCAGCGCCATCACCATGGCCTTTGAAGCACAGGAAAAGGACTTTGTTCCTTCTATTATAGATTTTCTGGCCCTGAAGGTCACCGCGAATTTTGAACCGAAAATCAAAGACGGCATGATCGCCGTGGAGGATATCCAGGACAGTGTAGAATCTGTGTTGGTGCAGGCCGGATACGACGATGTGGCAAAGGCTTACATTTTGTATCGCCGCCAGCGGGAAAAACTGCGTAACATCCAGTCTACCCTTCTGGATTATAAGGAAATCGTCAACAACTATGTAAAGCTCAACGACTGGAGAGTAAAGGAAAACTCCACCGTTACCTATTCCGTAGGCGGACTGATCCTGTCCAACTCCGGCGCGATCACCGCAAACTACTGGCTGTCTGAAATTTATGACGACGAAATTGCCTCTGCCCACAGAAACGCAGATATCCATATCCACGACTTGTCCATGCTCACCGGATACTGCGCGGGTTGGTCTCTTCGTCAGCTGATCAAAGAAGGACTGGGCGGCGTTCCTGGTAAAATCACCAGCTCCCCGGCCAGCCACCTGGCAACCCTTTGCAACCAGATGGTCAACTTCCTTGGGATCATGCAGAACGAATGGGCCGGCGCCCAGGCGTTCTCTTCCTTCGATACCTATCTGGCTCCCTTCGTAAAGGTAGACAATCTGTCTTACGATCAGGTGAAAAAGTGTATCGAAAGCTTTATCTACGGTGTGAACACTCCTTCCAGATGGGGTACCCAGGCGCCCTTCTCCAATATCACCCTGGACTGGACGGTTCCTGCAGACCTTGCAGAAGAAAACTGCATTATTGGCGGTAAGGAAGTAGAATTCAAATACAAAGACTGCAAAAAAGAGATGGATATGGTCAACCGGGCCTTCATCGAGATCATGATCGAAGGAGACGCCAACGGCCGGGGCTTCCAGTACCCCATCCCCACTTACTCCATCACCCGGGATTTCGACTGGTCTGAAACGGAGAACAACAAGCTTCTCTTTGAAATGACAGCCAAATACGGCACTCCCTATTTCTCCAACTATATCAACTCCGATATGGAGCCCAGCGACGTGCGGTCGATGTGCTGCCGTCTGCGTCTGGACCTGCGGGAGCTGCGCAAGAAATCCGGCGGCTTCTTCGGCAGCGGTGAATCGACCGGTTCTGTGGGCGTCGTAACCATCAATATGCCCCGGATCGCATACCTGTCCGACAGTGTGGAAGACTTCTACCGGAGACTGGATCACATTATGGATCTGTCTGCCCGCAGTCTGAAAATCAAGCGTACCGTCATCACCAAGCTGATGAACGAGGGACTGTATCCCTATACCAAGCGTTACCTTGGCACCTTTGACAACCACTTCTCCACCATCGGCTTGGTAGGCATGAACGAAGCCGGTCTCAACGCCAAGTGGCTTGGAAAGGATATGACCCATCCTGAGACTCTGCAGTTTACCAAAGAAGTGCTGGATCACATGCGGGAGCGGCTGTCCGATTACCAGGAGATGTACGGCGATCTGTACAACCTGGAAGCAACGCCTGCCGAATCCACCAGCTACCGTCTGGCAAAGCATGATAAAAAGCGGTATCCGGACATTATCACCGCGCACGAGGGCGCAACGCCTTACTATACCAACTCTTCTCACCTGCCTGTAGGATACACCGACGACGTTTTCTCCGCGCTGGAGCTGCAGGACGATCTCCAGACCCGATATACCTCCGGTACCGTATTCCACGCGTTCTTGGGAGAAAAACTGCCTGATTGGAAGGCTGCCGCAACGCTGGTGCGCAAAATCGCAGAAAACTTTACGCTGCCTTACTACACCCTGTCCCCCACTTACTCTGTCTGTAAGGATCACGGCTATATCGCCGGGGAACAGTTCTCCTGCCCCACCTGCGGCGGAAAAACGGAGGTATATTCCAGAATTACCGGCTACTATCGCCCGGTTCTCAACTGGAACGACGGCAAGTCTCAGGAATATAAGGACCGTGTCGTTTACAACATCGGCACCTCTGTAGTAAAACGCAGCAAGTCTCTGCCGAATGTACCGGCAGAAGAACCTGCAGCACCCCAGGAAAATGACGCCATCCTGCTGTTTGCAACAAAAACCTGCCCGAAATGCAAGGTCGCCCAGTCGCTGCTGGACAAGGCAGGCATCGAGTATACAAAGTTCTACGTGGAAGACCAGGAAGAGCTTGCAAAAGAGCTTGGCCTGCGGCAGGCGCCCACCCTTGTAGTCGGCGAGCAGCAGTTCACAGATGTGGCCGGGATCAAGGCCTTTTTGGACAAAGCTGCCAAGGTTACCGTTTAACACAACATTAGGAGAAATGCCCCTTTATGTATGATATCATAATTGTTGGCGCAGGACCCGCCGGACTTACAGCAGCGCTGTATGCCCGGCGGGCCGAAAAGCATGTGCTGATATTAGAAAAGGATACCTTCGGCGGACAGATCACCTTTTCGCCGAAAATTGAAAACTATCCCGGCTATGCCGAGATCAGTGGGAACGAGCTGGCCGATATGCTGATCGAACAGGTGCTGGCTCAAGGTGCAGAAATTGAACTGGGCACCGTAACAAAAATCGCGCTGGAAAGTGACGACACAAAGGTTGTCACAACAGAGGAGGGCACCACCTACAACGCCCGGGCCGTTATTATCGCCAACGGCGCCCGGCACCGGATGCTGGGACTCCCGGGAGAAGCCGCGCTGGTTGGCAAAGGTATTTCCTTCTGCGCTGTTTGTGACGGCGCCTTTTACAGAGGAAAAGAAGTGGCCGTAGTTGGCGGCGGGAATACTGCTCTCCAGGAGGCTGTGCTGCTTTCCGACGGATGCAGAAAAGTGACGGTGATCCAAAACCTGGACCATTTTACCGGGGAGGAAAAGCTGCAAAGCATCCTGCGGGAGCGGGACAACGTGGAGCTGATCACAGGCGTTGTGGTGTCCGGCTTTGAAACAGAGGCGGGAGAGCTGACGGCTGTGCGCTGTACCGGCTCTGACGGCAAAGAATTTTGCAGGAAGCTGGATGGTTTATTCATCGCCATCGGTCTCGCGCCGGACAACACTCCCTTTGCAAATGTTGCCGGGCTGGATGATGGCGGATATTTTGACGCCGGTGAAGACTGCCGCACCGCTACTCCGGGCGTATTTATTGCAGGAGATTGCCGGGCAAAACATATCCGGCAGATCACCACAGCTGCGGCGGACGGCTCCATCGCGGCCCTTGCCGCCTGCACATACTTGGATGAAACGTCCATTCCCAGATGAAATCATGGAGGTAAGGCATGTTTGCATACTGCTTTTTTGATTTGGATGGTACGATAACCGATCCAAGGATCGGCATCACTTCTTCTGTGGCGTATGCCCTGGAAAAGTATGGTATTTCTGTAGAGGATAAGGATGAGCTGACTACATTTATCGGCCCGCCCCTTCACGAATCCTTCTGCAAATATTTTGGCTTTTCCAACATGGCGGCATACGACGCTGTAGATAAGTACAGAGAGTATTACAAGGCGCAGGGGATTTTTGAAAATGATCTCTACGATGGAATGGCCGACCTTTTGCGGGACCTGCAAAAGGCGGGGACGAAGGTGGTTATGGCCACGTCCAAGCCGGAAGTCTTTGCCCGGCAAATTGCAGAGTATTTTCACATTGACGCGTATTTTTCCTGCATTACCGGAAGTGAGCTGGACGGAACGCGGGTGGCGAAGGACGAGGTAATTGCCTGCGCAATGCAGCGAATGGGTATGCAGGATGCCTGTGACGCCATTATGATCGGAGATCGGATGCATGACATTGTAGGCGCGAAAAAGAACAGTATGGAGTCTGTTGGCGTGTTGTACGGGTACGGTAGCCGGCAGGAGCTGGAGGATGCAGGGGCCGGACGCATCGTCGGCTCTGTGGCGGAGCTTCGGACACTGCTTTTGTAAGGACTGTGGACTTTAAAACAAAAAGAGAGGATCCAAGATCCTCTCTTTTTTATAGATGCTAAACACGCATGGAAGTATATATGAAAAGCTGCAGTAATTCTTCATAACCGCTGAGGGCCGTAGTGCTTGCGGTCTCCCCTGAATTTTTTTTGCAAAAGGGATTACTGTATGGTAAACGAAACAAAAGAGAAACAAAGGAGCCGCAAAATGCCAAAGGGTAAGACGGAAAATAATAGACGTTTCCGTAAAGAGATGCTTATTCCAATAGTGGTGGTTTATTTTTGGTTATAATGCTTGCAGTGACATGCACCGGACCAAAGGAAGTAGCAACGGCAGAGCAAGTGTGGAGTGCGATCGAGCAGGCCGGATACCAGCCAGTAGATGCCACAGAACTGTATCGCGAGGATATGCCCGGTCTTGTGCAATGTATTGCTTTTGAAAAAGATGATGAATACTTTAACTTTTATGTTTTCAAGGAGAAGCACGATGCAATGGACTTGTATGGGCACATAGCTTCACATATAAACACGCATTTTTATAGTTTACCATATTCCAAACATACATCAGCTCAATCAAATTATAGTATATACACACTCACGGCATCCGGACGTTACTCAGTGGATATTTATGTAGGAAACAGAGCAGTGTACGCATATTGCAATGAGGGGAATGACCAAGGCATCGCTGATGTGCTGTACACAATCGGATATTTTGATTAAAACAATCAGAAAGGGACACATTATGGAAACAAGGTTTGACGCGGCAAGGATCCTACTGCAACGATTGTCCCCCAATGAAAAACTGCTGTGGTGTGACCGCCCATGCAGTAAGCTGCGTATCTCCATATCAGATGTATATCAAATGGGAGCCGGCATTGTTTGGTGCGCTGCGAATCTATTCATGCTTTTTCCCTTTTACCTCAAAACGGAAGGCAGCGCAATGCTCCTGTGTCTGGCAGTATTTGCACTGTTTTTTTCGTATGGCCTATACACGATTTTTTCCAGTTTCACACAAAAAAAGCAGGCGGCGAAAATCTGCAGCTTACGCGATAACAAACAAAAGAGTGATTTTTGCCAAGGTAAGTACGGATAGAAGTGTGAAAAAATGGAATCTATGCCGCTGGAAAGAGCCGAGGAAGGAACCCTGATCACAGGGAAGAACGGCATTGGAACCATTACGTTTTGGTCTACTACAACCAGTCAAAGATATAGAAATGCCAACTGGGCTTTCTATGATATTGCAAACTGTGAAAAAGTCTGGGATATTTTCCAAAATGCAAGGGAAGAAAAGAAACTACAGGGCAGCAATATAACACCGGACTGGCAGCCCTTTGTATAAACCAAAGTAGTTTTCTGTAAAACTGTTTGTCGCTTGACGTGCCGATTATTGTTTAGCTGTCCAGACGATTGAATGTCAAAGCAAAGAAAAAGAAGAGGGAATCATCAAATTCTCTCTTCTTTAATTTATGGCAGCGGAATAGGGATTCGAACCCCAACAAACAGAGTCAGAGTCTGTCGTGCTACCGTTACACAATTCCGCTTTTCACCGCGTTCATTATTATACCAATCCATCACACGGTTGTCAATAGTTTTTTCCAAAAAAAGATTTTTCATACATTTCTAATGAAAATAAGTGTTTGACAAATCAATTTTTATGCTGTATAATAACCGCGGACTGATGGCGATGCGCCGCAGCGCCATCATTATGAGTGTAAATCTTTCGTATGCGCCGGCAGCCACCGGCGTAAATTATTGTGCTTGAGCCGCATTCTTCCGCGGCACGGAGAGACTATGCCGCGTTTTTTTGTACGCGCCTGCCAAATCGGAGCAGATGATGCAGGCGGAAAAACAGTGCGTATCCTGGGGGACGACGCACATCATATTACCAAGAGCCTTCGCATGCACCCAGGGGACGGGATCACTGTATGTGATATGGAACGCAACGAATATGCCTGCACGATCCTCTCTACAGGAGAGTGTGTGCTGGCCCGGGTGCTATCCGTCCAGTCCGCCGCATCTGAGCCGCCTTATACCGCGGTGCTGTATCAGGCGCTGATCAAAGGAGACAAATTTGATCATGTGGTGCAAAAAGCAGTGGAATGCGGCGTTGCCCGAATCGTACCGGTACTTACGGAGCGATGCATTGTCCGTTTGGATAAAAAAGACAGCGAAAAAAAACGGCAGCGCTGGCAGCGGATCGCTGCAGAGGCGGCCAAACAGTGTGGCCGGGGAATCATCCCCCAGGTGTCGGAGCTTTTATATTTTAGGGAAGCTGTGGCGCAGGCAGTGGCTGTAGAACTGCCCCTGTTTTGCTATGAAGGGGAGGAGCAGTGCAGCTTGGTGCAGGCGGTAGAGGCCTGTCAGCGACCGACGACAATTTCTCTCATGATCGGCAGCGAAGGCGGATTTTCTGTGGAGGAAGCCGGACTTGCAGTAGAAAGTGGTATGCGCTCTGTAGGACTAGGTCGACGGATTCTTCGAACAGAAACAGCTTCTTCCTTTGCGCTTGCATGCCTGAGCTTTGCTTATGAAATGGAACAAAATACCCAGAGAAAATGAATAAAAATAAAATTATTCACAAAAAAATCATTGCGTTTTTTGGAAAAATGCATAAAACCCATTGAAAATTTACAAATTGTGTTGTAAAATATAATATAGGTTTCAAGATATTCTATATAAATTCGTTTATTATTACATAAGGAGGCTATTATGTCCAATCGCTTGTTTCAGGGAATCATCCATCAGATGACCGATACTGTGGACCGTACCATAGGGGTCATCGACGAGACCGGGGTCATCATTGCATGCAGTGAGCTTGTCAAGATCGGCGAGACCCGCCAGGAGGCAAGAGATGAAATGGCGTACACTGCTTCTTCTGTGACCGTTGGTGGCTACACCTATCGCTTTATCGGCTCCAGCACCAAGTGGGAATACATCGTATTTGTGGAAGGCGAGGACAAAATGGCGGATAAGCTGGCCTCTATTTTGGCTATATCCCTGTCCAACATCAAGAACTTGTATGATGAAAAGTATGACCGCAACTCCTTTGTGAAAAATATTATTTTGGATAATATTCTGCCCAGCGATATTTACATCAAAAGTAAAGAGCTGCGGTTCAACACAGATGAGGCACGTGTCGTATTCCTTATCAAATTCCTTACCAAAACAGATGTGATCCCCTTTGATGCGGTCCAGAATATTTTCCCGGACCGGACAAAGGATTATGTGATCAGCGTAGGGGAGCAGGACATTGTTTTGGTCAAGGAACTCAAGCCCGGCTATGATGTGAAAAAAATCGAAAAGCTGGCAAAATCCATCTCTGAAACCCTCAACTCCGAGTTCTATGCCCGAGTGGTCATCGGAATCGGTACGGTGGTGGAAAACATCAAGGATCTTGCACGCTCCTATAAAGAGGCCCAGGTGGCCCTGGAAGTGGGCAAGGTATTTGATACGGAAAAGAATATCATTTCCTATGAAAATCTGGGGATCGGCCGGCTGATCTATCAGCTGCCTACCACCCTTTGCGAGATGTTTTTACAGGAGGTTTTCAAAAACGGATCTCTGGAAAATCTGGACCGGGAAACGCTGCTTACCATTCAGTGCTTCTTTGAAAACAATTTGAACGTGTCTGAAACCTCCAGAAAGTTGTTTGTCCATAGAAATACGCTGGTGTACCGGCTGGAAAAGATCCGCAAGCTTACAGGACTGGATCTGCGGGAATTTGACCACGCCATCACCTTTAAGGTCGCTTTGATGGTAAAGCGATATCTTACAACAAAGCCTGCAAAATTCTGAGAGGCGGCGCGGCCGCAGATAGGCTTGTTCGGAAAGATTAACTATTAAAAGTCAAGCCCCAAAATGAGGGAGATGTGGAAAGGCAGGCGGTTGGAAAAAGGTATA
>CANQWE010000070.1 GCA_947627475.1 uncultured Clostridia bacterium
TAGGGATAACTGTTTTTTTACTGATCGGCACGATGTGCCTGGGAAACCATGCAGCCGCCCACACCGATAATTACGCCAGGATTTTTATCCTTCACATGCTTGTATGTACCAATGATGGAAAGGGCTTTTTTCTCTGCGTGCTCCCGAATGGCACAGGTATTTATTAGAATTAGCTCCGCTGCCGCCGGATCCTCCACAGGCCGATACCCCATCATCCAGGCAAGGCCGGCTATACGCTGACTGTCCGCCTCGTTTTGTTGACATCCAAAGGTCTGTATATAATAGCCTGGTCTCCGGTCCGCGTCAAAGCCTCTGGAAAAAAGCGTTTTTTCTATAGTATCACACAGCCGGCGCTGCCGCAGAATCTCTGTTTCTTCCACATAGGATGCGGTGGTATTCTCATTGATCATCTTTGTCACCACCCTCCCCTTTGGTTGCTTTTCCACTGATAAATTTATTGTAAACAAGGATGCCCAACAAGCTGATCACGCCTACAACCGCATAAATAATAATGGATTTAAGATGATTTCCCTGAACAAAGCTGCTGCCTACGTAAGTAGAAGTCACAATGGAGGGAATCCGCGCTACAGCCGCAATCGACAGTACACGCAGCAAAGAAATCCCTGTAAAGGGCGCGAAATAGGTGAGCAAATCCTTTGGTGTTCCTGGGATAAACATAAGAAAAAACATGAACGTATCCCGCTTTACCGGATTTTGCAAAAATTTAAATTTTTGAAATTGCTTGGAATCAATGATTTTTTCCACGAAGGATTTCCCCAGCTTCTGTACTAAAACATAAATCAGTGCTGTACCGCAAACGATTCCCGCAATACACAGGATCGTTCCCCAAAATGTGCCGTATAAAGCACCGAAAATCAGCTCAATTGGCTCCCCTGGGATCACCGCCAAAACCACCTGCACCACTTGGAGTAAAAACATAAAAATAATGCCCCACACGCCCAGCGACTGCACCAGTTCCTCAAAGGACTGCATATTTTCCTCGTCGTATAGGCGCACAATGTAAAGGCATAACAAAACAGTAACCACAATAGCTGCAGTTATCGTTACGATTTGAACAATCTTGCGTATTTTGGCGTTTTTATCTTGCATTTTTTGTCTCCATGCTCCGGTTTGATCCGTTTCCTTACTTTCCTATATCCCCAGATGTAGGATCATACATACCTGCTCGATATGCCCCTTCAGTCAGTTCTACCGAACCATCGTCTAAAAAGAAAACTGCTTCAAAGGATATCTTTCCTGTCTGGTATAATTCCTGACCTGCCTCGTACCCCATAGCGTACAGCGCATACGACAAGGCGTTGGCAGTCACAGCATCTTTTGCATGAACGACTACTTTTTTTAGATCAGACTCTGCTACGCCTCCTGTAGCATAATCCAGCGCGCCGCCCAGAGCCGCGGAGGCAACAAACACATATCCGTCCTGGGCACGTACATACCCCTCAATAGCACCCGGTTCCACGTCCGACAAAACGCCGATCTCGTAAGGCGCCTCGTCCGGTTTTGTTCCGAACACCCCTGCGCTGTCATCTAAGGTAACAAACCCGTATTTCACCGGACTCTCCTGCAAATAAGCAATTATCTGTTCCAAGGCATATCCGTTCTCAAGAGCTGTTAAATCCACCTGAGCCAGGGGATCGGTTTTATATACAGAGGTGTCCGCAACGCGAATCTTATCCGTCCCGGTATGGGTAAGGGCGTCCTGTAGAAGATCCGCATCCGGCTGCGCGTTTTCTTTTAAAAGACTGGTAACTGCTCCGTATACCGGCTGGTAATATCCACCGCATGCGTTGGAAATAGAAAGCGTGCGGTCTAACAAAGCGGTAATTTCTCCGTCTATATCAAAAACTGCATCCACCTGGTGATTGATTTCATACAAATCGGTTGCGGAGTTGGTATGATCCAGACACTTTACCGCATTGGTATATATTGTACAGCACTGCGCAAAGATTTCATCCAGCTCGCTGTCCGAAAAATAAATTGTTTTGCCGTCCTCGTCTGTCTCCATGGAATCGTATGCGAGTCGCAGAGACAGGACATCTGCGCCGGTATCGTAGGAGTTTTCATAATACTCCGGCATCTGCTCTCCGGCGCATGCGCAAAAAGCAGAAAATACCACGGCTGTAAGCAGCAGCAAAGCAGTACTTTTTACCAGAATTTTCACATAAGACCTCCCTTGGATCTTTGTCTATAGTATCGCCTTCCTCAAAATATTATTATACCCATAAATCGGATAAAAGTCAATGAAATGCACGAAAAAACCGGTACCCAAGCGGATGCCGGCTGCTCTTATCGAAACATACGTAAAATTGGGAGGATCAAATGAAAAAGCAAGCAAAGCACAAGCAGGGCGACACATCCCCAAAGAAGGTAGACACCCCAGATTGTTTCCCGGAAAATCAGTCCGAGCCATAGTCCCAAAAATACCGCGCTTTGAAGGATCCCCAGCAGCAAAAGTGCAATTCTTTTCCATATACGGACAGCCATATTATAAAATACCTCCCTGCCGCAGCCAAAGAAAAAGCAGAATTCCCACCTGTATTATACAAGAAAGAACCAAAATAAAACGAAAATGAAATTTCGTACGGCTGTTTCGCTTATGACCAATACAAAACATCCCAAAAAACCCTCCAAGACTGCCTCCAAAGGAAAGCAGGGAAAGAAGTACTATTTCCGGGATCCGCCGCCGGCCCCCGCGAATCGCCGCGCGTTTGTCTATCCAAAAAGCAAGGGCGCATAGCAAACCTGCGATACCAATCCAAATGAGATACATTTTTAAAAGCATCTTTCATCTCCATGCTTTCCCCGCTTTGTGCATAGGCACAAAGCAGGCGTGCAAAAAGTGTACTTACAACTTTGTATGCTGTATTTTCACGCTAAGAATCTCCCTATGATAATATTATCATTTGGGGTCTCTTTTGTCAAATCCTCTGATTTTCCAAAAATGTATTGCAATCGCAGCAAAAAATGTTATACTATAAAAAGTCATTGCAATCGGTAAGGAAAGGTACAAACATGAATATTCAACTTTCAAAAAATCGGGAAAGCAGTTATCAAATTATTTATCCCTTCGCTCCCTCTCAGTCAGAGATATTTGCCGCTAAGCAGCTGAAAAAATATCTGTTTCAAATTACCGGCGCTATGCTGCCGGAATTTCAGGATAACAGGCATGTAGAGGAGAAAGAGATCGTTGTCGGTTATACTAATCGGGGTGGATATACAGAAGAAGACCTAAAAGCACTGGGGAAAGAAGGCTTTATCATAAAAACCCAGAAAGAGAAGATTTTTATTATCGGCAGCGGCGTCCGGGGCGCCCTGTATGGGGTATATACTTTTCTGGAAACCTACTGCGGATGCCGGTTTTATACCAACGATTTTGAACGTGTACCCCGCAATACCAGCCTGACGATTCCCGCTATTAAAGAGAATCGGCAGATTCCTGTTTTCATGTTGCGCAATTCCTACTGGCACAGCGTATCGGATACGGAAATCAGTGCAAAGCTGAAAATCAACGGCGACTATGGAAGAGAACGCTTCCCTGCAAAGGTAGGGGGAGACGTCCACTACGACGGCGGCTTCGAACACACCATCGGATGGCTGTCCGGCCAATGTCCCTATGGAGAGCGCGCATGGGTACAGCCCTGTCTTAGCAGCGAGGAAACCTATCAGACCGTTATTGGCAACGTGCGCGGTCTGCTGGAGAAAAACCCCAATGCGGATTTCATTTCCATCACGCAAAACGACGGGGTTGACGGCGCCTGTAAGTGTGACAAGTGTCGGGCCATTAACGAAGCGGAAGAAAGCGAAATGGGCACCATGCTCCAATTTGTCAACCGTATCGCTGAGGAATTGGGTGACGAATATCCCAACGTGCTGTTCGACACCTTTGCCTATCGGTTTACCCGCAAACCTCCCAAAACGATTCGGCCTGCAAAAAATGTGATCGTACGGCTTTGCTCCATTGAATGCTGCTTCCGTCACCCGCTGGAGGAATGTGATGTAGCCCCTGCGCATGAAAGCATTGAAAGCTTTGCAAAAAATCTCCGTGAATGGTCTGCAATCGCTCCCAACCTCTTCACCTGGAACTATACAACCAACTTTACCAACTTTCCTGTTTTGTTCCTCAACCTGGAAGCGCTACGTAAAGACGTTGCTTTTTTTGCGAAAAATGGTGTGAAGGGTGTGTTTGAGCAAGGCAATATCGCTTCCCTGAACGGTGAATTTGGCGAACTGAAAGGCTATATACTGGCAAGACTTTTGTGGGATCCCTATATGTCCCAGGAAACCTACATAGAATATATCCGAGAATTTATCCGGGACTTCTACGGGGCCGGTGCAGAGTATATAGAAAAGTACCTGCAGATGGCGCTGGATAATTCCCGTGATGCCCACTTCGGTATTTATTTTGACGATCCTACCCAATATGTGTATATTCGAAGCTGCGAGAGTCCCCTTGCAGGAAAACGGGAATTTGTGCGAAGGGGCACGGAGCTGTTTGACGCTGCTGAAGCGGCAGCCCAGGATGATATTACCCTAGCAAATGTGCGCCGTTCCCGGATCCAGCTTATGGACTATATCGACTTTACCCTGCGGGAGGAAATCGAATCTGCACATACAGAAGCAGAAAAAGAATCCTTTAAAGAACAGCTTCTTGCAAACAACGAACAACGTTTTCTCTATATGCGCCGCTACAATATTACGCACAACCATGAGTTTCACAATTTTGAATCTCTCAGCGATCCAGACTTTGAAACATATTGTCTTCTTTGGAAATGTCCGGGCGAAGAGTAAAAAACGAGCAATTTATTAGACAATTATAAACCGGAAGGCCAAAGCCTTCCGGTTTATGTTTTTAGTGGGCGTTTCTCTATTGTATCCAATCTACAAGCGTAATTCCATCAAAATAGTTTTTGACCATGTGCATAGCAGCCAAGGCATACTACATGCGCCAGATTCCCTCCACCAATCTCAAATATCTCCTACTTTATAGTCTTGGGGCTCTCTTGCCAACCGATAATCGTCGCCCTTGCCTTGTATGACCTCCACATAGCGATTCTTTGATAGGACCGGCATAATGGTTTCCATATATTTGAAAGCTATGTTTTGCTACCTTTTTCATAGAGATATACCGTCGTTTCGATTTTCTGCAAGGTCAAGCAATACGCGAAACGCATACCGTCCTGTTGTAGAAATACGCATTTATGCTATTCCTCCGTTTATGATCATTTCAGCATAGCGAACGCTTTCCATGGCGTCTTTTGCGTACTTATCCGCTCCGATCCTGTCGGCGTATTCCTGTGTGAGAACCGCCCCTCCCACGACGATTTTACACCATGGGGCCTTTTCTCTCAACTGCTTTATGGTTTCTTCCATCGCTGGGACAGTGGTTGTCATAAGTGCGCTGAGTCCTACCAGCGGCGCATGCAGTTCTACTGTTTTTTTCACTATTTTTTCAGGCGGTACATCCCTGCCCAAATCGACCACATCAAAGCCGTAATTCTCAAGCAGAAGCTTTACAATGTTTTTGCCTATATCGTGGATATCGCCGTGAACCGTAGCGATCACAAATATACCCTTTGCAGTCGTTTTTTCACTTCCTGCCATAAACGACTTTATACCTTCAAAGGCGCTTTTTGCAGCTTCTGCGCTCATTAAAAGCTGCGGTAAATATATGGTTTTATCTTCAAAGCCCTGGCCTACGATATTGAGTGCAGGG
The DNA here is from genome assembly GCA_947627475.1 of uncultured Clostridia bacterium. Taxonomy (GTDB): domain Bacteria; phylum Bacillota; class Clostridia; order Oscillospirales; family CAG-272; genus Avispirillum. The sequence goes on from CANQWE010000070.1 coordinate 5,735, forward strand.
ATGATCTCTCTGTTTACGATTTCCAGTGCAGGGACCGAACCCAGCAGTTTTTTTGTAATTTCACCGGCCTTTTCTCTGCGTCCCTTTATAATTGCATGCTGCAGCTCGGAGCCAAAGGCTTCAGAGACCTTCTTTGTTTCTGCTGGCGTAGGCGCAGATGCGACAGCCGTAAAAGATTCTGCCGCACCGATATATGCAGCGCAGTTTTCGTCAAATCCTTTCAGCGCCATATATGTGTAATAGGTCTTCATCATATCTGCTGAATAAGGATTCATAATGGCGGCAGAAAGTCCGTTTTCAAGGGCAATTGCAAAAAATGTACCGTTTACAGCATCCCGGTTCGGAAGTCCGAAGGACACATTGGAAACACCCAGAGAGGTGTGGCAGCCCAGGGTACTCTTTATCGTTTTGAGAGCAGACAGGGTTGCGAGAGCTGCCCTGTTGTCTGCACTAATGGTCATTGCCAGCGTATCAAAAATAATGTCCTTTTGAGATATACCATATCGGGCGGCGGCTGCAAGAATTTTTTCTGCTATGGCAACTCTGCCGTCAGCCGTGTCGGGAATACCGTTTTCATCTAAAGTCAAGGCCACCACCAGACCACCGTATTTTTTTACAAGCGGAAAAACAGCCTCTATGCTTTCCTTTTTTCCATTTACAGAATTGATCATTGCCTTGCCGTTATAGCGGCGAAGTGCCGATTCCATGGCGGAAATATCGGAGGTGTCGATCTGCAAAGGCAGATCGATAATTGCCTGGAGGTCACAAACGGCATTTGTCAGTATTTCCACCTCGTCTATATCAGGCAGACCTACGTTGACATCCAGAATATGTACGCCCTTTTCCTGCTGGCTCACACCCTCAGACAGAATATAATCCATATCGTTTTCAATAAGCGCCTGCTTAAAACGCTTTTTCCCGGTAGGGTTGATGCGCTCTCCAATCAGTATGGGGGCATCACCAAATTTTACAGCATGGGTATAGGAGGAAACTGCCGTTATATTTTTCTCTTCAATCGGTGCAGGCTTAAAGTGGCAGGTTTTCCTATACAGCGCCGCTATATATGCAGGAGTGGTACCGCAGCAGCCGCCCACAATACGAACGCCTTTTTTTATCATAGCAGCAATTTCATTGGAGAAATCTTCTTCCGTTACATCAAAGACTGTTTTCCCGTCTGCTACCTCCGGCAACCCTGCATTTGGCTTGAGTATTACAGGAACAGAAGCGTTGGCAACAAGGGCTTCTGCAACGCTGAAAAGCTGTTGTGGACCCAGCGAACAATTGACGCCCAACGCGTCGACGCCCATGCCCTCAAGCATTGCAACCATGGCCGCAGGGTCAGCACCCGTCATCAGCTTTCCGTCTTCTCCGTAGGCATTGGAAACGAGTACCGGAAGGTCGCTGTTTTCCTTTGCGGCAAGCAAGGCGGCCTTAGTTTCGTAGCTGTCATTCATCGTCTCGATGAAGATCAGGTCCACCCCGTATTTTACCCCGAGCCGCACAGTCTTTGCAAATACGCCGACCGCGTCCTCAAAGTCCAAATCGCCAAGAGGCTTTAAGAGTTTTCCTGTAGGGCCTATATCCAGGGCAATAAACTTTTCCTTTGAAGAAACGCTTCCCTTCCTGGCGGCATTTGCATTAGCGATAGCCGATTGGATAATTTTCTCAAGATCCGTATCGGAAAATTTCAAAGAATTTGCTCCAAAGGTATTGGTGCAGACAACATTGCTGCCTGCATCAAAATAGTCCCTGTGGATTTTTGTGATCACGTCGGGATGTGTAATATTCCATCGTTCGGGATGTTCGCCAGGCTGCAGTCCCTGCTCCTGCAGCAGTGTTCCCATACCACCGTCCAGATAGACGATATTCATTTTTAAATACTCTTTAAAATTCATAAAGTACCTCTGTATGTGCAGTCAGTTTTGTTACATGCGGCACATTTGATCTGCAATTTACTTTCCTTGTCCTCCAAAATACCTGCTACTGCCGTAACCGATTTAGAGGGAGACATCAGCAAACTGTCATTGAGCGTCAGTCCAATTCTTTTTTCACAGTCCAGTACAGAAAAGATATCCCTTTGCGCATCCAGCGATAAATCGCCGTAGCCAGGGCTAAAACGCGGCCTTAGCCCTATACTTCTTTCTTCTGCTATATCCGCACAAAATGCATCGCATAAAGCTTCGATCCGCTCGGCCCCAATCGCCTGAAAAAGCAGCGCCCGCGCCGGGGATATCCGCCCATACTTTGCAATCAGTCTGTCGATGCCCACCCCAACTGTGGCAGCGAAGAGGAGCACATTTTTACAGTCGTTTAAATTTTTGGCAAGCTTTTCAGACTGCCAGCAAAACACGCCAAAATCGCAAAGATCCCCGTCGATTGTAACCTGCATCTCCCGGTAGCATACTTTATATGTCAGCGTATTTTTTATCTCTTTTAAGCATATATTTAAAAGAGCGGATATTTCTCCGTCAGCTTCCCTGCACCCCGCATACCGCAGGATTTCCCTTTCGCAGAAAGGCGGCTCCGTATAGATTTTATTGAATATTACAGAATACATTTTCCCAAAATATCAGAAAGGTTGCTTTGGATCTTTGCTGCAACATCAGGTTTGTTCATGGAATAAACGTGGACATTGGTAATACCGTTGGCATACAGATCGATGATCTGGTCGGTGGCATAGGCAATTCCCGCCTGTTTCATAGCCGCAGGATCGAAACCGAATTTATCCACAAGACTTTTAAATCTTTGAGGCATAAAGGATCCGGATAGCTGGATAGCCCTTGCCACCTGGTTCGCGTTGGTAATCGGCATAATGCCGGGAATGACAGGAACCGTAATGCCCGCCTCGCGGATCTTATAGAGAAAATTATACAGCAGGTTATTATCAAAAAACATTTGCGTGGTTAAAAAATCACAGCCAGCATCCACCTTTTCCTGCAGCCGCTGAATATCTTCTTTTTGGTTTGCACTTTCCGGATGAATTTCCGGATAGCAGGCGCCGCCGATACAAAAATTCCCACTGGCTGCTTTCAGTTCCAAAACTAGATCGATCGCGTATCTGTAATCCCATCTGC
>CANQWE010000071.1 GCA_947627475.1 uncultured Clostridia bacterium
GAATCGTAACTTCTGCAGATGTGGTTTATATGAAACGCTACCTTGTGGGAATTTTCACCCCTTCTAAATAAAGAAAGTTCCTCCGCATCGCGGAGGATCTTTCTTTTTGACTTACTCCCAGTAAAAGATTGATAGGACCGAGCCTTCTTTTTAACTTTATTTTCTGTTTTCAGAGGATTTGCCATTTTTTTCCATTTCCATGTATTATGATCATAGTGTGCAGGCGCCGCACAAACAGAAAAAGCAAAAGACAGCTCAAAGACATAGCGCTTTAGGCACCAATTTGCAGTCGACTGTGGCAGACAGCATTTTGGTACAACACTCTCGCCACAAATTCATGGAAAGGTAAGGTTATAAACATGGCAAAAAGGACTTTGCAAAAGCTCATACCCCTGGGTATAGCAGCGGTACTGCTGTTTTGTGCCTTTGTTGGAAGCTGGCATTCCGGAGCGGCTACTGTATCCCAGGGTACTGTGTTCACCCGCTACGATTTCGATTATGCCCCTGCTGTAATCTATGGAGACGGCCCACAGATCAAAATGTGGTGGGGTGGCGGTACAGGAAGCGGCGATGCAATCTACTACGCAACCTCCTCATCCTCCGGCTGGAGCACACCCACAAAGGTTTTGGAAAAATCATCCGCAGGCTGGGACAGCTATCATACATGCGATCCTTCCGTTATTAAAGGGGCCTTTCAAATAGACGGTCAGGCCTACACATATGCCATGTATTATACTGGCACCTACGACGCGATTGGATATGACAGTCACATCGGTGTGGCTTTCTCCAATGACGGAATTCACTGGACCAAATACAGCGCCAATCCTGTGGTTGGACCCGCCGGGGACGCCTCCAAGCAATACGGTGCAGGCATGCAATCCGTTTATAGATCGGCATCCGGACTGATTACCATGATGTACTTTGATTCCACCACCGGGAAAAATTATATGGCAACTTCTACGGACGGAATTCACTTCAACAATAAAACGCAGCTGCCCAGCCATTTTGCAAATGAGCACAGCGGAGATATCGCCTTTTCACCCACAGAGGATAAATGGTATATTACAACCAAAAGCGGGACAGATGAAGAAATTTATATTTACGAATCTGCAGACAGCAATCTGGCCGGCACATGGGAGTGGACAGGCACGATCTCCGAGGCCACAACAGGAAAGGTCAAAAATCACAATCCGGGATGGATGCGGTATCCCGGCGGAGATATTTATATAGAAAATAGTACCGGCTATAAATATATTTATTACGGCGCCGGTTCTGCTTCTACAGCCACCTGGGATATTGCCCAGTCGATCTACACAACAGGCTGGGAATTCAGTATCGATGGGAATCGGCAGGGGTGGACCACGGCACATATTGCAAACGATGCAGGTCCCGTCGATGGCTTTTGGACCTTTGTGACCAATCAGGACGACCCTTCCCTGTCATCTCCCGCTATGGAATTGCCGGCAGCAGCTTACTCCACCGTATCCGTACGGATCGCCAATCAAAACACAAACTCCCAAGGAAAAATCTATTTTAAAACAGCAGCAGAAAACTTTTACAGTGAGGACAAGTCTGTGTCCTTTACCTGTACTGCCGGCGGCGGCTGGTACACCCACAACGTGAATATGTCAGCAAATACCAAATGGTCCGGTACTATTACAGGCATCCGGATAGATCCTGTATCAGAAGGTACGGTTGCCGCCTGCGGGGTAGACTTTGTCCGGCTGGTAAAGTAAGGTCTTGTCCGGCAATATATGACGAACCATAAAAAATCCCCGGTATAACCGGGGATTTTCTACTCTTGCCGATTTTGCCGAAATACTTCATAGGATAGGATCGTAGCAGCAGACGCGGCAGACAGCGCGGCGGGAAAAGTGCGGCCGTAATCGATTCGAACAATACAATCTGCCTGAGACAGCACACCAGCACCAATCCCCCGCTTTTCTCCGCCAACAATCAGAAAAACCGGACGTCGTAAATCTGTATCATAGGCGCTGCAGGAATTCTTTTTATCTGCACAAACAATTTTATATCCATAGTCCCGAAAAAAAGCCACCGCCTCTTCCGGCGCAGCAGTATACAGGGGAAATAATTCTGATGCGCCCGCGGAAGCTCTGCAGACTACCCCCGCAGCAGTCATCCAGTTGCGCTGGGGCAAAATGATCCCGTCTGCGCCGGCAGCATAAATGGAGCGCAGCGCATATCCAAAGTTGTAGGGATCTTCGATTCCATCCAGCATTACATAAAAGCCTGCAGAAGATAGTGTAGCTTCTACTAAAAAGACAGGACTTCTGTCTGTACAGCGGGCTACGATTCCCCCGTGAGAGGTACCGATGGTAATGGCGTCGATTTCCTCCGCCGCGCAAGGGGTCAATACAAAGCCTTTTTGGGCGGATATTTTCTCCAGATAATGGAGTTCCTTGGCACGGGATGCTCTACGGGTTTTATCATACAAAATCTCTGTGATCCGCCGATCGCTGATGCACAGCTCTCCCGCCTGCAGAATGGCACGGATTGAGGTCATTCCTTCAAACAAATTAGAAGGCAAAAATTTTTCCCGTTCCTTCATCATCCGCTTCCTTTCCTTTTTTCTCTATTGTAACAGATTCCCGATAAAAGGTCAAATTTTTGCCTTGTAACGTTTCAGTCACTATGGTACAATATAGAAAAAAAGAAAGCAGGTGCAAGCATGGATCAAAAAACATTAGTAGCAGTAGTATCGCTCACAAAGGAGCTAATCGGCGCATCCACATGCAGCGCAGAAACCAAGGAAGCTGCACAGCGCTGGCTGGACACAGTGGACACGCCCTCCCTAAAGGAAGAAACACAAAAATATATTGCAGAGTTAGAAGAAGATATCATGCCCATCGACAACCTGATCGCTTTTGCAGAGTCTCAGCAAGGACAAGCCTACTTTGGTTCCGATACGGCGGCAGGGATCGCTGCACATGGGAAAGAAATCCGAAAAGCTGGGGCAAAATACTGCGACTGCCCTGCCTGTGCCGCAGCAGAAAAGATTTTGGCTTTGAAAGACGCTCTCCTTGCATAATATGCCCCATCCCGGAATCTGTACAGGCCCAGGAATGCTATTGACAAAAGAAAGCTTTTCAATTACAATAGTTGCACGCGCAACAAATGCGCATGCAACTATTTTTTATAGGACAGGAGCGCGGATATGGGACAATTTTTTATGAAGAACATCAGCACCATCGCCCGTTGTGCGACTCTTTACAGAGACGCACAGCTGGCGATGGTAGGTCTGAACGGATATCAGGCGCCTTATATTCCAGAAATTTGCGGGGCACCAGGCATTACCCAGGAACAGATCGCCCAGCGTCTCCATGTGAACAAAAGCAGTGTCACCCGTCAATTGGCGCTGCTGGAGGAAAACGGGTTTATTATCCGTCAGCGCAGTACAGATGACAAACGGGCAGTAAAGGTATACCCTACAGAGAAAATGCAGCAGGCCCTTCCCGTCGTACGGGATACATTTCTCCGTTGGCGTCTGGCGTTGACAGAAGGGCTGACAGAGCAGGAATTGGAGCTTTTGGAAGCGCTGCTGGAAAAGCTGGCTTACCGGGCGCAGGTGATCCGATGAAGACGATTTTCCTATATATTCGGCCCAAACTGCGGCAAATGAGTCTGCAGCTGTCTATCAAATTTGCGGGAACCATAGTAGAACTGCTGCTGCCTTGGATGCTTTCTGTCATTTTAGATACCTATGCGGCATGGGGAAACCAAACGATGATCTGGATATGGGGCGGACTGATGGCGCTATGCTCTGCAGGTGCTCTTGCCGGAAATGTCATCGCCAACCGAATGGCCACACGCATTTCCAGAGATATCACCATAAGCCTGCGGCGGGATCTGTTTCAAAAAATCACTTTGCTCTCCGCCAGACAGGAAGACGCGTTCACCACTCCTTCCCTGATTTCCCGTCTCACAAGCGATACATATAACGTACATCAAATGATAGACCGTATGCAGCGTCTGGGAGTGCGCGCACCAATTCTGCTGCTGGGGGGCGTGACCGTTACCCTCTCCCTGGAGCCGGTGCTCACACTGGTTCTTCTGACAGCCCTGCCGTTGCTGGGGATCGTGGTCTCTTTCGTTTCCCGCAAGGGGATCCGCCTGTATACCCGTACCCAAGAAGCCCTGGACCGTCTCATTTGCCGGGCCCAGGAAAGCATGACCGGCATACGGGTCATCCAAGCGCTATCAAAAACAGGATATGAAAAAGCGCGATTTGACGCGGATAATCGGGAGGCAGCAAATCGGGAGTGTACAGCTGGGCTGCTTATGAATCTGACCAATCCGGTGATGAATCTGGTGCTAAATACAGGGCTTACGCTGGTCATCGTTGTAGGTGCATTTCGGGTCAACAACGGTGATACGCAGCCTGGGACCATCATCGCTTTCCTAAGCTATTTTACGATCATTTTAAACGCGTTGATGATGGTTTCCCGCCTGTTTGTCATGTACTCAAAGGGAGCAGCCAGTGGCCGCCGAATCGCGGAAGTACTGGACACACCGGGGGAAATGGAAACGCTCTCCCTGCCGGTGGCAAACCAGGACCTGCACATAGAATTTGAACATGTTTCTTTTTCCTATGCCAAACGTAAAAACGATATAGAAGACATAAACTTTTCTCTTCTACCCGGAGAGACCTTAGGGATCATCGGCCCTACCGGAAGCGGCAAAAGTACTTTGCTGCGTCTACTACTGCGACTCTATGACCCGGATGCAGGGGTCATACGGATCGGTGGCAGGGATGTTCGTTCTATTCCAATGAAAGAACTATATACAATGTTTGGCACGGTCTTTCAAAACGACTTTCTCCATACAGGTACATTGGGAGACAATATCGATTTTGGCAGAGATCTGCAAGCGGATCAGCTGGTCTATGCGGCAAAGGCTGCTCAAGCGGATTTTATCTTCAGCAGAAAAGAGGGATTCCAAGGCAATATGGCCTCCAGAGGCGCCAATTTCAGCGGCGGGCAAAAGCAGCGGATACTGCTGGCACGGGCCCTGGCAAATCATCCGCAGATTCTCCTGCTGGATGACAGCTCCAGCGCGCTGGACTATAAAACAGATGCAGCGCTGCGCCGCGCTTTGGCTAAGGAATTTGGAGGCTGTACAAAAATCATTGTAGCCCAACGGATCAGCTCCATACGTCATGCAAACCATATCCTGGTTTTAGAAGAGGGGCATACTGTGGGATATGGCACCCATGAAACGCTTCTGCAAGTCTGTCCCGCATACCGGGAAATTGCACGGATTCAAACAGAGGAGGTGGAGTAAATGGCTGCAGGCAAGGATTTGCCGGGAGGACCCCGGGGCGGCGCTTTTGAGCGCCCAAAAGAACGCGCCGGCGTAACGCTGCGGCGCCTTTGGCGCTACCTTTTCCAGTACAAATGGATGCTGGTACTGGCTGTCCTGCTCAGTGTCGGCGGCAATCTTTTGGCCCTGGTCGGACCCAAGCTGTCCGGCTACGCTATCGATGCGATCAAGCCGGGTCCCGGTCAGGTAGACTTTCAAACAGTATTCTATTTTGCTGCCCTGATGCTTTTGTTTTATCTTTTCTCCGCCGTTTTTTCCTATATTCTGGCTGCGCTGATGGTACGGCTCAGCCGTAACATTGTATACAGGCTTCGTAAGGATGTGTACGACCATCTAATGCAATTGCCTGTGCACTTTTTTGACAGCTACCCCATTGGCAATGTTCTGAGCACCCTTTCCTATGATATTGATACGGTAAATACATCCCTTTCCAATGATCTGGTACAGGTACTGGCCAGTATCATCACGGTGGGCGGTTCCTTTTTCATGATGCTGTCAATTTCCCCGATTCTGATTCTGATTTTCGTCGTGACCATTCCCGCGTCCATTGTATTTACAAAATACCGTTCCAAACGGGTGCGCCCCCTCTATCGCAGGCGGAGTGAAAAGCTGGGGGAATTGAACGGCTATGCCGAAGAAATGACAGGTGGACTGAAAACCATTAAAGTGTACGGCAGAGAAGCAAATTTTCAAAAACGCTTTGAGGAACGCAACACCGCTGCCAGTCAGGCCAACTATGAAGCAGATTCCTTTGCTTGTATGGCCGGACCTACAGTAAACTTTATGAGCAATCTGTCCCTGATGCTGGTAAGCGTATTTGGCGCGCTGCTGTATATGGGAGGCGGTATCACACTGGGCGGCGTTTCTTCCTTCGTACTGTACTGCCGAAAATTCTCCGGGCCCATCAACGAGTTTGCCAACATCATCAGCGAGCTCCAATCTGCACTGGCGGCAGCGGAACGCATTTTTCGTCTATTGGACCAGCAGGCAGAGGTCCCAGATGCGCCGGGTGCCCTGGAGCTAAAGCATGTACGTGGTGCAGTAGAAATGCAGGACGTCTGTTTTGGATATGGAGAGAAGCCTGTGCTGCAGCATTTTTCCATGAGCGCCCAACCTGGGCAAACAGTGGCTATCGTGGGCCCTACCGGAGCCGGTAAAACCACTATTATCAATCTTTTGATGCGCTTTTATGATCCTGATGCAGGCGTCATCACAGTGGACGGCAAGGACATCCGTTCCCTGACGCGTGCCAGCCTGCGCCGGGCTTATTCCATGGTACTGCAGGATACTTGGCTGTTTACCGGCACTGTATTGGAAAACCTGGCATATGGGAAAGAAGGCGTTAGCAAAGAGGAAGTAGAGGCCGCTGCTAAGGCAGCAAAAATCGATGGATTTATCCGTTCTCTACCCCAGGGGTACGATACGGTTCTGCAAGACGGAGGGATGGAAATCTCCAAAGGGCAAAAACAGCTTTTGACCATTGCCAGAGCGATGCTTCTGGATGCGCCTATGCTGATTTTGGATGAAGCCACCTCCAATGTAGATACGGGAACAGAGCGTGCCATTCAAGCGGCGATGCTTACCCTTATGCAGGGCCGCACCTGTTTTGTCATTGCCCACCGACTGTCTACCATCCAAAATGCAGACCAAATCATCGTGCTGCAAAATGGAGCAGCGGCGGAATGCGGCACGCATCAAGAGCTGATGGACAAGGGAGGATACTACCGGTCATTGTACCAGGCACAATTCGACACCGGAAAAGCTTAAAAAGATGTCCGTAAAAGGCGCGGTGAGATAAAAAAATTTTAGAGGGACGGCTTCGCTTGCCGTCCCTCTGCGTTTTCCTAAAGCACCGCGCTTAAATGCAGGCATCTTTTTTTACGTGTGCCTCTTTTTTTGCAGGACCGTCTATTACATGTCCTTCCTCGTCGAACCGGGAACCGTGGCACGGACAATCCCAAGTAGCCTCTTCCCCGTTTTTATGCAGCTTACACCCCATATGGGTACATCTGGGTCCGCCGATACTAAGCAGACCCACCGCTGCTGAGCCAATATTGGACGCAAGCTGGAGTCCCGCCATAGAACGGCTGGGGGAATACAGCGTCTCCAGTTCACTTTTGCCGGTGAGAATTAAAGCACAGAGCAGGCGGCTGGCTGCCATAGAACCTGTCATGCCCCATTTGCTCATGCCGGTAGCGACATACAAATGTCCAACCCCTGCCCGATGCCGTCCGATATAAGGGACATTATCCAAACTCATGCAGTCCTGGGTCGCCCAGAAGTACCGCTCCAATGCATCCGGCCACGCTTTTTCTGCAAGACTGCGCAGCGGTGCGAAACCACCGCCCTGCTTCCCTGTTTTATGGCTGCCGCCCCCAACCAAAAGCAGATCCTGATAGCTGCGGAAGGAATACCCATTTGTACATCCATCCACATACATCCCCTCCAAATGCGGTGCACCTTCCAGGGCGACTACATAGCTGCGGTGCTGATACACCTTCATAAAATACAGCCCTGGGATATTGATCATAGGGTAATGGGTAGCCAGTACAATGTGATCCGCCTGAATCCTGCCGTTTTCTGTGTAAGCGACCCCATCCTCTACCTTCCGAACAAACGTATCTTCATATATGTTTAGCTGCTTCGCCAGCCCGAGTAATAGTTTTAAAGGGTGGAACTGCCCCTGTCTGTCCATACAAAGCGCGCCCATTACAGGGACCGGGAGTGTCGGGCAGTCGACAATGTCCGCTGCCAGCCCCAGCTGCTGATAGGCCCGGGCCTCCTGTTCCAGCTTTTCCCGGTGCTCTGTATCTGTAACATACACGTATGCGTTTTGTTCTTCAAAATCACAGGGATACTGCTCTGCCAGTGCGCAAAAATCTGTAATAGCCTGCTGATTGGCAGTAAGATACATTTTTGCAGTTTCCAGTCCGCGTCGTTTTATAATATCCCCATAAATCAGCCCATGCTGGGCTGTCACTTTTGCAGTAGTGTTTTGGGTAATCCCACTGCCCACTGTTTTCGCCTCGGCTACAACACAGCGCACGCCAGCCTGCTGCAGTCGATACGCAGTGAGTATCCCTGCCATCCCCCCTCCGATCACCAACACGTCCGTCCTCACATCCCCCTGCAAAGCAGGACGCGGATTTTGCTGCATTTCTTTTATACCGGCGCTCCAAACAGATTCCATTTTAAATCTCCCATCTTTTTAAATACTGTATCCAGTATTCCCCAAAGTAGGAAAATGATCCAACAAGTGGATGAAAGGAATGAATATCCTGCAGATAAAAATACCCTCATTGAAAATAAACGTCTCCAGCGTAGAGCAAAATTTTTTGTTGTATTCTGTCAAAAGCCTTTCTGAAAATATATTTACATCGACAGATTTATAGTATTTTCCCTATATTTTACCGGTATAATGTAA
>CANQWE010000072.1 GCA_947627475.1 uncultured Clostridia bacterium
GATACCGGCGCACTGCATCGTTTGCCGGAACTGGTTTACCATGCACTTACAAACGGTAAACGCCAATTTGTTTTTAGCGATACATCTACCATGGCAGAAGGACTTCCAATTCATCGAGAAACGCCCTTCAAGGCATGGCTTTCTATTATGTATGGCTGCAACAATTTTTGTTCCTATTGTATTGTTCCCTATGTGCGAGGCCGGGAACGCAGCCGCAGTCCCAAGGCTATTTTGGAGGAAGCGCGGCGGCTCATCGACAGCGGTGCTCGGGATATCACGTTGCTTGGACAGAACGTGAATTCCTATGGAAAGGATATCGGCAGCATTGACATCGCTTCTCTCATGCGGCAAATTTGTGCCCTGCCGGGGGATTTTCGGCTCCGGTTTATGACCAGCCATCCCAAAGACGCATCCGACGCACTGATCGCTGCCATGGCGGAGGAAGAAAAGATCGCTGCGCATTTCCATCTGCCGGTGCAATCCGGTTCCGACGCGGTGCTTCATCGGATGAACCGGAAATATACGGCGCAGGAATATCTGCATATCATTGATAAAGTGAAAAGCAGTGTGCCGGACGTCAGCCTGACCAGCGATATTATTGTAGGATTCCCCGGTGAGACGGACGAAGACTTCCAAAAAACACTGGACATGCTTGCAGCGGTGGAGTATGATGCCATTTTTTCCTTTATCTACTCTCCCAGAAATGGAACGCCTGCAGCGACTATGGAAGGACAGATTCCAAAGGAAGTGAGCAGTCGACGGTTCGAGCAGCTTCTATCCCTCCAGCATGATATATCCAGATCCCGCAACCAGCGGTTTGTAGGGCGCACGGTTCGTGCGCTTTGCGAAGAGGTGAGCAAGACAGATCCTACAAAGATGACTGCAAGAGGGGACTCTCCGCGACCGATTCATTTTGAGAATCATAAGGGTGTACCCATCGGGGAATATTGTGAATTGGAGGTCGTCTCAGCAGATACCTTCAGCTTGTATGGAAAATTAAAATAATAAGGGGAGTTTAAAATGGAACGTATCAATAAAGAAATTGTCGAAACGGTTGAAAGCCTTGCAGCGCTGATTAAGGCTGATCCACGCTATGACGCGGTGACGAAGGCTCAGGCAGCATATTCAGAAGACAGCGAAATTAGTAAGCTGCTCACAGAATACAATGTGCAGCAGGCTGCTTTGGCAGAGGCCTGCAAGGGAGAGCAGGATAGTCAGCTGGTAGAGTCTATCCGCAGGCGACTGGGGGAGCTTTACAATCAGGTGACGGGGAGTCCAGTATATCTTGCCTATAAAGAGGCCAGCGACGAATATAACGCTTTTTACCAGGCAGTGAGTCAGGAACTGGAATTTGCACTGAATGGAAAATCCGGATGCACCCATGACTGCTCTACCTGCAGCGGATGCCACTAAATCTCCAGTGACGATTGGAAAAAGAAAGCAGAGGACGATCGATTTATGACAGAAATGATGAACCAGTATTTGAAAATGAAAAGTCAATATCAAGACCATTTTCTGTTTTATCGTCTGGGCGACTTTTATGAGATGTTTTTTGAAGACGCAAAAAAAGCGTCTGCTCTGCTGGGACTTACCCTAACCGGAAGAGACTGCGGTGAAGCGGAGCGCGCTCCTATGTGTGGAGTCCCCTATCATTCTGCCGAGACCTATATCGGACAATTGGTGGAACGGGGATATAAAGTCGCCATTTGCGAGCAAATGGAGGAACCTTCTCCGGGAAAAAAGGTCGTCCGTAGAGAAGTCGTTCGGGTAATCACGCCTGGTACCGTAATTGAATCAGATCTGCTTTCGGACAGCAGAAACAACTATTTGGCAGCCATATATTTTGGAGATCTCACCATCGGTGTGTGCTTTGCAGATGTCTCTACAGCGAAAATCCGTGCGACCTATTTTGCAGGAATCTGTGCCGAAGAGGAGCTTTTGGAGGAACTTTGCACCATCGGTCCTGCAGAGATCATCACCAATATAGATCTTGCCCGACAGAGTGGCCTGCGCGCTTTTGTACAGGAACATGAGACTCCCTGCACAGATAAACTGCAGTCTTATTTTGCTCCCGAGACAGCTGCAGAGTGGTATACGGAGATTGCTGGCACCTATGGAAAGGGGCAGGCCTCTTTTCAGCCTGCCATGTACGCCTGTGGTGCTGCCTTTGGCTATATTGCGGATATGCAGAAAACGGACCTTTCTCATATTGAGGATATTGCTTTTTATGAAAACGCCCAGTACCTTGAGATGGACACCAGCACGCGGCGCAATCTGGAGCTGATGGAAACGATGCTGGATAAAGAGAAGAAAGGCTCTCTTTTAGGGGTTTTGGATAAAACCAATACATCTATGGGCCGTCGTCTCATGCGTTCTTATTTGGAGCATCCTCTGCGGGATGTAAAAAAAATTGTCACACGGCAGCAATCTGTGGCGGAGCTGGTCTCCAATCATATGCTCCGAGAGGAAATCCGGCATCTATTGTCTTCTGTTTTGGATATGGAACGGATCCTTACCAGAATTCTATATGGCACTGGAGGCGCAAGAGAGCTGCACGCTTTGGCACAATCTATCCAGGTTTTGCCCCAGATCAAGACGATGCTTCAGACTGCAGAATCCAAGCAGCTATCTGCAATTTGGGAGAGTATAGACAGTCTTTCTGATTTATATGAATTATTGTCCAGGGCTATCAGCGATGCCCCGCCTTTTTCTGTCCGGGAAGGGGGCATGATTCGGGATGGATACGACTCCAGAGTGGACGAGTTGCGTTCCATTCAAAACAATGCAAAAAGTTATATAGACCAGTTGGAAGAAAAAGAACGGGAAGCCACTGGGATCAAAAATCTACGCATCGGTGATAACCGGGTGTTCGGATACTATATTGAAGTGACCCGCTCTTACAGCAACTTGGTACCCTCGCACTATATCCGTAAACAAACCCTGACCAATTGCGAACGATACATAACGGAAGAACTCAAGGAGCTGGAGGGAACGATCCTTGGCGCGGAGGACAAGCTGAAAAATCTGGAATATCAGTTGTTCTGCGAAGTGCGGGATGCAGTAACACAAAACGCATCCCGGGTACGCAGAAGCGGCGCCGCTGTTGCAGAATTGGATGTGTATGCAAGCTTGGCTCAGGTGGCGGCGCAAAATCAGTATGTCTGCCCGGAAGTGGATTACAGCGACGTTCTGATTATTAAAGACGGGCGCCATCCGGTTGTGGAGCAGTTTGTGCAGGATTCTTATTTCGTTCCGAACGATGTGCAGCTGGACACAGATGAAAATCGACTTATGCTAATTACCGGGCCCAACATGGCCGGTAAATCGACTTATATGCGTCAGACAGCATTAATTGTGCTGATGGCACAAATCGGCTCCTTTGTTCCTGCATCAGAAGCCCGCGTAGGGCTTGTAGACCGTCTTTTCACCCGGGTAGGAGCCTCCGATGATCTTGCCAGCGGCCAGTCGACTTTCATGCTTGAAATGAAGGAAGTAGCGTCAATTCTGCAGCATGCAACGAAAAAAAGCCTGATCATATATGATGAAATCGGACGTGGAACCAGCACCTTTGACGGAATGTCCATTGCCCGTGCTGTACTGGAATATACAGCTGGAAAAAAGCTGGGTGCCAAAACACTGTTTGCCACCCACTATCACGAGCTTACAGAGCTGGAGGGACAGATTCCCGGCGTGGTCAATTATAATATTGCCGTAAAGAAGCGAGGGGACGATTTGACCTTCCTGCGAAAAATTGTGCGAGGACCGGTAGATGAGAGCTATGGGATACAAGTTGCAAAGCTTGCAGGGGTACCCGAAGAAGTTGTAGAGCACGCCAAAAAGATTTTGAAAGGTCTCGAAGAAAAACAGGAAACAGCGCCCCGTGAGAAGAAGACAGAGTCTGAGCCACCTGCCGATTCTGCAGAGGCGACGCCTATCAGTATGTTGGATATGTGTCGGGACAGCGTATGTGAAAGTATACGAAAGACAGATCTCAATACGCTGACGCCAATTGAAGCTATGAACTTGATTTACGAATGGAAGCGGACGCTTGAATAACATAAGGAGGGAAGAACACCGTGGGAAAAATCAACGTACTTGGGTTTGATATTGCCAATTTGATCGCTGCCGGAGAGGTTGTAGAGCGGCCTGCTTCAGTGGTGAAGGAGCTGACTGAAAACGCCATTGATGCAGGTGCAGGAAGCATAACCGTTGAAATCAAACACGGCGGGATATCCCTCATTCGCGTGTCGGACAATGGAAGCGGGATCGAAGCGGACGATTTGCCCCTTGCCGTTCTGCGCCACGCTACCAGCAAAATTGCTACTGCAGAGGATCTGGCCAAAATCGGGACGCTGGGGTTTCGCGGTGAGGCACTGGCGGCCATTGCCGCTGTCTGCAAGATGCGTATCCTATCAAAAACTGCCGGCACAGAGATGGGATCTGCCATGGAGTGTGATGGGGGAGAGATCATCAATGTAATGGAGACCGGGTGTGCCGGAGGAACTACAGTGATTACCTCAGAGCTTTTTTATAACGTGCCAGCCCGACGCAAATTTTTAAAAAAAGACGCGACGGAAGGGGCTGCTGTTACTGCTTTAGTAGAGAAAATTGCATTGTCCTGTCCCAATGTTGCTGTAAAATACATTGTGGACGGAGAAGTTCGCTTTATGACCAGCGGAGATGGGGATCTCAAGGGGGCAATCTATTCTGTGTTCGGACGGGAGATGGCTTCCAGAATGTCTCCTGTAGACAGAACGGATAGCAGAGGGATACGTATCCATGGATATATCGGAGAACCGGATTTAGTACGTTCCAATAAAAATCACGAAATCTTCTTTATCAACGGAAGATATGTAAAATGCAGAAGCGCGATGGCAGGACTGGAGCAGGCATATATTTCCAATATACCTGTACAAAAATTTCCCGTTTGCGTACTTAATATGGACTTGAATCCGGAGACGATTGACGTTAATGTTCATCCGTCGAAGCTGGAGGTCAAATTTGCAGACGAGCGGGCGATTTATGAAGCGGTATATTATGCGGTCCTCAACGCTTTGCAAGGGTCCTCTAGACCCCAGCTTCACCTGGAAAAAACAATGGAACAGCGAATGCCCCTTCCATTCAAGACATTTCATGAGCAGATCAAGGATCAGAAGCGACTTTCCTATTTGGAGAGCAATGGCCTTTGCACGGTCAGAACCAGAGAGGATGAAAAGAAGGAGATTACTCCGAGAGGCACGGTCGATATGCCGGAGATGGAATCTTCCCCTATAACATGGGAGAACGCGCTGAAGGAAAAAGCATTTCCCGATAAATCAACGGATTCTGCTGTGCAGCAAGCGCAGTATAGTCCCCTGCAGGCTTTCGTTCCTGTAGAGCGGGACGATGCTGATACGCCGCAGAAAATGCAACTGCAAATCGGTGAAAAGATTCAATTTGAGCCCATATATCCTGGTGAGAAAGGCATACTGCAAACAGAAGAGACAGAAACAGTGATAAGGACATCACCTTGTGCTGCTGATAGCCAAATAGACCCGCTGGCTTCTATTAAACAGCATTCGGATGTACCAGCATACATTATTCTTGGCGAGGCATTCAACTGTTATGTGATCGTTCAGCTGGAGGACCGTATTCTCTTGATCGACAAGCACGCCGCCCATGAGCGGATCCTATTTGATGCGCTTTGTAAGCGGATGGACGAAAAAGAAAAGCATGCCCAGATTTTGATGTTTCCATTAAAGCTAAAATTGAGCGAAGGGGAGATCCTGGCCCTGGAAGAATATCAGGCGGATATTCAAGCCACTGGATTTCGGATTCAACTGAAAAAACGATCGGGAGAAGTAATTATTTCTGAAATACCAGAAGAAATTGGACGTGATAGTGCATCCGATATGATTGCTGAGCTGGCGTCGGGACTTTCAGATGGAACGGGAAGTGTGGAAGCCGCCAAACGGAAGTTTTTTGAGGCGAAGCTTTTCAACGCTTCCTGTAAAGCGGCCATCAAAGGGGGAAGGGTATATGGTGAGCAGCATTTGCGTTGGATTTGTGACCATTTGCTGCAGGCGCCGGACAAAGGCGGCAATGTAATTAAAACCTGTCCCCATGGCAGACCAGTTGCATTTGAAATTACAAAAAATTCTTTAGAAAGTCAATTTGAACGAACTACATAATTTGCGCGAGGAAAATATATGTTCACTTTATTAAAAAAAGATAACCGTGCGCGTAGGGGTCGTTTTGTAACGCCGCATGGGACGATCGAGACCCCTGTATTTATGAATGTAGCGACCTGCGGCGCAATCAAGGGGGGATTGGATGCCTGGGACTTGGAAGAGGTAAAGTGTCAGGTAATGCTTTCCAACACCTATCACCTGCACATTCGGCCGGGAGATACGCTCATCCGGGATATGGGGGGGCTCCATGCATTTACCGGATGGAAAGGGCCAATTTTGACGGATAGCGGCGGATTTCAAGTGTTTTCCCTGGCACAACTTCGTCGTATAAGGGAAGAAGGGGTACATTTTTCGTCTCATGTGGATGGACGAAAGATATTTATGGGCCCAGAGGAGAGCATGCAGATCCAATCAAACTTGGGTTCTACCATTGCCATGGCATTTGATGAGTGTGTAGAGAATCCGGCTAAATATACCTATGCCAAGGAAGCCTGCGAACGTACCTATCGCTGGCTTGTACGCTGTATAGACGAAATGGCTCGACTCAATAGCCTTCCGGGAACGGTGAATCCGAAGCAAATGCTGTTTGGCATCAATCAGGGATGTACCTATACGGATCTGCGGGTGGAACATATGCAGCAGATCGCCCAGCTTCCCCTGGATGGATTCGCCATTGGCGGCTTGGCTGTGGGGGAGACAGCAGAGGAAATGTACCAGATCATCGATGCAGTGGAGCCCCATATGCCTATGGATAAGCCACGGTACTTGATGGGGGTTGGTACGCCGCAAAATATTGTGGAGGCAGTACATTTGGGCGTGGATTTCTTTGACTGTGTCATGCCTTCCCGAAATGCCCGCCATGGAAATGTGTTTACCTGGCATGGGAAAATGAATATTATGAATGAAAAATATGCCCGGGATCCACGGCCCATCGACGAAGGATGCGAGTGTCCGGCCTGCAGACATCACAGCCGTTCCTACATCCGGCATCTCATCAAGGCGAAGGAAGCGGTTGGTATGATGCTTGCCGTAACCCACAATCTGTATTTCTATAATGAACTAATGCAGAAAATTCGGGATGCGCTGGATGGGGATTATTTTGAGAGCTTTTATCAGAAGTACCATCTCCTGCTGGCAGAGCGCAGCCAGAACTAAGAGAAGTCCCGGGTATGCTGCTACCCGGGACTTTTACTACATTTTTTATAAAGCTTCACTTTCGGCTGAAGCAAAGACATAGTTATATGTACAGAAAAAAATAAATGTTTTTATTGGAATATATTACGAAAAAAGATGAAATATCACGATAATATTATATAATACTTATATCCTTAACGTATTTAAATGGAAAATTACATAAAAAGTTTGACTTCTATAAATGTGTGCAGCGAAATTTCAGCAGACACACAGACATAACCTCTATCCCTTTTTGGAGGCCAATAAAAACTATAAAGCGTATTTTATTCGTCTTATCATGGACGAGATGCGTTTTTGTGTTTCAAGAAAGACAAAAACAATTTCATGAAAGAGAGAATAGCAAGGAAAGAAAGCAGAAACTGTTGTGTTTGTTTGTTGGCGGCATGCATGATGCGAGTATGATATCAATGGTGGTATTGGCGGTCCAGAGAATGGGACAGCAAACAACCCTATACCGTTGGAACAAGGGCGATACGGTGAACGGAGGCAACATCTGCCGGTCGTGTAGCAGGATATAACGCGGTACTGTACCAATAGCTCGCGAGATCATCTTCGAATTTGAATGAGGACCAGAAAATCGTCCGAGCAGTTTGCCTCTATTGTAAAAAAGCGATGCATCTATGCATCGCTTTTTTTATCAATTTATTCAGAGACCGCCTTTGCACCTGCAGATAAAGTAGGTAAATCCTTGTAGAATAGCTGGGGGATAGTACCGTTGTCAATGCATTCCCTTGTAATATGAACGCCGGTAATATCCTCCCGGGAGGGAATATCAAACATAATTTGCGTCATCGTCTCTTCCAAGATAGATCGAAGACCTCTGGCTCCGGTGTTACGTTCAATGGCTTTTTTAGCGATTGCACGCAGCGCTTCTTCATCAAAGGTGAGTGTGACCTCGTCTAATTCCAAAAGTCTTGTATATTGCTTGATCAGACTGTTTTTTGGCTCCTGCAGAATGCGGACCAGGGCATCCTCGTCCAAATTTTCCAGGCCTACAATAACAGGCAGTCTGCCTACAAGCTCAGGGATTAAGCCAAACTTTACAATATCGTGGGCAGTCACATCCTTGAAAATTTCTGTGGCACTTTTTTCCTTCTTGGTTTTTACATCGCCTTGGAATCCAATAGCGGTGTTTCCTTTGCGCCCTTCAATAATTTGATCCAGACTATCAAAAGCGCCGCCGCAAATGAACAGAATATTTTCTGTATTGATTTGAATAAATTCCTGGTTGGGATGCTTGCGTCCGCCTTGGGGCGGCACATTTGCTACGGTCCCCTCCAAGATCTTTAAAAGGGCTTGCTGCACCCCCTCGCCGGAGACATCCCGCGTGATCGACGCGTTCTCCGATTTCCGGGTGATCTTGTCAATCTCATCGA
>CANQWE010000073.1 GCA_947627475.1 uncultured Clostridia bacterium
TGGCTCGGAGCGTATCAATGGTGTTCCGCCTCACAAACGTCAGGTGAACACCATTTTTCAGCGTTACGCGCTTTTCCCGCACTATAATGTGTTTGACAATGTGGCGTACGGCCTGCGGGTGAAAAATGTTCCGAAGGCAGAGATCCATGAGCGGGTGCACGAGATGCTGCGCCTGGTCAACCTGGAAGGGCTGGAACACCGGAAAATCACGAAGCTTTCCGGCGGTCAGCAGCAACGGGTTGCAGTGGCCCGCGCGGTGATCAATCGGCCGAAGGTGCTTTTGTTGGATGAGCCGCTTGCGGCGTTGGATCTGAAGCTGCGCAAAGACATGCAGCGGGAACTGAAGAATATTCAAAAGCAGCTTGGCATCACTTTTATTTTTGTCACCCACGATCAGGAAGAAGCGCTGTCCATGTCCGACACAGTGGTGGTGATGGATGGCGGACGGATCCAGCAGGTAGGCACGCCTACGGATATTTATAATGAGCCGGTGAATGCTTTTGTGGCGGACTTTATCGGAGAATCCAATATACTGGACGGCGTTATGCCTGCCGACTACAAGGCGACTTTCGCCGGCCACACCTTCGACTGCCTGGACGCCGGGTTTGCCCCGGGGGAGGCGGTGGACGTGGTGATCCGCCCGGAGGATGTGGATATTGTGGCGCCGGAACAGGGAATGCTTACAGGAACCGTTACTTCTGTTACATTCCTTGGGGTGCACTACGAAATTATTGTGGATATCCGCGGCTTTAAATGGATGATCCAGACCACCGACTACTGCGGCGAAGGGGAGACGGTAGGCCTGTTTGTTGAACCGGATGCCATACATATCATGAAGAAGTCAGAATATTCCGGCCGGTACGGGGACTACAGCACGTTCTCCGATGAAATGGAAGAAATCAATCAGATTTCGGAGGAAGCGGAAGATGACTGATGCAAAGCTGCGTGGCGTGCGAGAACGCAAAAACCGTACCAGAAAAAAAGGCGTGTCCCTGCTTCTGAATTTTCCGTATTTGATATGGCTGTGCCTTTTTGTGATTGTTCCTGTTTTTATCGTGGCTGCCTATGCCTTTACCGATGCATCCGGAGCGTTAACACTGGAAAACTTCAGAAAGCTTGGCGTCTACCGGGATAATATCATTGACTCCTTTATTTATGCGTTGATTGCTACGGCGGTGACGCTGGTGCTTGCATATCCGTTCGCTTATTTTATGACAAAGCGTTCGCAGGCGACCCAGCGGGTCATGATGATGCTGGTAATGCTGCCCATGTGGATGAACCTTTTGATTTTGACCTACTCTATTATGAATATCATGGAAACAAATGGGATCATCAACAATCTTTTGGCTGCGATGGGCCTTGGAAAAATCCAAATGATCAACACCCCCGGTGCGGTGGTTTTTGGGATGGTATACAATTACTTCCCCTATATGGTGCTGCCCCTGTATTCTGTACTATCCAAAATCGATCCTGCTCTTTTAGAAGCAGCGGCAGATCTGGGGTCCGGTGGCCTGTCCCGGTTCCGGCGGGTGATTTTGCCCCTGAGCATGCCGGGTGTAATATCGGGGATCACCATGGTTTTTGTGCCGTCGGTGAGTACCTTTTATATCTCCCAAAAGCTGGGAGGGACCAGCGTGAATATGATTGGAGACGTGATTGAGTCTCTGGTGAACAGAGTGTCTACCCGCAATCTTGGGGCCATGCTATCCCTGGTTTTGATGGTGGTGATTTTGATCTGTATCATGATCATGAACCGCTTTTCTGATGAGGAAGGGGGGATCATGCTGTGAAAACCTTTGGAAAAATTTATATGGGCATCATTTTCGCCGTTATGTATCTTCCACTTTTGGTAATGGTGCTTTTCTCCTTCAATGAATCCAACAGCACCGCAAAGTTTACCGGGTTTTCCCTGCATTGGTATGAGGAAATGCTGCGGGACAGTGCCGCCATGGACGCCTTGAAAAATACTTTGATTTTGGCTGTTGTATCTACGATCATCGCTACGGTGCTTGGAACCCTTGCTGCGGTAGGGATCTTCGGTATGCGCAACAAGTGGTTTAAAACGGGTGTGCTGTCTGTTTCCAATGTGCCTATGATGAATCCGGATATTGTGACAGGCGTTTCCCTGATGTTGCTGTTTGCTTTTGTGGGCAGAATGCTGGGAGCCGTAGAATCTCTTGGATTTGCCACGATCCTCATAGCTCATGTGACATTCAGCCTGCCCTATGTGGTGCTGAACGTGCTGCCGAAACTGATGCAGACAGATCCGCATTTGGCCGAAGCGGCTCAGGATCTTGGAAGTACGCCGGTGCAGGCATTTTTTCGGGTGGTGCTTCCGTCTATTTCTTCCGGCGTAGTGTCCGGTGCGCTGATGGCTTTTACCCTGTCCATTGACGACTTTGTGATCAGTCACTATACTAGCGGCAGTTTTACCACTCTTCCACTGCTGATTTATACCATGACAAAGAAACGGGTCACCCCGGAGATGTATGCGGTTTGTTCCTGCATCTTTATCTCTGTGTTGGTACTGCTGCTGATTATGAATCTGTCTCAGGTCCGGCAGGCAAAAAAAGCAGCACAGGTTTCTGTGCTCGGGAAAAAATAATTTAACAAGAAAGGGTTTTTAAATGAAAAAAATAATCGCTTCTTTCCTACTGTTTGTTTTGCTCTTTTCTGTCGGATCCTGCGGGGAACGTAACGATACGGTTGACGCTTCTCTCCTGCGGGGAGAATACAATAAGGACTTGGCCGGTACGACCTTAAAGGTGTACAACTGGGGCGAATATATTTCCGACGGGGCGGAGGACTCTCTGGATGTCAATGCCGCTTTTGAAAAACTGACCGGTATTAAGGTAGAATACAGTACCTATGACGACAACGAAACCATGTATTCCGATCTGGTTTCCGGCGCGAACTATTACGATATTATCATCCCATCCGATTATATGATTGAACGCCTGATCCGGGAGGACCGCCTGGAAACGGTAGATGTGGAGTCTCTCTCCAACTATCAGTATATTGACGATCAGTATAAAAACCTGTATTTTGATCCGGACAACGCATATTCTGTTCCCTATAATGTAGGAATGGTGGGACTTATTTACAATACAACCATGGTGGAGGGTACCATTGACAGCTGGGAGGCTCTGTGGGATGAGAAGTATAGTGGCGACATCCTTACCTTCAATAATCCCAGAGACGCTTTTGCGTTGGCGCAGCTGATCCTGGGGCAGGATTTGAATACAACCAATCCTGCCGATTGGGATGCGGCGGCCGCGCTTTTGAAAGAGCAGAGCCCTGTGCTGCAAGCACGCGTCATGGATGAAGTGTTCAATAAGATGGAAGGCGGCAACGCGGCAATGGCGCCCTACTATGCAGGGGACTATCTGCTTATGAAGGATAATAATCCAGATTTGGCCTTTGTATATCCGAAGGAAGGCGTGAATATTTTTTGCGATTCCGTGTGTGTTCCCAAAGGGTGTCAAAACTATGATGCGGCAGTGCTGTATATGAACTTTTTGATGGAACCGGAGATCGCGCTGGCAAATGCAGAAGCGCTTTGCTATGCTTCTCCCAATACAGAGGTGGTCTCTCACGATGACTATACCTATAAGGATAACGAAATTTTGTATCCTTCCGAAGAAGACATGCCAAAAGTGCAGTGGTTCCATGATATGGATGCGGAAACAGTGGAGTATTACGAGACGCTTTGGGTAGATGTTTTGAATTCGTAAAGGAAAGAAGGGCGCAGTCGCCCTTCTTTCTTTAATGTGTTGGTATTGTCACAACAAATGGCTGATGGAAAGATTGTCTATATGCCTTTCCCTCCGCCCTGGTTTACCAGAGCGCTCTCCCAGCTTTTCGCAAGTGAAAAGCAACAGAGGGAGGCGGGACTCCTCTTATCGGTGTTTCACTGTGTGAAACACCGAAGCGATGTGATCGTCAGGTGACTGAGAGTACCCTTTTATCTTTTCTAGCTATTTGCTGTGATAAAACTATTGTTTTCAAATCGTTTACAAACTGTTCAATACGCCGATGTAGCAGGCGATATGTTACTATGTTACAATAACCGACAGGAGAGACTGTTTTCAAGTATAAGAAAGAGTTGTAGGTGGGGAATGAAAAAACTGTGTGCGATAATTCTACCAGCGATTCTTGGCGTAATACTGTCGTCCTGTACATGGGTATATCAGGTGACCGGCATGGAAGAGATTGCATTGGCAAGCGAGACGACAGAGCAGCAGCCCCCGGATCCACGAGGAGCTTTGCAGACAAACGACACAAAGGCAGTTCCCACAGAGGAATCTGCTCCGCGGCTGCGGGAGGGGCGTTACAGCAACGGAAAGTATATCATGGAGCTGACCAGCATTGGAGATCAGTCGGAAGAAGGCTATTACATAATTATTTATACGCCGCAGTATGGTATTCAAATGTTTATTGGAGCAACACGTGAGAGCGATGCGTGGGATGATACGTTTACCGTTACAGACAATGACGATTCACGGGTAACCCTTGTAGTGGATCCCTCGGAGGATGGCCGTGTGCTGACAGCGCAGATGCTTGTAGATGGAGAAGAAAAAACGATTATTTCCGGTGAATATACCTATTATGACGAGGAATACTGGGAAACAGAGAAAACGCTTTCCAGTGCCGGCATAGTTGCCGGGGACTATACAAATGCAGGATATCGGATGAAAATTTTATATAGTGATCATTGTATAAACGTTGAAATTTATAGCGTATACGGGAAACTCCTTTTACAGACTGCAAAGCAAACAGATGAAATTTTACATTCCGCTGTATTTGAGGGGGAGTGGGGAAATATGATGCTTATTTCCGCAGGAGATGGATCTGGTAAAGTGGTAGTGTCCGGGCGGGATGATGGAGATTCCCCCTTGCTGTTTGCGGGAACCTATAGTTTGTCAACATAAACAAAAAAGAGAGGAATATCCTCTCTTTTTTATTGCCGCTCTACCGTAAGATTTGGTAAACTTTTTTTTCAAACCTCTTTACATTTTTCTGTAAAGGGACTAAAATATGTTTGTTGTACATTTTGGCAAGTGGCAGTGCTGCTTGTCTGGATGGCTCTGCTTTTTATGAAAGGAAAAAAAGATGAAGACACTTGGGTATTATAATGGAAAATACGGCGAGTTGGAGGACATGTCTGTTCCCATGCTGGATCGGGCATGCTACTTTGGCGACGGCGTATATGATGCAACCTATTCTAGAAATCATATCATTTATAATCTGGATGAACATATGGATCGCTTTTATAACAGCGCGGCGCTTTTAGACATTCATATTCCTGGAACAAAAGAGGAAATGAAACAGCTGCTGATCCAGATGGTGCAGAAAGTGGACGATGGAGAACAGTTTGTGTATTGGCAGGCAACCCGCGGCGGCGGGATCCGGCGGCACTATTACAGCGACGATATGACAGCCAACATCTGGATCATGCTGACGCCGGCTAAAATTACAGACAACGCTAAACCCATTCACCTTGTCACGGCAGAGGATACCCGTTTCTTCCACTGCAATATAAAAACCCTCAATTTGATTCCAAATGTGCTGGCTGCCAAAACGACGGAGGACGCGGGCTGCAGGGAGTGTGTATTCCATCGGGGGGAGCGGGTGACAGAGTGCGCCCATTCTAACGTACATATTGTGAAGGACGGCGTATTTCGAACCGCCCCTGCAGACAATCTGATTCTTCCCGGAATTGCCCGGGCTAACCTGATTAAAGCCTGTCGGAAAAAACATATTCCGGTGGATGAGACGCCCTTTACCGTGCGGGAAATGATGGATGCGGACGAAGTGATCGTTTCCAGCTCTGGATCTTTCTGCCTGTCGGCTGCTACAGTTGACGGGAAACCGGTTGGTGGTGGTGCGCCACAGATTTTGGAGGTGTTGCGCCAGGATCTGATCGCAGACTGGCTCCAGGCTACGAATGGATAAATTGAGGAGAGAGGGAAGTGAAAATGACCCAGCAAGAACTTACGCTGGAAAATCTGGGGAGCAGTTTAGATGATTTGGCAAATCTGGATCCTCGGGGATATGGCGTTTGCAAAATTCTGTATCAGGGCGCCCGGGCATATCAGGGGGAGGCACTGACAATGCATGCTGCAAAAAAGCTATGTGCCGCTTTGCAACAGGATGATGTTGTGTATTTGATCAGCGGATTTGTGCTGCGTCCATTCAACAAGGCAGAAACAGATGGTATCATTGGCACCATGCTTCTTGCCCGATGCCTGATCAAAGGGTTCGGTGTGCGTCCTGTGGTTGTTCTGCCGGACGAATGTATGGATGCAGCAACAGGACTGGCTTCCATACTTGGCTTCCACCTGACCGATTTGTCTGATTTGTTTTCTATTCCTTTCACAGTGTCTGTCGTCCCTTTTCCAAGGGACGCTGCAGCGGCGGACGCCCTGTCGGATACAATCCTTGACATGACCGGAATGCCGAAGGCGGTCATTTCCATAGAAGCTCCCGGAGCCAATGCCCAGGGAGTGTACCACAATGCGATCGGCAAGCCGGTGACAAGTCTGGAAGCCAAAACAGACATCCTTTGGGAAAAATTATACGCTGCCGGCGTGTTGAATATCGCCATTGGTGATCTGGGCAATGAGATCGGCATGGGATCCATTGGGGAGCACATTCAAAAATATATTCCCTATGCCGGCGCAGGAGCATGTACGTGCGGATGCGGTAGCGGAATTTTGGCAAGGACGAAAGCGGACAATTTGATCACCGCCACTGTCTCTGATTGGGGCTGTTATGGCATGATGGCCGCCATTGCATATTTGAAGGAAGATCCGGAGCTGTTTCATGACGGGGCTATGCAGGAGCGTGTGATGCGCAAAGCTGCAGAATGCGGTGTGATCGATATGTATGGCTGGGCTGTTCCGGCCATTGATGGTATTGGAGCGGAAATGACTTGCGCCATTGTGACGGCCATGCGCGGATGTGTTGAATATGCACTGCGGCTGCGGGACACCTGCAGTACTTGGTTTGAAAAAACCATCGAAAAGGGATATTTTTCATAAATGGTGGTTTAATTGAAAGGGCCGTTGTTGGGGTACTACCTCTCCGTTGTTTCCGGCACACCCCAGCATCTTGAGGGTGAGATGCACACAAGAAGAGGCATTTTGAAAGTGTATAACTTGAAGTAATTCATCATATGGAGAAATTTATATAGACTTTTGATGATTATTATTGTGACTGAGCCTAAAGAAAAGGGGGATTTGATATGGGGTATAAATTGCTTACCTGCGGCGAGTGTGCCGTCACCGTGGAGTTTTCCCGGGATATGGATCCCCATGCAGGAACAGCAGCCGTCATGCTTGCCGGAGCGCTCAGAGGACAGAATGTAGATGGGATTTGTGAGATTATTCCCACGTATCGCTCTGTTACAGTATGCTTCGATCCCCTTGCGATTTCTTATAAGGTGATCAAAAAATGGATATCCCGTTGTATGCGGCATCATACGGCGACTGCAGGGAAGAGGATTCGACGGTTCTATATCCCTGTGTGCTATGGCGGGCAATACGGGATAGATCTGGACTACATTGCACAGCGTACCGGACTGGCTCCCCGGGAAGTCGTACGGCGGCATATCAGCCGGGAATATCCTATCAATATGATTGGTTTCTTGCCTGGATTCCCCTATCTGTCCGGGATGGATCCCACCATCGCTGTCCCCAGACTGGAAAATCCAAGAGAAAAAATCCCTGCCGGATCGGTGGGGATCGGGGGAGAGCAGACAGGAGTATATCCGATATCTTCCCCTGGCGGATGGCGGCTGATCGGCCGTACTCCTGTCCGGCTGTATGATCCTGGCCGTACACCTTCGGTACTATATGAAGCTGGGGACTGGATTCGCTTTTATGCTGTAAGCGAGCAGGAATATAGGAAAATAGAAGTGGCAGTGCATGCGGGTACCTATGCAGTGAAAACGGAGGAAGTGTGATGTGCTGTATACAGATAGAATCCCCCGGACCGCTGACCACAGTCCAGGACCTAGGTAGAATCGGACATATGCACAGCGGTTTCCAGCAATCCGGAGCTATGGATTGGTACGCTGCATCTCTTGCAAACATTTTGTGCGGCAATGCAGTAAACAGCGCTGTGCTGGAGATGACTCTTAGCGGGATATCCTGCCGCTTTTTAGAACCGGTATCCTTTGCCCTGTGCGGGGCTGATATGTCTGCTGTGCTGAACGGCGAAGCCGTTCCCATGCAGCGCTTGGTGACAGCGCCTGCCGGCAGCCTTTTGAAAATGGGAGCCGCACAGGCCGGATGTCGTACATACATGGCAGTGACAGGAGGACTGGACGTTCCTCTTGTTATGGGCAGCCGTTCTACAAATCTGCGCTGCGGGATCGGCGGCTTTGCAGGGCGAAAACTGCAGGCCGGAGATACGCTTGCTGTATTGCCTGGCGCACCCTCTATGAAAGATAAAGATGTCTGCATTCCTTATGAACCTTTTATACAGAAAAAAGTGCTGATCCGTGCCGTCCCCGGCCCGCAGGATGATTATTTTACCAGGAAAGGATTACAGACGTTTTTTACAGCTGCATATACGGTTACCCCTGAGTCGGACCGTATGGGGATGAAGCTGTCCGGACCTGCGCCCCGGGCAGTATCCGGGACAGATATCATATCGGACGGCATTGCCCTTGGCAGCGTACAAATACCAGCTGGGGGCCAGCCGATT
>CANQWE010000074.1 GCA_947627475.1 uncultured Clostridia bacterium
ATCTGACGAAATTTGGCCTGCTTTTTGTCGTGCACTCTCCCCTGGGCGTTGGAAACACCCAAATAGATCAAAAAGGGCTCAGACCCATCTAGTATATACTGTTTTTTTCTGTCATTGCCGGTCAAGGACTGCTTTGCACCGCTGCCGATAGAACCATGGATAATCAGCGTAATCTTTCCCTTTTTAGAGCGCAGCAAAGATGCAGAACCGCCGCCGTCGTTTAAATCCGCTCTGGCGAAAGTATCCAGCATTTCCTGCACTGCCTCCAGGAAAGCATCCGGGGAAAGGTTTTTCTGCCGCACTCTTCCTTCCGTACACCTATATTCCATCTGTACGCAAAGACTGCCGGACAGCTGCCGCAGTGTACATCGGATTTTTTGCACCTCACCCCCCTTGGGAGCAGAGAGAACTACATTCTGCAGTGTCTGCATTTCTATGGCACGCTGTATCAAGGATAAAAACTGTACCGATTTCGTTTCAGTCATGCTTTTTGCCTTTGTCTGTTTCTGAATCTTTCTCTTTTTTCTTTTTATGAAGATCCAGCTTGCTTTCTTCGCCTTTGTAAAGGCGTTTGATGTTTTCCCGGTGCATGAACACCACCAAAGCTGCCACAGCGATCGCAATCAATTCTACAGAGCGTACAGCACTGCCGGTAGCACTGTTGATTCTGTTCAGCACAATGGGATACAGCATGGCCCCGATCACTGAGCCCAGGGAAACATATTTTGTCCCAAAAACGATTATAACAAAAATGATAAATAAAATCAGAAAAACACGCCAGTCCGTCATAAGGATCATAACGGCAAGACAAACGATTCCCTTACCGCCTTTAAACCGAAAATACGCGGGAAACATATGTCCCAAGATGCAGAACAGTCCTGCAAGGTATGCGCCATAAACGCCGTATAGCAGCATACCAAAAGAACAGGCAACTACTGTCTTCAGTGCGTCTCCAAGAAGGGTCAGACCTGCAGCTTTCTTGCCGTAATTGCGCAGCATATTGGTGGATCCTGCATTGCCGCTTCCTTTGGAGCGCACATCTTCACGATACAGCTTTCCGGAAAGGATTACGCTGAAATTGAGACTGCCCAAAAAATATGGAACGATAATGGAAAAGACTACGCAAAGGGTTGTCAGCAGGTAAATATTGACGTTTTGGTGAGAAAAATAATCAAACAGCATATACTATTCCTCTTTATCTCCACGCTGGCGTACGACAATCCGAATCGGCGTTCCTTTAAATCCGAAAGTCTGCCGCAGGTGATTTTCAATGTACCGCTGATAAGAAAAATGAAACAGCTCTGCATTATTGCAAAACATAATAAAGGTAGGCGGGGCTACAGAAGGCTGTGTCATGTAGTATATTTTCAGGCGCTTACCTCGATCTGTAGGCGGCTGCACTCGATTCACCGCTTCTGCCAGCACATCGTTGAGCATTCCTGTGGAGATACGCATTTTACTTTGGTTGTTTACGTAGTTGATATGCTCAAACAGCTTTGGAACGCGCTGCCCTGTCTGGGCGGAAATAAATAAAAGCGGCGCGTAGGTCATATAAGACAGGGCGTCGTACACCTTTTTGGTATATGCGTTTACCGTTTTGTTGTCCTTTTCCACCAGGTCCCATTTGTTTACGCAAACAATGGTGGCCTTGCCTGCTTCATGGGCAATTCCGGCAATTTTTTCGTCCTGCTCCGTAACCCCCTCTACCGCGTCAATCACAAGGAGGCACACGTCGGCCCGTTCCACGGCCATTTTGGCACGCAGTACGCTGAATTTTTCAACACGGTCTTCCACCCTGCTCTGCCTGCGTATGCCTGCAGTATCGATAAAAACATATTTTCCATACTCGTTTTCAAAGGGGGAGTCGATGGCGTCTCTGGTTGTTCCGGCAATATCCGACACGATCAGACGATCGTCGTCCAAAATACGATTGATGAGAGAAGACTTGCCTGCATTGGGCTTTCCTATCACTGCAACACGAATCACATCCTCTTCCTCTTCTTCCGCCTCAAAAGGTGGAAGCGCCGCTAAAACAGCGTCCAAAAGATCCCCGCTTCCGCTTCCGTGGAGGGAGGACAGGGCAATCGGATCTATGGAAAATCCAAGTTCATAAAATTCATAAAAAGTCGGATCCACAGTACCGATTCGGTCCGCTTTATTGATCGCCGGGATCACAGGCTTGCCGCTTTTTTTCAGCATAACAGCAATATCCATATCGTCTGCCAAAAGGCCGGTTCGAATATCGCACATAAACAGAATTACATCCGCAGTATCGATAGCGATTTGCGCCTGCTCCCGCATTTTCTGCAAAATCGTATCATCTGTTTTCGGCTCGATTCCTCCGGTATCAATTACGATCATTTTCTTCCCACGCCATTCTGTTTCTCCGTAGATCCGGTCCCGGGTGATACCCGGCGTATCCTCTACGATCGCACGGCGTTCGCCGATTAATTTATTAAATAGTGTAGATTTGCCCACATTGGGCCGCCCTACAATAGCTATGATCGGTTTTGCCATAATAGTCTCCTATTTTATACTTTTACAGGAATAAGCAGAGAAAGACGTTCACAATGCAGTTTTATTCTTCTATTCCCAGTACGTTACAAAGAAATGTGCCGCCGTCGTCCGGATTGAATATCAACGGTACGTCAAGCTTTCCGGATAGTTCATCCGGGGTCATACCGCACAAAAACAAATCCCCTTCGCTGCGCAGCACATTTCTGGAAAGAAGCAGCGCTTCCCCCAGAGGCTTGTCCTGCAGCTGCCGGGCAATATCCTGGCCGGTAAGTAGTCCTGTCACAGTTACCTGTCCGCCGAAAAAATGGTTTTTGATAGGATATACATGTACCTTCAAATTGGGACACGCCTGACAAAGTCTGCTTGTCAGATCCAGCATCATATCTGCAGCCGCTTCTCCTGTTGCAATGGAGACGCACCTGGAAATCTGACGCTCCTTTTCGGTGAGAGAATCCAGCATACACAAAAATTCATATATGAATGAGGAAAGCATACCTACACCATTTTCAATCTGGGTATATTCTCCAAAAAATGCATAGTCCGGCAGCGGCGTCTTGCTTTTTACATAAAGCTCATCGGCAGGATAGAATATCCGCTGTCCAAATCTCTCGATACACCGCTCCCCGAACGTGTTCACCTGTCGGATCACAGCAGCACATTCCTTGGGTGTAAATGGCTGTAAGGGATAGAGACCCTGCCGATGCTTTGTAAGACCTGCAGGAACAATAGATACGCTGTCCAGGCTGGGATAATACGCGGTGAGATCCTCCATGGTGCGATCCAGTTCCCTGCCGTCGTTGATTCCTTTGCACAGCACGATCTGCCCACGCAGGGAGATGTCCGCATCAGACAACATTTTCAGATATGCAAGCACCTCTCCGGCGTGTTTGTTTTTCATCATCCGGATCCGAAGTTCGGGATTGGTAGTGTGTACAGACACATTTACCGGAGAAATACGCATATCGATGATACGTTGTATGTCCTGATGCTTTAAATTCGTCATGGTAATATAGTTCCCATGTAAAAAAGAAAGGCGGGAGTCGTCGTCCTTAAAATAGATGCTATCTCGCATGCCCTTTGGATTCTGATCAATAAAGCAGAAAACGCATTTATTTTCACAGCTGTGTTTTTTATCCATCAGCGGTGTCTCAAAGGAAAGGCCAATATCGTCGTACTCTTGTTTATGAATGGAAACAGTATATGTTTCTTCCCCCCGGGAAAGACAAAGAGAAATATTTTTTTCTGCCAAAAAAAAACGGTAATCCAGTACATCCCGGATTTCATGTCCATTGATAGTAAGCAAAGTATCTCCGGGACAAATACCTCTTTTTGCAGCGCGGGAATGTGCCGCCACTTCTGTTATTTGAACCATAACCGCGCCCCCTTTTCGCTCTTCCTATTATACTGTGCTTTCCCGATCCGGTCAAGGGATTTGACAACATTTTCGTTCACAGGCGTCCCTTTTTCAAATGTTCATGAATTTTTTGCAGTGCGCCTTTTTCAATTCTGGAAACATAGGAGCGTGAGATTCCCAGGCGCTGAGCAGTTTCTCTCTGGGTCAAAGGCTTTCTGTCCCCGATTCCGTATCGAAGAAGCATGATCTGTCTTTCCCGCTCGTCTAAATTATGTTTTATAAAATAAATGGCGTTTTTTACCTGCATACGCACATCCAGGTCGTCTGCTATTGTATCCTCACATCGGATAATATCCATGTATGTAAGGGGATTGCCGTCCCGATCTGTATCAATAGTCTCGTTGATAGAGACCTCCATCGATGTTTTCTTCTTTGCCCTAAAATGCATAAGAATTTCATTTTGTATACATTTGGATCCATATGTTGCAAAACGTGCGCCGTTGGTAATATTAAAGGTATCCACCGCTTTAATGAGTCCTAAAGTACCTACAGAAATCAGATCGTCTTGACAGTCCCAGCTTGCATAATATTTGCGTACGATATGCGCTACCAGACGAAGATTGTGTTCTATCAAAAGTCCTCGTGCCTCTTCGTCCCCTTCCATTTTTTTTAAAAACAGTTCGGCTTCCCGTTCTTTTGGGAGAGGCGGCGGAAAATTTTGGGCGGATTGTACACTAAGCAAGGCAAAAGATAAGGCGGCCGCGATCATAAAAAGGATTTCCATAAAAGTACATTCCTTTCTCCGGTTTTGCCATATTAACCGGAGATATCTTCTCCCGGCAAAAGGCTCTTACAGCATTATATGCAAGATGTGCTTGACCGGCGCTTGTCTTTTCTGATAAAATATAGAGAAGTATATTTATCTGCACAGCGAGAAAGGAAAAAAATTGAAGTATTCTTGTATTATATGGGATTTTAACGGTACGATCGCTGACGATCTCTCCATTAGCATTTATGCGATCAATCAGGTATTAAACAGGCGCGGCTTACCAATTATAAAAGACACAGATGCATATAGAAAGGTATTTGGATTTCCGGTTCGGGAATACTATAAACGTCTGGGAATCGATTTGAAAGCAGAGCCGTATGAAGTTCCGGCAAAAGAATGGGTAGACGCTTATACTGCCGGCATCTCAGAAATTGTACCAGTAGCAGGTGTGCAGGAAGTATTGAAAAAAATTCAGGATGCAGGAATTATGCAGATTATATTATCTGCTTCGGAAGAAAACATGCTCCATAAAATGCTTGGCCAGCTTCAATTCAATACTTTTTTTGATAAAATTTTGGGTGCACAGGATATATATGGGAGTGGAAAAGCTGGTATTGCTGAAAAATTTGCAAAGGAATCCGACCTCGATTTATCCGGCGCTTTGTTCATTGGAGACACAGATCATGACGCGGCAGCGGCTGAAGTACTGGGCTGCGACTGCCTTTTATACAGCGGTGGGCATATGGCAGCCGATAAGCTTATGTCTTGTGGTTTTCCAGTGATCAATCAAATGAGTGAAGTATTACATACCGTTTTTTCATAATTTCTTAATAATTTTGATGGATGCGGGAATCATAATAGCGAGTACGCTTATGCGTCATCAAATTATTCCGAAAGGTATGGTGATATTCATGGTGCTTGACAGAATTGCTTTGATCCTTGTTATTATCGGCGCTCTGAACTGGGGTAGTATTGGTCTTTTCCAGTTTGACATCGTTGCATGGATATGCGGTGGCCCCGCGGCAGTAGTCAGCAGAATTGTATATACGCTGGTTGCCCTTGGTGGCCTTTGGTGCATATCTCTTCTTTTCAGAAGCAGAGAACCCGAATACAACGCACGCTAAATCATTTTTATGCGTAAAACAACCGCTTATCCTAAGAGAAAAGCGGTTGTTTTTTTATTTTTCTATTTTTTTCAGTTCCTTTTCTACTGCCTTTGCGATTTTCCCCACAATGAGAACGCCAAGAAAGCCGAAGAAAATGCCAAGTATCGCCCCAGCCAGTACATCTGATGGGAAATGTACATACAGATACAGGCGGGAAAAAGCGATCAAACAGGCAAGAATCAACGCTGGTATGCCAAATCGCTTGTCCCGTATCATGAGCACAGTAGCAGCCTCAAAGGAAGCGAGGGTATGACCGGAAGGAAAAGACCAGTCCCCCGGCTTTGCAATGAGGGGGACCTGCACAAGCGCGTTTTCCAAATCATATGGACGTACTCGCTGAAAAAGGTTTTTTAAAACGCCATTGCCCAAAATTAAACCAAGAACAAGGGCAGCGCCCATCATTAGACCTGTTTTTCTGGTTTTTTTAAAAAACAGCATTGCAACCGCTATAAGAATCCATAAAATGCCGCTATCCCCCAAATGGGTGATAAAAGAAAAAAATCCATCACAGAAAGGGGAGACGAGATGAGTCTGTATCCACTCCAATATTGAAAGATCTACCGATTGGATAGATTCGGGAAAAAAAGGTACCATAATTCCTCCGTTTTTAATTGCTATCCATGTCGTATATCAGGATTTGGTCACCATTTTCACGTGCATAGAAAGTAATATCCAGATGATCCACATAATCATCCATACCCCTGCGGTACAATACATGGGTGAGGGTGACCCGACAGGAGAAAATGTCATCGTTATACCGAATAAAGTGGGAGGCTTTTTCGTCTTTGATTTCATATCGCTCGTATTCAATGACAAAGCCGTTTTCTACCGTACGGATATCTTCATACAATTTAGAATCAGGGTCGAAATAGGGAGCAACACTGCTAAAGCGCATGGCTGCAACTTTAGAATCGTACTGCATATAAATGGCATACTTCGTCGCTGCCTCAATGAACCAATCGCTGTATTGATCGGCCAATTGCTGGTCCGGCACAACAGACGCTCGGTACGATCCCTTTTTTACTTCTTCAACAGGCGCCTGCTGACCGTTGGGACTGAGCACCTCTACAGACGGCATCTGAATGAATCCCGCTACCCTATAGTTCTCCAAAGTAGTTCCATTTACACCGGAAGGCATATGCGCACAAGAGGGCGTTTCAATTCCCTTCTCTACGATATATTCCTCCGTGACCTCTACACCGTTCAAATATAAAGTATATCCAGTTGGAATTTCTACATTCACTTTCGTTTTTGCATCTGTGTAAAGAGCAAAAACTCCCGGCTTATATCTGGTAAATCTGCTGCTTTTCCCCTCAGTATCTTCTTCCAGCGTAAAAAAGGCAAATTTTGTATCCCCTGCACGCACTACGTACTGGAGCGTATCATCCATTCCGGTAGATACGCTATGATAAGTGATCTCTGCATCCTTTGTTAGTGTATCCAAATATGTGATTAAATTATCCCTGGTCTCATATTTGGCTGCGCCTTCCTCACAAATATCCAAATATGCGCCGGCAGAAAAATCAGCAAAATAGGTATCAAAAATTTCCTCTGCCACATGTTTGGGCTGCGCTGCTTCAAAATTCCGCAAAAATCCGTTTACCCAAAACAACGCGCCGTGAATCAAAATCAAGATACCTGCAGATGCTGCGATAAATATTTTCCAAAATAGCGGGATCCTTGTACGCTTTTTTACTGTTCCTTCACTTTGTGTCATCCCTTGCTCCTATCAGGACGCGCCGTCAACCATAAAAAAGGTGGGCATGCGTCTCGGCGTAGTAAATGCCTTATACTTATTTACAAGGCCCTGGAGCTGATATTTATCCAAAAGACTTTTGTCTGTTTCATATTTATCATAGTAATCTCTGTAGTACATCATAGAGGAGGATCCTCCATCCAGCATACCGGCAGAGACAGCCCCGTAAGAAACCATCATATCGATCATATCATTGTGCGTTGCTCCAAGGCTGCTGGCAGTACGTCCGTCTGTGCAGATCAAGATTACCGTACCATCAGCGCGCTGTCCGATAGCCGTTCGCTGCGCAGTGCCCGTATTTCCTTCCGCATAATACAGGATTACGTTTTCCCCATCTTTTTCAATCAGAGTATTCCCAGTTTGAAAGGATACAGCGTCCCGTATGCCAAGCGCATCCGCTTCAGCTTTTGTCATAGATTCCCGGACGACAAGCTGATTTTCCTTGTCAAACCCGATAAAAGTTCGTTTGGCGCCATCGTTCCATACGCATTCGCCCTGGGAATAGGTTAAACCGATGGGCGCATACCCGGTACCGACGCCGCCCGCATCTGCAAATTCCCCTGCATTGATTCCGGCAATCGCGTTATACTTCTCTGCCGCTTTAAATATATTGATTCCGGCCGTGGCATTTTTATAATCCGATGAGGAGGTGCCCACGAATACTCTGGAGGGATCCTTCACTTGCAGCACATATGCCTTGTAGGTAGAACCGCTGACTGTTTCATAAAGCATTCCGTCAATGGCATCCGCCCATACATCTGCGGT
>CANQWE010000075.1 GCA_947627475.1 uncultured Clostridia bacterium
CATCGTAAAGGAGCGGGTGGAGATGCTTAAGCGCGGGGAATCCCCCATTGTGGACGCGGACATCGAGGAATTCCTTAAAAATGGAACGCGGAAACTTACCGCGACGCTGGACGCGGAAGAGGGATATAAGGATGCGGACTTTGTCATCGTGGCGGTCCCGACAAACTATGACCCGGAGAAAAATTTCTTTGACACCTCCGCCGTGGAAGCGGTGGCGGAGCAGGTGATCCGGATCAATCCGGAGGCCGTGATCGTGGTCAAATCCACCATCCCGGTCGGGTATACGGCGGAGCTGCGGAAGAAGCTGTCCTTCCCCCGCATCCTGTTCAGCCCGGAATTCCTGCGGGAGGGGAGGGCGCTGCATGACAACCTGTACCCCAGCCGGATTATTGTCGGGATGGATGAAAGTGATGAAGAGATGCGGGAGAAGGCCGCGCAGTTCGCGGAGCTGCTGAAGTCATGCGCGAAGAAAGAGGAGGTCCCGGTGCTGCTGATGGGGAGCAGCGAGGCGGAATCGGTGAAGCTGTTTGCCAATACCTGCCTGGCCATGCGGGTGGGGTTCTTCAATGAGCTGGACACCTACGCGGAGACGATGGGGCTGAATGCCCGGGAGATCATTGAGGGGGTATGCCTGGAACCGCGGATCGGGATGCAGTACAACAACCCGTCCTTTGGGTATGGAGGCTACTGCTTCCCGAAGGACACGAAGCAGATGCGTGCGGATTACGGGGAGATCCCGCAGCGGCTGATCAGCGCCATCGTGGAGACAAACGACGTGAGGAAAGAGCATATCACCCGCCAGATCCTCCGCCGTGCAGAGGGCATGGAGAATCCGGTTGTGGGGATCTACCGCCTGACGATGAAGGCAGGTTCCGATAACTTCCGGCAGAGCGCGGTCCAGGACATTATGGCGCGTCTGAAGGAAAACGGGGTCAGGGTCATCATTTATGAGCCGACGCTGGAGAATGTCCCGGTATTTGAAGGCTGTGAGGTGGAGCCGGAGTTTGAACGCTTTGCCGGGAAAAGTGATGTGATCGTGGCGAACCGGTATGAGGGCATCCTGGATCCTGTGAAGGAGAAAGTGTACACACGGGACCTGTACCAATGTGATTAATTAATAATTCCTCTGGAAAAACATGATTTTTGCAGGGAAGATTCTGCATTTGTATGCAGCAGAAATCAGCGCAGGGAGCTTAAGAAAAATCCGGAATGTTTCCTGTAAAAATTAAGAAGGGACGAGATACTATGCGGATACTGGTAACCGGCGGGGCAGGATTTCTGGGCTCGAACCTGTGCGCGAGGCTGGTAAAGAAGAAGGAAGATTATATTTACTGCCTGGATAACCTCCAGACAGGGAGCCTGGAAAACATCGCAGAGCTGGAAAGGCTGCCGAATTTTGAGTTTATCCGGCACGACATCATAGAGCCCATCGATCTGGATGTAGACCAGATCTACAATGCGGCGTGCCCGGCGAGTCCGCCCGCGTATCAGGCAGATCCGGTACATACGATGAAGACCAGCGTGCTTGGAATATTAAACCTTTTGGAACTGGCGAGAGAAAACGACGCGACGCTGCTGCAGTTTTCCACCTCGGAGGTGTACGGGGATGCGCAGGTACACCCGCAGCCGGAGGAATACTGGGGGAATGTGAACCCGGACGGCATCCGGAGCTGCTATGACGAGGGAAAACGGGCGGCGGAGACATTGTGCTTTGACTACAACCGGATGTACGGGACGAAGGTCAAGGTGATCCGGATCTTCAATACCTACGGACCGAGGATGAACCCGGAGGACGGGCGCGTGATCAGCAACTTTGTCAACCAGGCGCTGCGAGGCGAGGACATCACGGTCTACGGGGATGGGAGGCAGACGAGAAGTTTCTGCTATGTGGATGATCTGATCGAGGGAATCGTGCGGATGATGAACACGCCGGAGGAGGTTCTGGGACCGGTGAACCTTGGGAACCCCGGGGAGTTTACAATGCTGGAATTGGCTGAGAAGGTACTGGAAAGGGTGCCGAACGGCTCAAGACTGGTGTACAAAGACCTGCCGAAGGATGACCCGAAGCAGAGGAGGCCGGACATAAGAAAGGCAGAGGAACTGCTTGGCTGGAGACCTGGGATAGCGCTGGGAGAAGGACTCGACCGGGTGATCGATTACTATCAGAGGATACAGAACAGATAAGGAATGATGGGGGGAGAGAACGTGCTGTCGGCACAGAGAAATGACTGGACGGAAGACGTGGCCTGCCCGGTTGGAGGGGCCGCCATACATAGAGACCATATAGCAGATATATCAGATGCAAAAAAGTCTTCTGATAGTATCATTCCGAACGTCAGCCCGTTTTATCGGGTGTCCAAGAGGCTGTTTGATGTCGTGGCATCGGGACTTGGGCTGGTGATTGTATCCCCTGTTTTGCTTGTTACGGCCTTGGCGATCAAGATGGAAAATCCCAAAGGAAAAATATTTTTCCACCAGCCACGAATTGGAAAGGCAGGCGTGGAATTTAAATGTTATAAACTGACCAGCATGGTACCAGATGCTGAATTACTCCTAGAAAAGCTGTCAGAGGAAGAGAAGAAGGAATTCGCGGAAAATTTCAAGCTCAAACATGATCCGCGGATCACCCGGGTGGGGCATTTTATCCGCCGTACCAGCATTGATGAACTTCCACAGCTGTGGAATGTACTGAAAGGTGAGATGTCACTGGTAGGTCCAAGGCCGCCACTGCTTGTGGAAAGAGAAGCATATGGGAGGCATCTGGGGAAAGTAATGTCCGTCAGGCCAGGAATCACAGGTTACTGGCAGGTGCATGGGAGAAACGATACGGATTTCAGTGAACGGATTAAAATGGCGGAATATTATGTGGATCATTGCGGATTTCGAATGGATTTTCAAATCTTATTGGATACGGTGAAGGTGGTCTTAACAGGAAGGGGAGCAGCGTGAAAGGTTTTCTGCCTTTGAGTGTAGTTTGAAAATATTTGCAGGATATATCAGAGAATTTGAACATTTTCAGGAGGAAAAAGCAATGGCGGTTTTGATCTGTGGTGGAGCCGGATATATAGGTTCACATGTAAACAAAATGCTTAATCGCAAAGGGCATGAAACAGTGGTGTTTGATAATCTCGTTTACGGTCACCGGGAAGCAGTGAAATGGGGCAGCTTCGTAGAAGGAGACCTGAAGAATCCGGAAGAGATCAAAACGGTATTTGAAACGTATCCCATTGACGCGGTAATGCATTTTGCGGCATATGCATATGTGGGCGAATCAGTAACGGATCCGGAAAAATATTATTTCAATAACGTGGTCAACGCGCTGAACCTCCTTCAGGTTATGAGAAAATATGGCTGCGATAAGATCATCTTTTCTTCTACCTGTGCTACCTATGGGGAACCGGAGCAGGTTCCGATCACGGAGGATATGCCGCAGAATCCCATCAATCCGTATGGCGCGTCCAAGCTGATGGTGGAGCGTATCCTGAAAGATTACAGCCAGGCATATGGATTTGATTATGCGATCTTGCGGTATTTTAATGCGGCCGGAGCGGATCCGGAAGGGGAGATTGGGGAGAATCACGATCCGGAGACCCATCTGATCCCGCTGGTGCTGGATGCGGCGTCAGGCAGACGATCAGATATTAAAGTGTTCGGAACGGATTATCCGACGCGGGACGGAAGCTGTGTACGGGACTATATCCATGTGGCAGATCTAGCGGATGCCCATATCCTGGCACTTAAATATCTGCAGAACAATGGTATGAGCGAATGTTTTAATTTAGGAAATGAGCGTGGCACCAGTGTGTTGGAGGTTATCAAAGCAGTCCGAAAAGTAACCGGTAAGGACTTCAAGGTGACATTAGCTGAACGGCGTCCGGGTGACCCGGTTACATTGGTTGGATCAAGCGATAAAGCGAAGGCAATGCTGGGATGGAGACCGAATTATGTGGATATCGAAACCATAGTGGAACATGCGTGGAAGTGGCATGAGAAGACGGGATGGTAAAAGAAAATGAGCAAAGGGAAGAAAATTGAAATTATTCAGGCAATACGCGGTATTGCGGCCTTGGGAATTGTTTATTTTCATACGGAATATGGCCCATGGAGAAGCGCAAACTGGGGTGTGGATTTTTTCTTTATCCTGAGTGGCTACTTTCTGATGCTGAGTACAAAAACAGTTGTGGGGGGGGGTAGTTATTGGAAAAGAAAAATGCTCAGGATATGTCCTCTGTACTATGTTATGACGATTGTGGTAGCAATCGGTTGTCTTTTAGTTCCATCCGTTTTTCGTACTACGATAGTCAATGTAAAAACACTAATAAAAAGCATATTATTTCTTCCTTGCTATGCACATAACAACAAAATTTTTCCAATTTACAGTATTGGTTGGACTCTGAACCTAGAAATATTTTTTTATTTGCTATTTTTTGTGGCTATGCGGATTAATCATCGGCGCCGTGGTAGTATCGCGGTCGGATCGGTATTTTTGTTGGTGTTACTGGGACAGTTGCTTCATCCGCAGGACGCAATGCTGAAATTCTGGACACAGTCGAGACTATTTGATTTTGTTATAGGAATCTGGATCTATTGTCTGGAACAGAAAACCAACAGAATGATCTGCATTGCAGGAATCAGTGCATCTATTTTACTTCTGTTTTCGGGGAAGTACCTGTTGGGAGATCATTTTAGCTATTTATGGAA
The DNA here is from genome assembly GCA_947627475.1 of uncultured Clostridia bacterium. Taxonomy (GTDB): domain Bacteria; phylum Bacillota; class Clostridia; order Oscillospirales; family CAG-272; genus Avispirillum. Next base: position 4,702 of record CANQWE010000075.1, read on the forward strand.
CACGTTATGGAGTAGCATATTGCTTCTCTTGTGTCTACCACTCCATAATATGCCGGTGAAGGGATTGCTGAAATCGCTTGGTGATATGAGTTATTCTATTTATATGTCTCATTACCCGATCATTGCTTTTGTCTGTTGGGTGTTGATTGACAATACAAAGCTGAGCTTGACGAATACAGCAATTGTTATGATGGCTATTATTTTTGTGATACCGTGTTCATGGGTTATGTATCAGGTGTTTGAGAAGAGACTATATTTGTCGTGAACTGCAGTAAAGATTTACGAGATAAGTGATTCGAAAGGAGAGAATTTGCAAATTAAACGGTATTGGTATATCAGATCAGGCTAAAAAATTGGGGTGAAAACATATGAAACAATACGATTATCTAATCATTGAGTCTGGTTTTTCCGGAATAGTATTTGTTGAAAGAGTTCAAAAATCAAAAAAATGGAGAATGAGAGCTTGATTGTTAACAGGAGGGATCACATTGCAGGGAATGTGTATACATATGAGCGAGAAAGTATCAATGTTCATATATATGAACTACATATACTAATAGGTTGCAATAACATACAAACCTATAGTGCTGGACGGATAACGATTCTGCCATCTTGTAATACCTCCAGAAGGAAGGTGGTGTAAAATGGATGTTGTTTACTGTTGCAATGAGCGATATGCGGAGATTTTTGCGGTTTCTCTTGTCTCTCTGTATAAAAATAATACTAAGGAAAAGGATCTCAATATATATTTGATAGAAAATGGTTTAAGTACCCAAAGCAGGGAAAGACTCGAGAGTTTGGCGGATAAATATCAAAGAAAAATTGATTTTATCTCGCTGGGGAATAAGAAAGCATCTAAACAAAAGCTTTCTTTGCCAAGCGCATATAGCATAGATACTTTCAGTCGATTGTTTATGGCTTCGCTGCTTCCAAGAAAAGTAGAAAGAGCAATTTATATTGACTGTGACACATTGGTACTTGAAAGTCTTAGAGGATTGTGGGAATTTGATTTGGATGGCGCATATGCGGGTATGGTGAATGATTGCGAGAACAAAAGTTATCGCAGAAGCCTTGGCTTATGGGAATCTGGAATTTATTATAATGCCGGTGTTTTTGTCGCGGATTTAAATCTTTGGAGAAAACATAATATAGAGGACGCTTTCCTGTGTTTCATCAATCAATGCAAAGGATATATTCCCATTGTAGACCAAGGTGTTATGAATGCTGTTTTGAATGGAAAAATACATACATTACCATTAAAATTTAATGTTGGAACTGCTTGGTTTGCTTTTAGTTATCAAGAACTTTGCAAGTTGCGCAAGCCTGTCGCGGTTTATTCTAGAGAGGAAGTAGAGAAGGCATGTAAATCACCCGTAGTCGTCCATTTTACAAACAATTTTTTTATGCCGATTCGTCCATGGATGCAAAATTGTAATCATCCCTACGGGCAAAAATGGCTGCAATATCGGGAAAAGACTCCTTGGAGAGAGACTGAATTATGGAGGGATTCAAGGCCTGGTTTTGCTAAGGCATATACGGTCTTTTGCCATGCGATACCAAATCCTGTAGCGATTGTAATTTCAAGAGTAATTCAAAGTTATTTATTTCCTTTGTGGCACAGGTATAAAAGAAAAAGAGCATAATAGTTCTTGGCAAGGAGCGTGAGAAAATGATAGTTGTATATAACTGTGATGAACGATATGCAAGCATTTTTGCAGTATCTGTCATTTCACTTTTTGAATGCAATAAGGATGTTGGTGATTTGACGGTCTATTTGATCGATAACGGAATTTTAGAAAAGAGTTTGGTAGTGATACAGGAGATCGCTTCAAAATATCAACGTAAAATAATATCAATTCCGATGCCCGACATTGAATCCCTGATTGGTATGCAGATTGCAATACCGGCAAAAAGTAACCGTATTGCAACATGTGGTCGGTTGTTTATCGCATCGCTTCTTCCTTCAGATATCGACAAGGTTCTTTATTTTGATTGTGATACTATGTTTCTCCGATCCATAGAAGAATTATGGGAAATAGATTTAGGCGGATATTATGCTGGTATGATTGCAGATGTTTTGGGAAGTGAATACCGTACCATGCTTGGAATCTCGAAAGACGGGATTTATTATAATTCTGGAGTTGCCCTAATTAATCTTGCTCTTTGGCGAAAAAATGATATTGAAAACAAATTTATGAAATACTTGGAAGATCAAGGCGGATATGTGCCATGGCCAGATCAGGGAGTATTTAATGCGGTTTTGGACGGTAAAATCCTATGCTTGCCTTGTAAATATAATGTCCACTCGTTCCTTTTCGCCTATTCTTATGAGGATTTGATAAAAGCTACAGACGTACAATGGTTTTACTCAAAAAAGGAGTTTGAGAATTCTCTAAAAAATCCGTCAATTGTGCATTTTACAACGACATTTACTATTCCGAAGCGTCCGTGGTTTGAGGGATGTAATCATCCGTACAAATATGAGTTTTTAAAATATCGTGATAAAACACCATGGAGAAATGATCCGCTTTGGAGAAATCCGCCATATAGGGATGAAAGCAGTTTTTGGCATTGGCTGTTCTACTCTTTTTTTGATTGTCTATCGGAAAAAGCACCACGGCTATATGTGCTGATGAGTCGACTTTATTTTGTGCGTGTGCGTCCATTGGTCCTTGCTGCAAAAAAGAAAAAATTTGTCAAAAAAAATACCAAAGAATGAACAGGATAAATTAAAGAATAGATGCGCTGCGTAGAAATGGAAAATAACAGCGGGGGATATAATATCCTTCCAATATATACAAGACATAATAATTGCAGTAATTGCAAGACAAAGTACTTTACATCCGCACACTCTAGATTGGAGATGTGTGGCCTAGGTAATTATAAAATCACAATCATTGTACGTGATTCGGTCCGTTGCCAAGGCATTTTCTAGTGTGTATATCATATTAACGGATTGCCCTAAAAGATGTCGGGTGTACCAGAGGTAGATGATACTCAATAGTTTCGTTCGAAGAAAAAGGATGGAAAAAACACACGATTTTATGGGAATATCGATTTGACTTGGATTTAGCAAAAGTGTGTTTATTTTCATGATACAGGTTTTATTGTGCATCATTAATTGTTAATGAAATTTGAAAGGAGAAAATTGTGATATGAAAAAACCCATTTGTGTGGTGGGTGGAGGGATAGCCGGTGCAGTGATTGCGCGGCGTTTGGCGGAAGAAAAGAACTATCAGATATATGTAATCGAAAAGAAAAACTATGTAGGAGGTTATTGTTACGATTATCGTGATGAAAATGGAATTTTGATTCACAAGTGCGGACCCCATATTTTCCGTACGGATTCTAAGAAAGTATGGGATTTCCTCTCTCGTTTTACAGAATGGACAGATT
>CANQWE010000076.1 GCA_947627475.1 uncultured Clostridia bacterium
CTTTGATAACGATGGAACATTGTGCGGCAGCTATGCCTATGTAAACGGTGAAGATAAGGTACAGGTTACCCCTTCCGGATCCGGGATCAATGCCTACGCAAGTGGGATTCACTATGTAGTAAGCGGCAGCAATCTGCTGACGAACCACCGTTTTACAGGCACCAGCGGCTGGACACCTATTAGCGGTGTATGTTCCAGTTTCACCAGATCGGTTGTTACCAATCAGGCAACTGCCCCTTATGGCAAAACAATGCTTTCGCTGGTTTCCAGCTCCGGACAGGCTACGGGAGACGGGGTTTACCAGTTGACCAGCATGCTGGCAGCCGGGGAATATACCTTTTCTACATATTTGAAGCTTCTTTCTAATACAAGCGGTTCTGTAAACAATACGGGTGTATTCCTTCGTGTGACAGATACGGGAGATCATATCCTTGCCGAAAGCGAGCGTCTTACCAACGCGGACAGGACCTTTATCCGTTTGATCCTTCCGTTTACCTTAAAAACATCTCAGTCGGTCAAGGCGGCAAGCGAAGAGAACACCATACAACCCCTGATTACAGCTTTTTTGGAAGAATCCACAGCAACAGGAGAACATGTAAAATCTTCAGAACATCCTGTTTCTGAAGGTCAGGATTTTCCTATTCTTTTCGTATCATTATACCCATGGATGAAGGAAACAATTATGTAAATATGTTGACAGAAAAAAACTTTTATAGCAGCGATAAGGTTTTTTTATCTGCATTTAGTGAGGTGAACGCTGAAGATGCACTTTATACCTTTGAATGTATATACGTACTTTATAATGAGGGATATCGTACAAGTGGTGTCGTTTCAATCTGTATGACAGCTGCAGACAGCGAATGCATTGTATTCATAGAGGTTTGATAGCTAATGAAGCGTTGGTACTTATAAAGAAAAAAGAGAAGGCGTTCGCGCCTTCTCTTTTTTTCTTTATACCATCGGCTCAAAATCCTCCCGTCCATGGCCGCAGATGGGACAAACGTAATCCTGGGGGAGGGAATCTCCTTCATATACATAGCCGCAAACCTTGCACACATAACCCTTTACCTTTTTTTCTGGTTTTGGCTTAATATGATCCTGATAATACGCATAGGTTACACTGGGCGAATCAGAAAGAATGACCGCCTCCGTTACATCTGCAAGAAAAATTCTATGACTGCCGCAGTCTACAGAATCGATTACTTTCCCTGAGAGATATGCGTTTGTATATTTATCGATATATTTCAGACCATTTTCGCTTCGCAAGCCTTGTCCGTCAGCAAACTTGTCCACCTGGCCCCCCCTCTGAAAGCCATAATGCTGAATTATACTGAAGGGAACATCTTCCGTCAGAACAGACACGTTGAATAATCCTGTCTTCTCAATCATCTTGCAGGTGTAATTCTCCTTATTGACGGCAATCGTCATACGCTGGGGAGCATAAGTGACCTGCGTTACCGTGTTGATAATACAGCCATTGTCCCGCTCCCCCTCTTTTGCACTTAGAACAAACAGGCCATAGGATATTTTGAACATTGCGTTATTGTCAATCATTGGATGCCCTCTTTTCTGATTAAATTTCAGATACGTGTAAATACTATACAATGCGGTGCAGTGCACAATATTTTCCATTTCACTTTCGTACAGTCTATCATAAAACTATATTGCAGTCAAGAAAAGACTTATTCGCAACTTAGAAAAAAGTTTGGTAAAAAAGCAAAAAAGTGTTGACAAATTTATACATGTATGATAAAATTAAAAGCACGTGAGAAAATTGACCCATTAGCTCAGCTGGCAGAGCACATGACTTTTAATCATGGTGTCCGGAGTTCGATTCTCCGATGGGTCACCAATCACCACAGAAAAACACAGCCCTCTTGGCTGTGTTTTTTTATCATAACATAAATGGTAACGGAAGGAAATAATTGTGATAGAGATTACAGGAACATATAACACAGCAAAAGTTTATACGGATACGCTGGAAGCTTCTGCAGGGGAGCAAATCCGTATATTATGTGATCAACCGTTTGCAGCAGGTAGTAAAATTCGGATTATGCCCGATGTGCACGCCGGAAAAGGATGCACCATCGGGACAACAATGACAATTGGGAGTAAAGTGGTGCCGAATTTAGTCGGCGTGGATATCGGCTGCGGCATGGAAACAATAAAGCTGAAAGCCAAACGGCTGGAACTGCCAAAACTGGATAGCTTCATACGGCAAAATATTCCTTGCGGGAGAGAAATTAGAGAAAAGCCACACCGCAGTCATGGAAAAATAGATATGCAACGGCTTCGCTGTATTAATAAAATAGATGCGCGGCGTGCCGCGGAAAGCCTCGGAACCCTTGGGGGTGGAAATCATTTTATAGAAGTGGATAAATCTGAAGAAGAGGATTACTATTTAGTGATTCATACAGGCAGCCGAAATCTCGGCTTGAAGGTCGCAGAATATTATCAAAAGAAAGCGTACGAAGCAGCCGGAGGGAGAAAACAATCGGATATTTCCTATGAACTTGCATATTTAAGCGGGCAGGATTTGGAAGATTATTTGCACGATATGGCTATCATGCAGGACTTTGCAAGTCTAAATCGGAAAATCATCAAAGAAGTGATATTGGACGGTATGAAATGGAAAGACGATGGCAGCTTTTCCACGATCCATAATTGTATCGATATAGAAGCAGGTATTTTACGCAAAGGAGCAGTATCTGCCAAAGAAGGAGAATTACTTCTGATTCCTATGAATATGCGTGACGGCAGCCTGATTTGTTCGGGCCTTGGCAATGCGGATTGGAATTGCAGCGCTCCCCATGGAGCAGGCAGACGGATGAGTCGAAGCGAAGCAGAATCTTCCTTCACTGTTTCAGCGTTTAAAAAAGAGATGGAAGGAATATATACGACTTCTATCAGCAGAGATACATTGGATGAATGTCCTATGGCATATAAACCAATGGAGGAAATCGTAAAGCATATTTCTGAAACTGTAAAAATTGACAGCGTGATTCGTCCTGTTTACAATTTCAAGGCCAGTGAACAAGCAGGGAAAAAGGGGCGTTGAAATGCTTCGCAAATAAAGTAAAAAGCACAGCCATTGAAGCTGTGCTTTTATTATTTACCGAATTACATCGTAAATAAGCGGCACCGCTTTCGGCGGGGTGTCCGCATATACATAGGCCGCCAAAAGTTCCTCCTTTGCAGCGATCAGTAAATCGCTGTCCTCTGTGTAAAGCGTTGCCAAAAGGTCCCCCTGCAAAACATGGTCTCCCCGTTTGGCTTTCAAAAGAATGCCAGACCCCATGTGGATCACATCCTCTTTCTTGTTTCTGCCTGCGCCTAATAAAAGGGAAGTAAGCCCGATTTTTTGTGTATCTGTATGGAAGATATACCCGGACCGGGGCGCATAGATTTCCCTCTTGTATCTCGCATGGGGCAGCAAAGAAATGTTTTCTGCAATTCTGTCATCTCCGCCCTGCGCACGGATCCAATCCCGGAAATATTGCAATGCTTTTCCGCTGGAAAGAGAGGCAGCAGCTTCTTTTTCCCAGTATGCCCCGTCGCCTCCGTGAACCAGCGCTAACATCTCTCCTGCCAAACGCAGGCAAAGATCCCGCAGATCCCGCGGGCCCTGTCCCTGCAGGACAATAATGGCTTCTTCCACTTCTAAAGCGTTCCCCACAGCGTTTCCAAGGGGGGTATCCATATCCGTAATCATTGCCGTAACATTTCGGCCGCAGCTTTTCCCGATGGAAACCATGGCCTGTGCAAGGATGCGGGAATCCTCCAGCGTTTTCATAAGAGCGCCGCTGCCTGTCTTAACATCCAAAACGATATTTTTTGCACCAGCTGCAATTTTTTTGCTCATTACACTGGATGCAATAAGTGGGATGCTATCCACCGTAGCCGTTACATCCCGCAGAGCATAGAGCTTGCTGTCAGCAGGCGCAAAGACACCACCGGCCTGCACTACAGATACCCCCTGCGCCTCTGCCTGTCGGATAAAGGTTTCTTCCTTTAAAGAGGTCTTATATCCTGGAATAGAAGCCAGTTTGTCAATGGTTCCGCCGGTATGCCCCAGCCCCCTGCCTGACATTTTGGCTACGCATCCGCCCAGGGATGCCACTATCGGAGCTATAATCAAGGTGGTTTTATCCCCTACGCCGCCAGTGCTGTGCTTATCTACAGATCGATTCCCAAGGCAGGACAGATCCAGCATATGACCACTGTTTGCCATAGCCATGGTAAGGGACGCTGTCTCTTTGTCCTCCATTCCGCGAAAATACACAGCCATAGCAAAAGCAGACATCTGATAATCTGCTATCTCTCCGGACACATATGCTTGGATTAAATACTGTATTTCTTTTTCAGAAAGCGCATGTCCAAGCTTCTTTTTTTCAATTAAATCTGTAATTCTCATTTTTATCCCTTGTTTTCTACCATATTCTTTTGAAAGGAGACAGGGAGCAACTGGTCCATACGATAGGATACGATTTTTCCTGCATCTTTCAAAATCACGCTAAAATCATTCCTGCAAAATTCCAGCAAAACCTGTCGGCAAATGCCGCAGGGAGGGCAGGGAGCATCTGTATGACCTTTCCCGCCGCATACAGCAATTTTGAAAAAAGAATCCTTTCCATCCGCAAGGGCCTGATATATCGCTACACGCTCCGCACACATAGCAGCGCCGTAAGAAGCATTTTCAATATTACAGCCCAGATATACCGTTTCATCACTACAAAGGAGCGCAGCCCCAACCGTAAACTGGGAATAAGGCGCGTACGCACGTTCTCTGGCTTTTTCTGCCATCTGCATTAATTCTTCGTCTGACATAAGAAATACCTCCGCTCCTGTTTCATAATTCTATTGTAACGCCGCAGTATTGAATTTTCAAGTGTTTCCCAGACAAATGGCCTTGCAAAGAAGAGTAATTATATGGTATTATAGAAAAAATAGTATTTGAATCTGTAGCAGAGGGGTGGAGATTTTGCAACGCAAAATACTACCCCGTGCCTTGACTCTTGGGGGCTGCACCCCCATCGGGGGCGCTGTTACAATGGGAGGGCGCAAGGAGAGGAGCGCGGCTCGCCGCCTGCTTGGCGGCGTGCCGCAACCAGACTTACAGTTTCTTTTCCAGGAAAGCTCTTGCTTTCCTGGCTTTTTTATGCTATCATGGAGAAAATTCTTGGAAAGGAGTTGTCCCTTTTCAAGTACTTGCAGCTTTCTTTCTCAACGGCCGAAGGCCATCCCCTCAGCTGAACAAGCAACAACAGCTGAGCGCGGCGGAGCAGGCTGACTCAATTATACAAAATGCTGGAATTTTGTAAGCCCGGCAGGGCGGCTAATTGCCCTTGGCAATTATACAAAATTCGGATTTTGTAAGCGCAGCTCGCTGCGCGGTTAATTGGGGCAGACAGGGCCGCGCGGACAAGCCCCGCACTGCCACGCCAGCGACAAGCGCCAAGACCCAGGCACTGGCTGGGGCTGGCGCAAGCTGCGTGCGGCAGCAGGGGCGGAATGGCTGCAAGAATGAGAGACAAAAAAACTCCGGAAGGAGTTTTTTTTGTTTGCAGCTCTTGACAAGCATGCAATCCTGTGCTATGATGCATGCAGAGGGTGACGGGTATACGCACGTATACTTGTCAAATCCATGCATTCATCCACAGGTTACGGGCTGACTACCTCTAACCCTTGCATGGACGTCACACAAAAGGGCTGCAGATTATGAAGTGCTGCAGCCCTTTTCCTATGCTGCGGAACCCCGATCCCTCTGCCCGTGCGGCGAGCACGCCCCCGGCAGGGACGCTGCCGCAGCAGCGGAATACTTCTGCAGGCGTCCAATTCTGCAGGATTTTCTCCGGCTGCTTGCAAAAGCAGGGCTTTGCAGGGCCGCCGCCTGGGGGAGCCTGGCAGCCGCGCACTGTGCGGCTGGCGGCGACGCCAGGGCGGGGCGCGGGGGCGCACCGAGCGCCAGAGGCGCGAGGAAGCCGCGCGACCAGCTGCGAGCGTGAGCCTTGCGTCAGCAAGGCGCCGCGAGCGGCGGCGGCCCCTCTGTCTCTTTGGACCATTTTGCCGTCCTCGGCAAAATGAACCATGGCAGCGTAGCTGCTGGCCCCCGGCCACACTGCCGCTTTGCACTTTCCTTCCATATAGGTACTTGATATAGGGGACAGAATGACATCAAAGGTGGATGTTGATGTATCTCTGTCAAAAACCGCAAACTCCCCGTCGTTATTGGGATATGGGGACATTGTCAAGCCCATTCCGGAGAGCCTTGCGCGACACAAAGTGCGCGCAAAGTATATCCCCCAGCTGGATGGATCTCTTCGCCTGGTTTCCATCCAGGCCTCTACGCTGCCCGTCTTCCTGCCTTCCGGCTTCGAAGTTCGGAAGTCCGATAAACGGGACTTTGACTGGAAGTCCGATAAACGGGACTTTGACTGGAAGTCCAATAAATGGGACTCCACTCCCTCTGATCAAAAGGAGAATGTGAAACGGGCTTCCCGCCGCGCCAAGATCCGGGCTATGGATTTTATCCTTTGCAATCCTGACCTGGACGCCTTTACCACCTTTACCTTTGACCCAAAGGGTACCAATCGGGAAAACTGGGAAGACGTCTATCAGCGTAAGCTGCGCGGATGGCTTTCCAACAGAGTCCAGCGCCAGGGCCTTAAGTACATTGTCGTCCCAGAGTATCACAAGGACGGCAATGCTATTCATTTTCACGCCGTCATGAACGCTGCTGCCTTAGATCTCACAGAGGCACGCTATGCCGACTCCGGCAGGCTGGTTAAAAAGCGCCGCGCCGGTGAGGTCAAGCAGCTCTACAACCTCCAGGACTGGCCAAAAGGCTGGTCCACTGTCGAGCTGGTCACAGGGCAGGGGAGTACCGACAAGGTCGCTAAGTATATATTTAAATACATGGGCAAGCAGCTTGGCCAGCGCATTGGCGGCCGCTACTTCCTGCATGGGGGCCAGCTTGCCAGCCCTGTCTATCGGTACGGAGAGGAAATCGATCAGTTTTTGTCACCGGATTTGACCGAAACAAACCGCTTTTCTGTCGATGTCACCGATAACATCACTTACACGGAGGTTTCTTTTCTGTAATGCCTAACAAGACGATCGATGCCCTGGTGTACTGTCCTTTCTATGTCCGGGAATCCTCCAAGACAATTGCCTGCGAAGGGATTGTTTCTGCGCCTGGCTCTCTTTCGGTTCATCACTTCTTGCATGAAGCAGAAAAACTGGATCATGAGCGTAATTTTTGCACCTGCAAAAATTGTGAAGGTTGTCCCGTCTTTCTGGCGCTCCAGGAGAAATACTCGGAAAGATTAACTATTAAAAGTCAAGCCCCAAAATGAGGGAGATGTGGAAAGGCAGGCGGTTGGAAAAAGGTATA
>CANQWE010000077.1 GCA_947627475.1 uncultured Clostridia bacterium
ATGCCAGGCAGCATGTGCGTATGGAGACGGTACGGGTGGCAATATCCGGTTCTGCAGGGCTGGGGGTAGCGCAAGCCGCCGGAATTCCTTTTGTGCAGGAGGTATTTGCTACCGGCGAAGTGATCAAAACTTTGGAGCCTGATACTTCCTGCGTAATTGAGCTGGGCGGTGAGGACGCAAAGGTAATCTTTTTTAAAGGCGGCACAGACGAGCGGATGAACGGAAGCTGTGCAGGAGGAACCGGTGCGTTTATTGACCAAATGGCAACGCTTTTGGATGTGACTCCGGACCAGCTGGACGCGTTGTCTCTGAAAAGCGAGCGCATCTATTCCATTGCGTCCCGGTGCGGCGTGTTTGCCAAAACGGATATACAGCCGCTGCTCAATCAGGGAGCCAGAAAAGAGGATATTGCAGCCAGCATCTATCAGGCCGTGGTAAATCAAACCATAGCCGGTCTTGCCCAGGGGCGCAAAATTGAAGGGCGGGTCATGTTTTTGGGCGGACCGCTTTATTACTGTAAGGGATTGCGCCGGCGGTTTGTGGAGACTTTGAAGCTTAGAAACGAGGATGCCCTATTCCCGGAATACGGCCGGTTTGCCGTGGCGCTTGGCGCTGCTCTTTATGCCGGCCGAGCTGGAGCATCCATAGAAATGGATGTGCTGATGGAGCATATCGAAAACGCTGCCGCCCAGAAGACAGAGTCGGAGCACAGCCATCCTCTGTTCGCCAGTAAGGAGGAATACGAAGCTTTCGTCCGTCGGCATAGCCAGGCAAATGTACCTGAAGCGGATCCGTCCGCCTATACAGGGGATGCGTATCTGGGAATCGACTGCGGCAGTACAACCACAAAGCTTGCGCTGATCGATGGGGGCGGCAGGCTGCTGTATACATATTATGATTCCAATAAGGGCAACCCTGTAGAAATCGTTCGGCAGCAGCTGGAAAAAATATACGCCATTTGCGGGGAACGAATCCATATCCGGCAAAGCGCTGTAACAGGGTATGGGGAAGAACTGATTTGCCACGCTTTCGGCGTTGACCGGGGCATTGTGGAAACCATTGCCCACTTTACAGCGGCGCGGCATTTTGATCCACAGGTGGATTTTATTTTGGATATCGGCGGGCAGGACATCAAGTGCTTTAAGATAAAAAATCAATCCATCGACAGCATCATGCTCAATGAAGCGTGTTCTTCCGGCTGCGGCTCTTTTTTGGAAACCTTTGCAAAATCCATGGGATATTCGGTGGCGGAATTTGCAAGACTGGGCCTTGCCGCAAAGGCGCCGGTCGATTTGGGTAGCCGGTGTACGGTATTTATGAATTCTTCTGTGAAGCAAGCGCAAAAGGACGGCGCCAGCGTGGAGGACATTTCCGCGGGGCTGTCCATAAGCGTGGTAAAAAATGCCATATACAAGGTCATCCGTGCAGGCAGCCCGGAAGAGCTTGGAAAAAATATTGTTGTACAGGGGGGGACCTTTTACAACGATGCAGTGCTGCGCAGCTTTGAAATGGAGCTGGGCAGAAATGTGACCCGACCGGGTATTGCCGGACTTATGGGTGCGTATGGCGCTGCACTGTATGCTGCCGGTCAGGGAGACAAAGAGACGACCCTGATCGATGCCGCCGCTCTTGCCGGGTTTGTCCACAAGGCGGCCAGCGCCCGCTGCGGCAAATGTGAAAACCGATGCAATCTAACCATCAACACCTTTAGTACCGGCGCCAAATTTGTTTCAGGAAATCAGTGCGAGCGGGGAGCAGGCGCATCCGGGCAGACGAGCGCGGGGCTTCCGAATCTCCATCAGTATAAGCGGGATAAGCTGACTGCGCTTGCAAAGGATACAGGAGAAGGACAGCGTGGTACCATCGGCCTTCCCTTGGCGCTTGGAATGTACGAGCTGGCGCCGCTTTGGCATACCGTATTTCGCACGCTGGGATTTCGTGTGCTGCTTACCGGCCAGTCCAGCAGAGAGATTTATGAAAAGGGGCATTTCAGCATTCCTTCAGATACGGCCTGTTATCCTGCAAAGCTGATGCACGGGCATATCCAGCTGCTGCTGGATGCAGACGTAGATGCGATTTTCTATCCCTGTCTGACGTATAATATAGATGAGCATTCCGGGGACAATCACTACAATTGTCCGGTGGTGGCCTATTATTCGGAACTGCTCTCCGGAAACACTGACGAGCTGGCAAAAACAAAGTTCTTGTATCCGTATTTAAACATCAACGATGCAAGGGAGCTGACAAAGGGACTGTATCGGTATTTAAAAAAATTTTTTGACGGAATATCAAAAAGGGAAGTAGAAAAGGCGGTGGATGCCGGCTTGGATGCGTATGATGCTTGGATGGCAGATCTCCGCCGGGAAGGACGGCGCGCTCTGTCCTTTGCCCGCAGCGAGGGGCGACCGATCATGATTTTGGCCGGCCGGCCCTATCATGCGGATGCAGAGGTGGGCCATGGAATCGATCGCCTTGCGGGTGCCCTTGGATTTGTGGTTGTCAGCGAGGACAGTATATCAGATCTTACAGGGACACCGGATGTGGAGGTACTCAACCAGTGGACGTATCATGCCCGGCTGTACAGGGCCGCAAAATATGCTGCACTTCATGAAGACTGTCAGTTGGTGCAGCTGGTCTCCTTCGGATGCGGCGTAGACGCCATTACCACAGACGAAATCCGGCGGATGCTGGAGGATAGCGGCAAGCTGTACACCCAACTGAAAATCGATGAAATCACCAATTTGGGGGCAGTGAAAATTCGCCTGCGCAGTCTGATCGGCGCAATGGAAGAGCGGAAGGCAATAGAACATACGGAAACTACAAAAAGAGATGAGGTGCTTGCATGATTGGGCCAAAGGTGCAGTTTACAGAGGAAATGAAAAAGGACTATACGATCTTGATTCCTACCATGCTGCCGATGCATTTTAAAATGATTGCGAGAATCCTCACCCGGCATGGATATAAGACAGAGCTTCTGGAAAACTGCAGCCAGAATGTAAAGGACTGCGGATTGAAATATGTACATAACGATACCTGTTATCCAGCGCTGCTGGTAATCGGCCAATTTTTGGACGCCATCCAGTCGGGAAAGTACGACAGCCACAAGGTGGCCCTAATGCTGACCCAGACCGGCGGCGGGTGTCGGGCGTCCAACTATATCGCCCTGCTGCGCAAGGCTCTGGAAAAGGCAGGCTATGGATATATTCCGGTGATTTCTCTGAATATATCCGGCCTGGAGGAAAATCCGGGCTTCAAGCTGACGTTGCCGCTGGTTCGGGGAATGATTTATGCGGTGCTGTATGGAGATTTGCTGATGACGCTGCGCAATCAGTGCCGTCCCTACGAAATCGAGGCAGGCGACTGCGATGCGCTTTGTGATAAATGGACGAAATATCTTGCAGATGAACTGTTTGACAAAAAGATTAGCTACCGGGATGTAAAGAAAAATTACGTAGCGATTGTCCGAGATTTTGACGGGATCGGGCGGCGTCAGGAAAAGAAGATAAAGGTTGGCATTGTTGGGGAGATTTTTGTAAAATTTTCGCCCCTTGGCAACAACAATTTAGAAGATTTTCTTGTATCTCAGGGTGCGGAGGTATCCATGCCCGGGTTGATCGACTTCTGTATGTACTGTATTTATAACGGCATTGTAGATACAAAGCTATACGGGATCGGTAAGCTGAAATGCGCCGGCAGCCGGGTAGTTTACCGGATCATGCGTAAAATGCAGAATGATCTGATTGCCGCAATCCGGCAAAACAGCAGCTTTGCCACACCTACACCCATAGAACACACAAGAAAACTGGTAAACGGGTATATCGGCATGGGAACCAAAATGGGGGAAGGTTGGCTGCTTCCTGCAGAAATGCTGGAGCTGATCGATTCCGGCGTAAACAATATAGTTTGTGCCCAGCCCTTTGGATGTCTGCCAAACCATATTGTGGGCAAGGGAATGATAAAACCCATTAAGGAGCGTCATCCTAATGTTAATATTGTAGCCATTGATTACGATCCAGGGGCTACAAAAATCAATCAGGAAAACCGGATTAAACTAATGCTGTCCTGTGCGGCAGAAAATGCCGGGATCATGTCCGGGACAGATCCGGCTGACATAAAGGAGGAGGTTTTACAGGGGCAGGAGCAAAAAGCGTCCGGTAAGCCTTTGACGGTGTAATATGAATCGAAAAATTCTTGTATCCGGCGGCAGCCGTGGGATAGGAGCGGCAGCCGTGGAAGCCTTTGTCGCTGCGGGGGATCAGGTGGTATTTTTGTATCATAGCAGCCATGATGCGGCAAAGGCTGTATGCCTAAGGACTGGGGCGACATCGCTTTTGGCGGATGTATCCGATCCGATCGCTGTGGGGCAGGCAGTGAAGCAGTCGTCACATATTCTGGGAGGCTTGGACGTATTGGTGTGCAACGCGGGCATTTCCCGGATTGGTCAGATATGCGACACCAGTGATGCAGACTGGCGGCAGATCTGTGATACCAATCTTGCTTCTGTATTTTACCTTTGCCGCAGCGCATCGGAGTACATGGTGAAGCAGCACAACGGGCGCATCATCAATGTGGGGTCTGTATGGGGGAGATGCGGCGCGTCCTGCGAAGTCGCTTACAGCGCATCTAAAGCCGGAGTGAGGGGACTAACAATGGCGCTTGCGAAGGAGCTTGCTCCCTCTGGGATCACGGTAAACTGCGTTGAGCCTGGTGTGATCGACACAGATATGAATGCCGGATTTGCTTCCCGGGAACTGGCTGCAATTACGGAAGAGATTCCTCTGGCTCGCATGGGAAGCCCCGCAGAGGTTGCTCGGGTAATTGCGTTCCTGGCTTCTGAGGGTGCATCTTATGTAACGGGGCAATGTATCGGCGTGGATGGCGGCTTTGGCCTTTGAAAAAGTAAAAGAACGCACTGCATTTGCAGTGCGTTCTTTTACTTTTTGTTTTTCTTTTTGCCGGTTATTTTATTCAGCAGGATGGTGACGCCGATGATCACGCCGATCACAATCAGAATACCCAGCATGCCGACACCCATATAATATAAATTATCGACAAATGCTTCAGGATGAAAATTCATATGCTGCCTCCTTATTTATCCAAAGAAATTCAGAATCAATCCCCCTGCGATCACAGAGGCAATCTGGCCGGACACGTTTACGCCAATAGAATGCATCAGCAAAAAGTTTTGTGGGTCTTCCGCCTGTCCCATTTTATGCACTACCCGACCGGACATTGGAAAGGCAGAAATACCTGCGGCGCCGATCATTGGATTGATTTTTTTCTTTGTAAATAGATTGAGGAATTTTGCAAACAGAACACCGCCGGCAGTATCAAAGATAAAGGCTACCAGACCGAGGCCGAGGATCAACAGCGTTTCGGGCTGCAGAAATTGGTCTGCCTGCATTTTTGTTGCAATAGTGATGCCAAGAAAAATGGTGATCAGATTTGCCAGAACCTTTTGCGCTGTTTCAGACAGGGAGTTGAGCACGCCGCATTCCCGAATCAGGTTGCCGAACATAAGAAACCCGATAAGGGATACGGACGCAGGAGCGATGAGCCCAGCGATCACTGTAATAATAATGGGAAAAAGGATCCGCGTAGTTTTGGAAACTTCTTTTTGCTCATAGGGCATCCGGATCATACGCTCTTTTTTTGTGGTGAGCAGCTTAATGATCGGCGGCTGGATAATAGGAACCAGGGCCATATAGGAGTAAGCGGCGACCATGATTGCGCCAAGATATTTGGACATCAGCTTTTGCGCTACAACAATAGAGGTAGGTCCGTCAGCTGCTCCGATGATACCAATGGCAGCGGCGTCGTTGATATCGAAGAACATAGACGCTAGGCAAAGTGTGAAGAAAATGCCGAATTGGGCGGCGGCTCCGAAGATCATCAGCTTGGGATTGGAAAGCAGAGGCCCAAAATCGATCATGGCTCCGATACCGATAAATAAAATTAGCGGAAAGAGCTCATTGGCGATCCCGGCATCAAATAAAATGCTGAGGGCGCCTTCTTCCGCGATTCCGTCTACTATCTGGGTCACTGCGCCTGAGAAGGGAAGATTCACCAAAATTGCGCCGAATCCAATGGGCAGCAGTAGGGTGGGCTCCATGTCTTTTTTGATCGCCAAAAAAATCAAAATACCGCCGATGACCCACATGACGACTTGTTGCCATTCTAACTTCAGCAAATTTTCGTACAAAATTTCCATGTTTATGTCTGCGCCTTTCTATACATGAGGATGGGTTTGCTATGCGAAATACAGTTCCGGTATGCGAACCAGGATGGGCAAATTAAAAATGGCGTATTCACAATCTGCAGCATTTTATCGCGGTTGCGAACGCCACTTTTTCTACAATGTATTTATTCCCCACGCAAAAGAACGCATGCATTTTTTTCTTTTGCGCAATAAAAGCGAGACTTTTATCACGACTGCAATAAAAGTCTCGCTTTTTCATACAACAGCGGGCACATGCGTACCGGAATGACGCTCATTGTAACGATTTGCATCGCAAGCTACTCCCTTTTTCAGTATCATACCATATTTTCATAATTATGGCAATAGGCAAAGTACTATTTTTTTGCCTATTATAAAATAGAAATAATGCGGCAATATAATAATGTAGAAAACCATAAAATCACGTATAACGCATTTATGAACATAACAAAAATTGCCGTTCATAATCTTCGCATATACGATTATAATAATACCAGAGGACGCGAGAGTGTTCTCAATTAATATAGATTGATTTTCCTTAAAAAAGGAGAGACGGGCACTTTCGTGTCCGAGAAAGGACGAAAAAATGGCAAGCAACAAAACTCTTGTTCCTGAAGCAAAGGCAGCTATGGATCAGTTCAAAATGCAGGCTGCAAGCGAAGTAGGCGTTAACCTCGCTCAGGGTTACAACGGTGACATCACCGCACGTCAGGCTGGTTCTGTAGGCGGACAGATGGTTAAGAAGATGATCGAGAAGTACGAAAACGACATCAAGGCTTCTAAATAACATTGGATTATCAAAAAAGAAAGGACTCCCAAATCGGGAGCCCTTTCTTTTTTGACACAAAGTGGAGAAATATATTCGCCTATTATTTAAAGGGCCAATACAGTAATCTATGATGTTTATAATATTTAGTTATATAATATAATAATGTAGGAAAGAATTAAAATAAAAAAACAGATTTTTTTAAAAAAGGTATTGACAAGGGAGGGGGGGAAGTGATATAATAAACAAGCTGTCCCGGAGCGGGG
>CANQWE010000078.1 GCA_947627475.1 uncultured Clostridia bacterium
GTGCTTTTTGGGTATGGGGTATTATGACGGGTGTAATGCGCCCGGAAAACGTCACGGCCTGGAAGATATGGCACAGATGCTGCACAATATGTTTTTGGCGCATGGAAAATCTGTTTTGGCGATCCGCAAGTATGTACAAAATGCAAAGGTGGGGTATGCGCCCACCTGCGGCGTAAATATGCCGCTGACTGACAGTCCGGCAGATATTGCAGCAGCAAAAAGGAAATATTTCAGCGTAGATTCTTCCGCCTGGATTTGGAATGTGCCGCTGTGGAGTGATCCGGTGGTTTTGGGCCGGTATCCGGAGGAGGATCCTTTCTTTGCAAAGCAGTTTCGCCAGTATCTGCCTGAAACATATCAGGATGATATGCAGATCATTTGCCAGCCCTTGGATTTTTACGGCCAGAATATCTATAACGGCTCTCTTTGGCGGGCAGATGCAGATGGGGACCCTGTGTGGGTAGCCAATCCTGTGGGCAATTCCAGAACAGCGAATGGGTGGCCGGTGACGCCGGACGCTCTGTATTGGGGGCCTAAATTCCTGTATGAACGTTATGGACTGCCCATCATGATTACAGAAAACGGGCTTTCCTGCCATGATGTGATATCTCTGGACGGCAAGGTGCATGATCCAAATCGGATCGATTTTACCCATCGGTATTTGCGCGCGCTGAAACGTGCTGGCGACGAGGGCGTCGATCTGCTGGGATATTATCACTGGTCTCTTTTGGACAATTTTGAATGGGGCGCAGGCTATACGGAACGGTTTGGGTTGGTATATGTGGACTATGCCACCCAGGAGCGAATCAAGAAGGATTCCTTTGACTGGTATCGCTCTGTAATAGAAGAAAATGGAGCATGTCTATAAATTAAAGGCCCAGACACTACAAAGGAGAGGCAAGAAGAGGGAAAATCGCTGACAGGCACTATTCCCTAAGCGTCTTGTAAATAAAGCCAAGCCTGTTAAGTGGTATCAAGTGTCTCTGGAAGTGACAGATGAGTAGTAAAGATAGCGCTATCCCTCCGACAGCTATGCTGTCCCCCTCAAATGAGGGGGGCAAGTATAGAGCAAAGTCCTCCTTTGTAGGGGCAGTAAAGAGCAAAGCCTTTCCTTTATAGGAAATCAATCATAGCGTAAAGCTTCCTAATTTATAGAGGAGCAAATATAGAAAAAGCCTCCCCTGTGTAAGGGGAGGTGGCGCCGTAGGCGACGGAGGGGCTGCTTTCTACCTCCCTTTTTCATTTTTCTATTGTGTCTGGGCCTAAAACTAAATAATTTAATAAAAGAGGAATGGTTGTTTTATTATGAAGAAAGCTACATTGTTGCTTGTTTTAATACTATTTGTGGGACTGTGTGCAGCAGGATGCGGAAAGAATGAAGAGCCTGCGGGAGAGACGGCTTCCGGGTTGGACATTGATACAACGACTTTAAGCGGCGATGCGTTTACCTCGGCTGAGCTTTCTGCAAACAGACTGACTGTTTTTAATGTTTGGGCTACCTGGTGTTCTCCCTGTGTGGCAGAATTGCCGCATTTGCAGAAGGTCAGCGAGGCATTTCAGAATGAGGGTGTTGCAATAGTCGGCGTCCTGCAGGATGCTGTAACAGATCGGGGGGAAAAGGATCCGGACGCGATAGAGGCGGCAAATATTCTACTGGAAGATGCCGGCGTCAAGTACCCGGTAATTTTGCCGGACGACGCTCTGCAGCAAAACTTTATCCGTACCATGATGAGCTTTCCTACTACTTTTTTTGTTGATGCTGAAGGAAATGTAGTAAGTAGAGTAGAAGGAGCACGGGATTATGAAGACTGGAGCAAGCTTATCCGCGAAGTTTTGGAAGGGCTGGATGCATAAACTGCGGCTTTTTCAGATATTGCTTATATTGGCCGGAATTTTGGCAATTGTGATAGGAATTTGGAGGGATGAGGTGCGCACTGTATTTATGAAAGCAATTTATATATGTCTGGAGTGTATAGGAATTGGCTAAATGGCCCCTTAGTTTTAGAAAAACTGTGCAAAGTGCATGGACTGTTTTGACCAACGGTTATATGATTGGATTTTTTCAAGGGAAAATCTATAACGGGAAACTGAAGAACCTTTGTGTCCCAGGACTGAACTGCTATTCTTGTCCGGGAAGTCTTGGTTCCTGCCCTATCGGATCTCTGCAGGCAGTACTGGGGAGCGCAAAATATCAGATATCCTTCTATCTGCTGGGCTTTTTCCTACTAGTCGGAACCGTGCTGGGGCGCCTTGTATGCGGCTTTTTGTGTCCTTTTGGATTGGTACAGGAACTGCTTTACAAAATTCCGTTTGTAAAAAAAATTCGGACTTTTCGCTTGGACAGGCCGCTGCGGTGGTTAAAATATATTATTTTGCTGGTATTCGTTATTTTGCTTCCTCTGTTTGTTGTGGACGCGGCAGGCACCGGGTCTCCTTCGTTTTGTAAGTGGATCTGTCCGGCAGGTACGTTGGAAGGCGGAATCCCTTTGGTTTCTACGAATCCGGCGCTGCAAAGTGTCATTGGGTTCCTTTTCCAGTGGAAATTGGTAATTTTAATTACCACCGTTCTTCTCTCCATATTGATCTATCGTCCATTCTGCAAGTACATTTGTCCGCTGGGCGCCATTTATGCGCTGTTCAATAAAGTTTCCATATACAGATATCATGTGGATCCACATACGTGTACCGACTGCAAGCAATGTGAGAAGGCCTGCCCCATGCAGATCAGCCCCATGCGGGAGGCAAACCACGCAGAATGTATCCGCTGCGGCAAGTGCAAGGAGGTTTGCCATGTAGGGGCGATCACTTCCGGTTTTTCACACCGCAGCAAAGCGTCGCAGTCCAATAAAGCAAATAAATCAAAGCAGAAAAAAGTCTGACATTTGTCAGACTTTTTGGCTTTCATTGACAATGTTTTTAAATCGTGGTATACTAAAGCCTGTATTTTTCAAAAGGAGCAGGAAATATGCGCGGTGGAAGATCGGTAATCAAAAATGTTGCCTTCGGTTTTGGATCCAAATTGATTGTATTTGTGTTTGGAATGATCGTTCCACAGCTTCTAATCAAGTCCTTTGGGTCGGAGGTTAACGGGCTCCTTACCACAGTAACGCAGATTTACACGTATATTGCCCTTTTGGAAGCAGGTATCGGCAATGCGGCAGTGAATGCCCTGTACCGTCCTTTAGACGAAGGGGACAGGGACATGGCCAGCAGTGTTATTTCTGCGGCACGCCGGTATTTTCGAGAGGTAACGGTTCTGTATTTTGGGGCAGTGGTTTTGTTCGCTGCGATTTATCCTTGGTGTGTATCATCTGAAATCGATAAGATGACGATATTTTGGGTGATTTTTATTCAAGGTATGACGGGATGTATATCCTATTATTTCTGTGCGGTATATAACCAGCTTTTGGATGCAGACGCCCATCGATATGTGACGGAAAATGTAGAACTTCTGGGATATGTACTTACCTCTGTTGCAAAAATTATCCTTATCTCTATGGGCTTCAATGTGATCAGCGTACAAATTGCCAATTTTGTAATGGTCATTGTAAAAGTTGTAGTCACCTATTCTTACTGTAAAAAGAAATATCCCTGGATTATATATAAGAAAAACGCGGACAAGAATCTTTTGCAGCAGCGGGGCGCTTTTATCATTCACGAGGTGTCTACCGTTGTTTTTTCCAACACAGACGTGTTTATCATTTCTACTTTCTGTGGATTGGCTCTTTCCAGTGTGTATGGAGTATACAATTTGGTGTTTACCTCCTTAAACACCTTAGTAAATACGGCAAACGGCGGCCTCGGATTTCTTCTGGGGCAGAATCATTATAAAGACCATAAAAAGTTTTTGCTGCTCTATGAAACGTACGACACCATTTATACAATGGCAGTATTCATCATTTTCAGTATTGCGTATATTTTGGCGATTCCTTTTGTTGCGTTGTATACAAGGGATATCACAGATATCAACTATATTATACCGTATGTCCCTCTGCTGTTTGCACTGATCAACATCATGTCCGGTACCCGTGCTGTTGCCGCGCGCCTGATTACCGTTACGGGAAATGCTCGCAGAACGCAGGGCAGAAGTATTGCGGAAGCGGTCATCAACCTGACAGCATCCCTCATTCTCGTGCAGTTCTTCGGAATTTACGGGGTTTTGATTGGTACTGTCATTGCGCTTTTGTACCGGATGAACGATATGCTTATTTTTGCAAGCCGTCATATTTTAAAACGGAATATTATCGCAGGATATAAGAATCTTTTTGTCAACGGCGTTTTATTTGCCGGGATCGTTCTGATCAATGAACGTCTCACGTTGCAGATAGGAAGCTATGGCTCTTTTGTTGTACATGGTATTGTTGTTTCTGCTATCGTTGGAGCGGTTTACCTGCTTTTAAACTGTGTCTGTAATGTGCGGCTTTTGAAGAGCTTGAAAACAGTGCTGCGGGAGCGTAAAAATCCTTCTGTATAGAGAAATAAACGGTGAAAAAAGCTTCCAAAGGAAGCTTTTTTCATTTCTGAAATCCTATTTATTTTTCTGGAAGAAGCGCGCCGCCCATACTGATGGGATCATGGCGCAAATCAAAATTGGACAGAGCCGTGTCGGAAAGCATAATGCCACAGCGCAGAGCGGCTGGCCCGAACCGGTGGCGGAGGATGTCCACTGTTTCTTCCAATTGCTCCCGCTTTTGTATATTGGAGATATCTTCTAAAAAAGACATCTGCTCTGGTCCTATCAGCTGCAGGTCACAGGCTCGTACACTTAAACTGCGGATCGGCCTGCCGGTTTGATTGGACTGCACCAGGGCGTACGCTTTCTGAAAAAGACAGGAGGCAGTCCGATTGGGAATAGACAGTGCCCCCTGCCGCTCAATCCAGTGGAGGGTATTGTCGCGGATTCCCACCTGGACGGTTTTGCAGATAAATCCGTATTCCCGCATCCTGGAAGATACACTTTCGCAAAGTGCATGCAAAACGATCCGAATATCCTGATCGGATCGGAGATCCCGGCTTGTAGTGGTGCTGTTGCCGATGGATTTTATCAAGGATTTTGCACCGATATTGCTGACCGGAGAGGCGTCCAGCCCGTTGGCAAACATCCACAGGGTTCGGCCGTTCTTTCCCAGCAGAGACTCCAAAAACATAGGATCTGTCTGCGCCAAGGCTCCAATGGTTTCTATGCCGCAGCGGCGCAGGCGCGTGCGGGTCGAGGTGCCTACATACAATAGCTCTCCCACAGATAGAGGCCACACGATCTCTTTGAAATTGTCCTGCTGGATCACTGTGATGGCATCCGGCTTTTTCAGGTCCGATCCCAGTTTTGCAAAAATTTTATTGTAGGATACGCCGATACTTACTGTCAGTCCCAACTCCTGTTTGATACGGTGGCGAATCGCATCTGCGATAAAACGCCCACTCCCGAACAGAGATGTACTGCCGGATACGTCTAACCAGCATTCGTCCAGTCCGAAGCTTTCCACCTGATCGGTGTATTCGCTGTAAATTTCCCGGGCTGCCTTGGAAAACTTCATATATTCTTCGTGGTGCGGGGGGATAAAAACGATATCCCTGCACTTTTGTTTGGCCATCCAAAGGGGAATGCCTGTTTTCACGCCGCACCGTTTTGCCGCTTCGTTTTTTGCCAGCACGATGCCGTGCCGCGCTTCCCGGTCTCCCGCCACCGCTACCGGTTTATCCCGCAGCTGGGGTCGGTACAGACATTCTACGGAAGCATAAAAGTTATTCAGATCAGAATGCAGAATGGTCCGCTCCAAAATTCCTACCTCCGAACATATGTTCTTATTTAGTATATACCTATATGTCGAAAAATGCAAGCGGAAAGATGTGGAAGCGTTTACAGAGAAAATTTTTGTGTTATAATCATAATATGCTATAAAATGATGTTGTAAAAAAATATTTTGAAAAAGCGGAGGGTAAAACTTGAAAAAGATAGGGAAACGCGGGCGTGCTTTGTACTGGCTATGCAGCTGTACGGATGCGCTGGGTGCGTCTGCAGCCTGTCCCGGCCACACGTTTGGCACATTCAGCGGCGTGTCGGCCTGTATAAACGAGCAGGGAGAGCTGCATATCTGCGGGAATAACTTTCCGGATGAAAAATTCAGAAACTATATTTCGAGACTTGCGGGTGCAGAAGATGGATATTTCTCCGGAGAAGAATGCGCGGCAGTTACATACGTAAATGTTGCCTATCAAGGAATTCATACCTTGCGCGGAATAGAATTATTATATTTAGACTGTTCTCAGATCAGTTTGGAAGCCTAGGATTGCATTAACGAGTTTGAATTGTAGCGGTAACCTCTTGGCGTATTTAGACATGAGTGGCTGTCCTGACTTGGCGGACTTGACATGTTGTAAAAATCAATTGATCGAATTAAATATAAGCAGTAATCCTGCTTTAATAAATCTCAATTGTCCCTATAATTTTCTGACAAAACTGGAAGTGAGCAACTGTACAAAGCTGGCGGACTAACTTGTTTTTGGAACAAGCTGACCGAGCTGGATGTAAGGAATAATGCTTTATTGACACTGTTAGATTGTCATACCAATCAATTGACCGAGTTAGACGCAAGTAGCAATACAACGTTAGCGAATTTGGAATGCGGCAATAATCAACTGACTGAGCTGAATCTTATCGACAATATGGCCTTGGAGCCGCTTGATTGTTCTGACAATCATTTGGCAGAGCTGCTGACAAACAGTTATCAGGGACTGCGGTATGTACGGGTTTCTCCCCAAACGATCACGCTGCCTTTGATAAAAAAACGGGGATGTTTGGACAGCGGATTTGAGCGGGCATATTCCCCTGGATAATCTTACAAGAATTGACAGTATGTCTCAGGGAAGCTTTGACATAGGTACCGGTATTGTCACATTTGATACTAAACCGGATTCTTTTACCTATGATTGCTACATCGGAAAGGTAAATGCAACGATGCAGGTAAAATTAGAACTGCCGGAGGAAGAAATCACCCATAAAGTAACCATCGATGATACAACCGATCAATTTTCTGCAGGAAAGCAGGTGGCCATTGCTGCAGATCCATTTTATACTGCCAACGGCTGTGCAGGCTGGAGGGGGGACACAGACACGATTACGGATGTATCCAGCAGCAGTACGACGCT
>CANQWE010000079.1 GCA_947627475.1 uncultured Clostridia bacterium
ACTGATATTGGCGGCGGCGGGATCGAACATATTGTAAAGCAAAAAGGATATGGTAACGATCCCTTGAATCAGCGTTCTTCTGTAGGCTGGAAAGCTACGAAAGCAGCTGCAAGATTGGTGGAAGAATACATGCTGCGGGTTGAGTCCGGGTCTTCCTTCAACGGCAGCTCTATTGAAACAAACTAAAGAATCATTTTGAAAGATGAGGATGCAGGTATGGCTAAAGCTTTGAAAAATACTTCTGTAAAAGAAGAAATGAAAACGGTTTTTATTCCCAGAAAAAATAAAAATGACACAGAACGGTATGTAGCCGTCAACGGGGAAAACATGTTGATTCAGACAGGAAAAAACGTGGAGGTGCCGCTTCGCTTTGCTGAAGTGATAGAAAACTCCCTGCGGCAGGATGCGGCGGCAGAAGCATTTATTGAGGCGTACGCCAACGGCTGACGTCCTCATAAGAAAAAGGGGCTATGGCGCCAGCAGTGCCATAGCCCCAGCGGAAAGAGGGATTTTGTATGACTGTAAATGAAGCAATTGCCCGCTGCGATGAAATGACTGGAGACAGCTATGGCAGAGAAGCAAAGCTTCGGTGGCTTTCCGATATTGAATCGATGCTGTATGGAGAAATTATCTGTACCCATGCAGGGGCACCGAAGCAGGGAACTTGGATGCCTTTTGGAGAAGATGACGGAGAGAGGGTACTGCTTGCGCAAGACCCATATGGAGAGCTATACGTTTTTTATCTGATGATGCGATCCAACTTACTGCTTCAGGATATGAATCAATATAACAACGCGGCTGCTCTGTTTGCAGCAGCGTATACATCCTTTGCCGACTGGTACAACCGCACTCATATGCCTTTGTCTGTGGGCGATATCGTTTTATAAGCGGGGTGCAGTATGAGAGTGGCGGGACTAAAAGAGAACAAGCGCAGCAAAACGATGCTCGGTGCATTTAGTGGGCTGGATAAACGGGCAAAGCCAGCGGCCGGTGGTTTCGTTGACATGCAAAACATGTCTGGAAAACATTCTCCCAGGATATCTGTCCGGGACAGACGCGGAATCATGCATTTGGGCGACGCCGAAATATATGGGCTTTCTTCTATGGACTTATGCCTAGACGATACAATTTATCAAAATGCGTTAATTACAGTACGCGGGGATCGCATTCGCGCTTTTTATTATAAAGACGATGGAGTTTTATATTTTAAAGACGTGGCGGGGCCTACCAACTTTGAAACATTTGACACGGAAAAAGAGGGTGTCGTGTCCGGCGGGTATGTATATTTCTTCCCGGATAAATTTTATGTAAATTTAATGGATCTTACAGATGTTGGAAAGATGGAAGCCAGAGCCAGCCTTGGAAGCGGGGCAATTTATAGCGAATCAGGAGACGCTTTTTTTGAAGTGATTTTGGAACCCTGCGATTTGGATGGGAACCCGACAGAGGGCGAAACTGCCTATATGCGTCTGATGCGTAAACGATATAAGCTTGTGAACGGCGGAAAGGGAGATTTTGTGACCAATGTGGCGTATACCGCTGGATTTTCTGATTTGGATACTGTAACGATTTCCGGGTTCGCCGATCAGGAACTAAACGGAGACTACAGCATTCAAAAGGTAGATCCGCTGCACCAGTATATTGTAATTGCAGCTCCGAAAGCGATTGTACAATCTGGAACGGGAATGACCGTTACTGTTTCCCGGCTTGTACCGGATATGGATTATATAGTGGCTGCAGGGAACCGCCTTTGGGGATGTCGGTACGGGGTAGATGAAAGTGGAAAGCCGATTAATGAAATATATGCCAGCGCTTTGGGAGATCCCAAGAACTGGCGGAAGTTTCTTGGCGTTTCCACAGATTCCTGGCAGGCGTCTGTAGGATCATGCGGCGTTTTTACTGGAGCCATCTGCTATGATGGAAAGCCGATCTTTTTTAAAGAAGATACGATTATAAAAATATACGGGGATTATCCTGCTGAATTTACCATGACAGAACATGCGCTGCGGGGTATTGAAAGTGGAAGCGCGAAAAGTGCAGTCGTTGTAAATGATGTACTATACTACAAATCTGCCAACGGTATCGTTAAGTACGACGGCGGGATTCCTGTGAATGTAGATACAGCGCTTGGAAACACCAAATGGAAAAATGCTGTATCCGGCGGAGTGGATGATCGGTACTTCATCTCTATGGAGGATATGTCCGGAGTGCGCAGCTTGTTTACGTATGACACAGTAAAGCGACAGTGGTACAGAGAGGATAATATTTTTGTGAAGTCCTTTTGCAGGTGCGGCAGCGAACTGTATATGCTTTGTGGGGGAGAAGAAAAAAATCAAGTGTGTACAGTATGCGGTTCCTACAACGGCTTGAATGGAGAAAATGCAGGTACATTGGAGGCGCCGATATCCTGGTACTGCGAGACGGCGGAACTAGAGTATGAAACGCCGGATCATGTGTATGTGTCTATGCTGCAGCTGCGTTTGGATATTCCCTTCGGCAGCCGTGTACAGGTAGATGTGGAATATGACAGCGACGGTGTGTGGCGGCGCCAGCAGGTGATCGAGGGCAGGACAAAGCGTGCGGTGGAAATTCCGCTACGGCCCCGCCGATGTGACCACTTTCGCCTTCGGATATCCGGCACGGGAGACGCTGTCATTTGTTCCATTGCAAAACAGACAGAGGATTGCAGCGGAAAACGGTGGAAACCATAACATTTGAAAGGTGTTGGAATAAATGAAATTTCATATGGATCCGCCTCCCATTTCAGAGGAGGCGCAGAACAATACGGCACAGCTTATCAGCTGGCTGTACAGCCTTACCGATACGCTGAATGTAGTATTGGCAAATTTGGGGTATGAAAATTTCAACCGGGATGTACGTGCACAGCTTGAAGAAAGGAGTAAACAGTGACATATACGATCAAAAAAGGAGATACACTGACCTCCATTGCAAAAAAACACAATACAACAGTAGATGCGTTGGCCAGCGCAAACAATATCAAAAATAAAAATCTGATCTATGCAGGCAATACGCTGCAAATCCCTGACAGCGGCAGCTCTGCCGGCGGCAGCGGGGAAATTTCCCAAACTGCGGATGTTTGGTACTCTGTATATGGAGGCCCTTCTGGAAACAGGGATACTTATCACAGCAGCGGCTACCAGCCCAGCAATCGGGTACAGGATGCCGGCGCAGAACTGGATGACTGGAAGGAAAGAAGACCCGGCGCTTATGACAGCGCATACAGCGACAAGCTGGACTCTCTGATCGGGGCGGCGACGGGAAGAAAATTTTCCTATGATCCCCAGAAGGATCCCTTATATAAAAATTACAAAGATGCTTATACCCAAAGCGGCCGGCTGGCTATGTTGGATGCAATGGGAAAGGCTGCGTCTCTTACCGGGGGGATGGGAAATACTTATGCGCAGTCTGTAGGGCAGCAGGCATACGGCGCCTATATGCAGGAACTGGCACAGGTAATTCCCGAACTGTATGAAGCGGCATATGGCAGGTTTATCGATGAGGGAGACCAGCTGTACGATCAGATCAAGCTGTTGTCCTCCCTGGATGACGCCCAATGGGATCGTTACAACGATATGATTGAGCATTATTTGGATGAGGGTAATTTCCTTTTGGATAAATATGAGACATTGTCTGACGGGGATTATGAAAAGTTTTTGGATTATATAGAGCTCCTGCGGGCATCTGTATAAATAATAGCGAAAAACGGCGTAGCTTTGCTGCGCCGTTTTATTTATAATGTGACACTAATATGTCACATTATTGTGGTATACTATGTCCATAAGGAAGGGAGAAGCATTTATGCGAACCAACCGATTATTTCAGATTATTTATATTCTGCTGCATAAGGGCACTGTTACGGCAGGAGAACTTGCCAAATATTTTGAAGTGTCCCAGCGAACCATTTACCGGGATATAGATATATTATCTCTTGCCGGTGTTCCTGTATATACCAGCAAGGGCAAGGGCGGGGGCATTTCTCTTTTACAGGATTTTGTTCTGGACAAGTCTTTGCTCAGCGACGCAGAACAAAACGATATTTTATCCGCCTTGTATGGATTTGCCTCCGTAGGATCTGCAGACACTGCACCGGTGCTTAATAAGCTGAGCGCTTTCTTTTCTAAAAATGCTGTGCCATGGCTGGATGTGGATTTTTCTGACTGGGGAGATTCCAACCGGGATCTGTTTGAAGCGCTGAAGGCGGCTGTTTTGAAGAGGCGAGTCGTAGCTTTTGATTATTATAATTCCAGGGGAGAGAAATCCCGGAGAGAAGTTGAGCCGATTCAGATCCGTTTTAAGGACCGCGCTTGGTATTTGTATGGGTACTGTCTGCAAAAGGAAGATTATCGTATTTTTAAGCTAACAAGAATGCAGCATTTCACTGTGACAAACAGCACGTTTGTCAGCCGTCCCCCTGCCTTTCAAGAGACAAGAGGAGAAAATAAAATTGCAGGGATAGATATAAAGCTGCAGTTTTCGCCGGAGGCGGCGTATCGTTTATATGATACCTTTGATGCGTCTCAAATACAGCGGCAGGAGAATGGAAGCTTTCTGGTTTCTGTTTCGTGGCCGCTGGACGACTTTGTATGGGGATTTATTTTGTCTTTTGGTACGGCTGTGGAGGTGCTGCATCCTGCTTCGCTCCGGACATTCATACAAAAAAAGGCCGCAGAAATTGCAGATAAATATAAATAATATGACATGTTGATGACAGATTTCAGGATATATACTGAAAACACATGAAAAAAGGAGGTAATTGAGATGCAAAGAAAAGACGAAACCATGTTATTCTGCCAAAGCTGCGCTATGCCTATGGTAAAAGAGGGAGACTTTGGAACAAACGCGGATGGTAGTCAAAATACAGACTACTGTGTTTATTGCTATCAGGACGGTAAATTTCTCAGTGAAATTACTATGGAAGAAATGATTGACTTTTGTGCACCAATCGTTTCCAAAGGGAACCCATATAACAGTGTTAAGCAGGCAAAAGTTGCAATGCTGGGAATTTTTCCAAAATTAAAGCGATGGAAAGAGAATTGAAAATAAAAGAGACGCCTACAGGCGTCTCTTTTATTTTACAAATGCTTTTTGAAACAGCTTCTGCATGCGTGCCTGCTGGCCTGATAAATGCAGGTAAGCAAATACACATTCTAGTCCGGTAGCACGGCTGTATTGGGCTCTTGTGGCACTTTTCGGCGCTGTATGGGTTCTGTTTCTTCCTCTTTTAAATACAGACAATTCCTCATCAGTGAGATCGTTTAGAATCAAATCAGACGCGGCACTTTGAGAGACAGCTGTCACATATTCCAATGCCCGCTCATGAATATCGCCTTTCCCATCCAGCACCAGCATTTCCCGCACCATTACCTCTAGCACAGCGTCCCCCAGATATGCCAGGGACGCTGTGGGAAGCTGTTTAATATCTTTTGTATTCATATTCCTCCCATAAATACTGCATTACAAAATTCGTTTAATATACCGTACCCGAATTTTTTGCCACAGGTTAAGACCTGCATATACAGAAGCAATCAAATCGCTAAGGTATTCTCCGCAGATCTCTGCTTCTCTTGCAGACAGACCATGCCCAAACTCTTCTTTTTGCATGTAAGCCATCACTTCTAAGAAATCTTCTGTAGAAAGGCTTGTATATTCATCAGAAACACGCTTTGCAAAATCCATGGGAAGCTCTCCCGTTTCAGGGGGAATGCCCATGATACCGAAAATTTCCAAAATCCAGTCGTTGATTTGCCGAAGCGCTCTATGCCGATCTGCAGGGCTGGCCCCTTCATATGCTTCTTTTTTGCGCGCCAGATTGATAACCCGGTACCGCTTTTCCATCATCAAATGCGCGCGTTTCTGCATGTAACGAACGATCAGATAGAGAATAAACCCTATTAAACCGACGCAGGCGGTGACTCCGATTACCAGCAAGAAATAAGCGACTTCCGATAGTTCCTCTTCATCCGATTTTCTTGGGCCTTCATCCGGATCCGGTTCCTCGTCCGGTTCCTTTGGCTGGTCGGGCTCCATAGGCGGCTCTTCATCCGGCGGCGTTTCTTCCTTCGGCGGCACAGGGGTGATGGTAGCTCCATTAGGATCATACATGGCGTCAATATATTCGCCAGGCGTCACTTCATACTGCATCCATCCCATACCTGCAAAATATACTTCAATCCAGGTATGGGCGTTGCTGTCCTTTACGTCAGAACGGTAAGGTGCCCCACTGGTTCCGGCTGCACGTGTAAATTCGCTGGCAACATATCCCTCTACAAAACGTACTGGAATGTCATATTCACGCAGAATCATGGCAGCAGCCGATGCAAAATGCGTACAATAACCTTCTTTTGCCTCAGAAAGAAAGATATCCAGAACGCTACCCTCAGTATTTTCATACGCGCTGCCGTCCGGTGCTTGCGTGTAGTGGTAATTGTCTCGCAGATACTCCACAACTGCCATCACCAGATCATGTTTGGTTGCAGCGCCGTCCGCCTCAGCGGCTGTACGAATCTGTGCGGCAATTTCTTCTACGACAGGGCTGCCGGATTTTTGCGTATATGTATCTTTGGCATATGTCCCATACTGCTCTTCCAGAGCGACGGCCGCGTGAAAGGCGTCCTGCTGGTCTTTTGTCATTTCGTAGAAATACCGTTCTACCAGGTTTGTCCCGATATAATCAATCCCATCCTGGGAAAGCTGATAATCAAAAGCGGCAATTTTCTCCTGCAGCGTATCGGACAAGGCAAGCCCTCTATTCTCTTCTATAAAGGCTATCCCACGGCGGTAATATTCTGCAGCGTTTTCTCTGGAAACGCCTACTTCGCTTCTGTTCAAGGCAGTGACGAAGGATACCGTACTGTAGCCGGTACCTGATTTGTAGAAGCGGGATGAATAAACCCCGTCATAATATTTGGAGTATTTATGTTCCGCCTTTTCCATACTGCCCCAGGCGCGCAGCCCGATATCG
>CANQWE010000080.1 GCA_947627475.1 uncultured Clostridia bacterium
CCGGATTGCTTTAAATAGGCGAAAACTCCATCGCTGGTAAATTGCTGCATAGAAAAAACGACAGAACGACTGCGAATCGTTTCCAGCAGGGCAGCCGCATCGGTGACAAGCAAGATAAAAACAGCGTAAGCTGGGGGTTCCTCCAAAGAAAGCAACAGGGCATTTTGTGCCTGCACAGTCATTTTTTCTGCATCTTCAAAAATATATATTTTATAGGGTCCTTCATCGGGTGCATAGGAAAGTGTTGTAAGTGCCTCCCGTACGGCTTCTACAGACAAAGAAGCCTTGCCTCCGCTGTTTATATATGAAATATCCGTATAGGACATGGCATCAATTCTTTTGCAGTGAAGACACCTGCCGCAGGGAAGGGTATGCGCATCATCTCCAACGCAAACAAGAGCCTTTGCAATTTCGTTGGCCAAAACATGTTTGCCACTGCCCAGGGGGCCTTCCAAAATATATGCATGATGCGGCTTACCTGCAAGAATATCGCGGCCGATGAGATCCTTTATTTTTTCATTGCCATATAAAGCGGGAAAAAAATGTTTCATCTCTATCCTCCGCAAAAATTTCATGATAAATAATTATAACAAAAAATCGATTGTTTGTCAAACAAATTCACGCTTTTCTACATCTGGAAAGGAAAGCAAATTTCTCATACATTTCCGAAAAACACAGAGGGTGTTTTTTACACCGCGGCGAAAGACTAATATATATTTGCATTTGTAAAAAGGCGAAAATATGAAAAATTATCAAAGGAAATATATACGTGCGCTGACATGTTTTGCAGCCGTCGCTGTTTGCGCGGCAGGTGTTTGGCATCAGTCGCAGACTCGGATCGCCGCAGCGCAGTTGGAAACGGAAAAATACCAAACTAGAATGTTTTATCAATTTGGGGAGGCTGCACAGGCGATATATACACTCAGACAGGAGAATGCTGATGCTGAGGCGATAGAAGCACAGGCGCGTACAGCAGGGATCTGTTTGGTTAGCCTCCCCATTTCGTCAGAGGCAAAGGAAACGCTTTATACCTGCCTGCACTCTTCTGCAGCAGTCGGTTGTCAGGAGGCTTTTTGGCAAGAGCTTCATTTACTGCTGCAAAGCAATGCGTTTGCAGAAAATACAAATGAAGAAAAAACTGCAGCGCTGGAAAATTTGTGCAGTCAAGTAAAACCAACATACAAGACAAACGCAGAAAACGTTCGAGCGACAGAAACTTTTTTAACGGAGAAAATACGTCAGTCTATGGCATGGATTTTTGATGATAATAAAAATTTTTCTATGTCGGCGGGTGCGGACAACTCTGTATATTTTTATCATGGAAACCGTTATTTGGGTGTATATGTACCCTTTCACTTTCCTTACTATTATGTTTTTGCATGCGATATCGGAGAGGCTGCAGTGGATCGAGATACATGCTTGGCAAATGCAGTAGTTTTTTTACAGCGTGTCCTCCCTATAGCCATGCGCGGCAGTGGAGTACCCAAGGAGTTGGAAACCCCTGTACAGCAAATGCTGGATGGGTGTTATTATTTTTATCTCTCTTATCCATCCTATCCGGCACAATCCATTATGGTAGGAGTTCGACGGGACACGGGCAGCGTCATTTTTATGGATGCAAAGTCCCTGCTTATCAGGAAACTTGCAGATAATTCATGAAAAAGTCATTGAATAATTGGTAAAATTATGCTAAACTAAACTTTGTATGGAAATTTGCGTTTGTTATTGGATGGAAAAGAGGAGTGGAATATGAATATTGGACTGATCGGCTTTGGAAACATGGGCCGCGCCCATGCCTGGTCCATTGAAAATTTAAAGTATTACTATGCGCCGCTTCCGTTTTCTGCGAAAATAACCGGCATCTGTACTGCGCATGGGAAAACAGCTGCGGATGCATGTGCGCGGTATGGATTTGGCCGTATTTATGCTTCCCCTAAGGAGATGATTGAGGATCCTTCTATTGACGTAATCGATATCTGTACTCCCAACATATTTCATTATGATACTTTAAAAATGGCGATCCAGGCCGGTAAGCATATCTATTGTGAGAAGCCCCTGTGTGTTAGTGCAGACGAAGCTTTTGAAATCGCTGACCTTGCGGGTAAATCCGGAAAAACCTGTGCGGTGGTGTTCAACACGCGGTTTTTATTGCCCGTTATGCGGGCGAAGGAATTGGTAGACGCCGGACGCCTTGGGCGCATCCTTAGCTTTCGGGGGGCGTTTTTGCACAGCAGTGCCGCAGATCCGGAGAAAAACGCAGGCTGGAAGCAAAATCGGGATATTTGCGGCGGCGGGGTTTTGTTTGATTTAGGTTCCCATACAATCGATCTGATTCAATATCTTTGCGGTCCTTTTACAGAGGTATCCGGAATGGGGCAGATTGCCTATCCCAACCGTCGGGGGATGGATGGGGATATGTGGTCTACCAATGCAGACGAGGCATTTTACATGACGGCAAAGCTTTCCTGCGGCGCAGGCGGTACGATTACTGTAGGCAAGATCATGTGCGGCACCAACGACGACCACAGCTTTGAGATATACGGAGAACGGGGAAGCGTGCGGTTTGATTTGATGCAGCCTAATTTCCTTTGGTTTTATGACAACACTGCGCCAGAGAAAGAAAGGGGATATACCCGAATCGAGTGTTGCGGCCGGTATCCTGCGCCGGGTGGCGTTTTCCCTGGAGTAAAAGCGCCTATCGGATGGCTGCGGGGCCACATCGGCAGTATGTATAACTTTTTGGACGGCGTACATCACGGCATAGCCGTTTCTCCTTCTTTTGATGAAGCCGCACATGTACAGGCTGTTATGGAAGCGGCATACCGTTCTGATCAGACCGGCTGCAGGGAAGCGGTGCGCACAATATGAGCGAAAAAATAAAAATTGCGGGGCTGTGCGGCAGAAGCGGCAGCGGTAAAGGCTATGTATGCAGGATATTTGAAGAAATGGGCATTCCCTCAATCGACACAGATGCAGTGTACAGAAGCCTTGTTACGGGGGGCGGCAGCAATCCATCCCCTTGCCTGACTGCCATTGCAGAGGCCTTCGGTGCCGGTGTGCTGAATGCTGCCGGAGATTTAAACAGGCAGGCCCTTGCAGACATTGTATTTGCGCCGGGAGCCGGAGCGTGTCTGCAGCGGCTGAATGCCATTACCCACAAATACATAAAAGAAGCGACCCAGCGACAAATCGTCTTTCTGGAAAAGACAGGTTACAGGGCAGTTTTGATCGATGCACCGGTTCTGTTTGAAAGCGGATTTGACAAGTTGTGTGACGTAATATTTTATGTGTGCGCTCCGGATACGGTGCTGATCCAGCGCATTTGTGCGCGGGACGGAATAACAGAGGAGCAGGCCAGAAGAAGGTTGGATGCGCAGATGTCTGATGCAGAACTGGCACTCCGGTGTGATGGAGTGATCCGAAACGACGGATTTTCTGACGTAAAAGTTCAGGTGGCAAAGCTGACAAAACAGTTTTCCTTGCGGACATAGACAGGGAGGTAGATGCAGTGAAATATAAAAAAGCGCTTTTGAGAAGCGCAGTTATTCTTTCCATATTGTTGTTGTCTGTGTTGACCGGACTTTTATTTCAATTTGTATGGGACAAAGTGGACAGGGCCAATTACCCCAGAGACTATAGTGAGTATGTGGAGCAGTATGCTGGGCAGTATGGTGTACCGGAGCCGGTGGTCTATGCTGTCATAAAAACAGAAAGCTCCTTTTCTTCAGGTGCTGTATCTGACGTGGGGGCAGTTGGACTGATGCAGATTATGCCGGATACCTTCAACTGGCTGATGACCATGACAAAAGAAAGTCTGGAGGCGGGTATGCTGTATGATCCGGCGACAAATATAAAATATGGGACATACTATTTGTCATACCTGTATCTGCGCTATGGAAGCTGGGATGAGGTATTCGCCGCTTACAACGCAGGCCACGGGAAGGTGGATGAGTGGCTGGAGGACGAAGAATATACAGGCAAGGATGGAAAACTTGTCCAAATTCCTTATGAAGAAACAAGAAATTATGTAAAAAAAGTAAACCACGCAATCGATGTATACAAAAGACTTTATTATGAATCATAACCATAGAAAGGAAGCATGAAAATGGAAAACGAAAAGACCAGAGCAGAAGCTATGCGGGAGCAACTTCTGTATAAGAAAAAAAATGTATTTGAAACGATGGAAGAAGCAGATGTAGAACGGGCAGGGGAATATGCTGCTGGATACAGCGAGTATCTCTTCCGCGCCAAAACAGAACGGGAGGCAGTACGAATTTCTGTGACGATGCTCCAGCGGGCAGGATATGTGCCATACCAGCTGGGAGATGCAGTAGAGCCTGGCGGAAAATACTATCTTGCTAACCGGGGAAAAGCGTTGTTTGCCTTTCGGATCGGCAGTGAGGATATCAGCAAAGGAGTGCGCATCAGCGCGGCCCATATCGACTCTCCTCGTCTGGATTTGAAGCAGCATCCTCTTTTTGAAGAAGAGGGGATGGGATATTTAAAGACCCACTACTACGGTGGAATCCGCAAATATCACTGGCCTACTATCCCGCTGGCGCTGCACGGCGTCGTTACCAAACAGGGAGGAGAAACGATAGAGGTAAATATTGGGGAGGACGCGGGGGATCCTGTATTTGTTATAACGGATCTGCTGCCCCATCTTGGAAAAGCACAAGGTGCCAAGCCTCTGGACAAAGCCTTTGCCGGAGAAGGTCTGAACCTTTTGATCGGCGCGTCTCCGCTTTTGGATGAGGACGGCACACCTGTAGCCGGGGAAGACAGGGTTAAGCTGAATATGATGCGTATTCTCAATGAGAAGTATGGAATTGTGGAAAGCGATTTTATGACGGCGGAGTTGTGCGCCGTCCCTGCGGGACGGCCAGTAGACATCGGTTTGGATCGCTGTATGATCGGCGCGTACGGCCACGATGACAAGGTGTGCGCCTACCCTGCACTGACTGCATTGATCGACAGCGACGATAGCGCCCACACCGTTATCTGCGTTCTTGCAGACAAGGAAGAAACCGGAAGCGACGGAGCGACTGGTATGCAGAGCGCGCTTTTGACCGATTTGATTGGCGAGCTGTGCAAGGTGCTGG
The DNA here is from genome assembly GCA_947627475.1 of uncultured Clostridia bacterium. Classification (GTDB taxonomy): domain Bacteria; phylum Bacillota; class Clostridia; order Oscillospirales; family CAG-272; genus Avispirillum. The sequence goes on from CANQWE010000080.1 coordinate 5,103, forward strand.
GCGCAAATGCTGCCTTGACCAGAAGCAATTCCATGTGCCTGTCGGCAGACGTGAATGCGGCATACGATCCCTTATACAGCGAGGTATTTGAAAAGCGCAACGCCGCTATGATCAACAGCGGTGTGGTGCTGTCCAAATATACCGGCAGCGGCGGAAAGTATTCCACCAACGATGCCAGCGCTGAGTATGTGGGAAAAATCCGGGATATGTTTACCAGAGACAATGTTCTGTGGCAGACGGCGGAGCTTGGCAAGATCGATGAGGGCGGCGGCGGTACCGTTGCCAAATATATCGCCAACGAAAATATTGATACGGTAGATTTGGGCGTGCCGGTACTGTCTATGCACGCGCCTTTCGAAGTAATTTCCAAATTGGATTTGTATGAAACGTACAAGGCCTTTCTGGCATTTTGTAAATGAGGGTATATGATTGAAAAGTTAAAGGAAGTAAAAGCTCGATTTCTCCAGGTAGAGGCGGAACTGGCAAAGCCGGAGACCATGGCGGACATGGAACGGTATACCAGTCTTATGCGGGAGTATAAGTCTTTGCAGCCTGTGGTGGAAAAGTATGATCTGTACGAAAAATACACCCGGGACTGTGCCGAGGCTGTCCAGCTGCTGGAGTCGGAATCGGACGGGGAACTGCGTGATCTGGCCCAGGAAGAGTATCATACGCTGCGGGAACAAATTGCCAAAACAGAAGAAGAGCTGAAGATTCTCCTGCTTCCCAAGGATCCCAACGATGACAAAAACGTCATCGTTGAGATCCGGGCCGGCGCTGGCGGGGAAGAAGCGGCCCTTTTTGCTGGAGTCCTGTTCCGGATGTACACGATGTACGCAGAGGCCCATCGATTTAAAACGGAAATTCTGTCGCAAAACGAAACAGGCCTTGGAGGATATAAGGAAATTTCCTTTATGGTATCCGGGGAAGGGGCATATTCTCGTTTGAAATATGAGTCCGGGGTGCACCGGGTCCAGCGGGTTCCGGAAACTGAATCCTCCGGACGCATTCACACATCTACAGCCACGGTGGCTGTATTGTGTGAGGCTGAAGAGGTGGAGGTGGAGATTAACCCTGCCGATTTGATTGTGGAAACCTGCAAGTCCAGCGGCGCCGGCGGGCAGCACATAAATAAAACTGAGTCTGCAGTACGTATGATTCACAAGCCTACGGGAATCGTTGTAGAATGTCAGGAAGAGCGCAGCCAGTTCAAGAACCGGGATAAGGCCCTAAAGCTTCTGCGGACCAAGCTGTATGATATGGAGCAGCAAAAACAGGCGGAACAAATCGCCGGAGAACGGCGGGGACAGGTGGGAACGGGAGATCGCAGCGAGCGGATCCGCACCTACAATTTTCCCCAGGGGCGTATATCCGATCACCGGATCGGACTTACATTGTACACCCTGGATAGCTTTATAGACGGGAATCTGGATCAGATGATCGACGCCCTGGCTACGGCAGATACGGCCCAACGGCTGAAAGGAGCCGGAACCAATGAAAACTGAGCTAATTGTTCTTACCGGAGAAGGAGACGAGGAAGCCTTTCAACGGGCCGGTCGGATTTTGCGTGCGGGAGGCCTGGTGGCATTTCCTACCGAAACGGTATACGGGCTTGGGGCAAATGCCCTGGATCCCACTGCTGCGGAAAAAATTTTTGCAGCAAAGGGACGTCCGGCGGACAACCCGTTGATTGTACATGTGGCAGATCCCCGGGAAGCAGAGGCATTCGCCGTTACGACGCCTGCCTATTATCGGCTGGCTGCCCATTTTATGCCAGGACCCCTCACGATTATTTTAGATAAAAAATCTGTGGTGCCGGCTTCGGTTACCGGCGGGCTGGATACAGTGG
>CANQWE010000081.1 GCA_947627475.1 uncultured Clostridia bacterium
TTGATTTCTTTTTTGGTACGTCTGGAAGATCGTGGTTACATAACTTCTGAAAAACGTGGAAAAGAAAGATATTATACGCCTGTAGCAGACAAAGAACATTATATGCAAGCAGTAACGGAACAATTTGTGCGTCAGTATCATGGCGGCTCTTTTGTGCATCTGATGAATACGCTCTATCGGGACAAAAGTCTTTCTGAAGCGGATATTGATGAGCTTTTGGAATGGCTCAAAACAAAGTATTAACTTAAATTTCAAATAGAATTATTGAAACAGTAAATGGAAAAGTTTATGATAGTTCCAAATGCTGCAAGATTTGCAGATGCAAGAAAGGTGCTTAGGGAAAGTCATCAAAGATATAATATCGGCACATATCGGGAAAGAAGCCAGCATCTCATTTTAAAATATTATTTTGAACCGGATGCAGGAAAACACGAAATCCCGCTGGAGGGATATATTGCCGATATATACAGCGGCGCAGGTATTATTGAAATACAAACCTCCGGCTTTGGTGCTCTGCGGGGCAAGCTGGAGGTTTTTTTACGTAACTATCCGGTGACACTTGTGTATCCCAGCGCCATAAAAAAACGGATTATCTGGATGGACCCAGATACCGGAACGACTGCTGTAGGCACATACAGAACGGTACAGCGAAAACGATTTTCTATTTTGTCAGAACTGCTTTCCATTTCTGCATTTTTTGGGCATCCCAATTTACAGGTACTGCATTTTTTGACAGCCGCCAGCGATTACAAGCTGCTGGATGGATTTGGCAAGGACCGAAAAGGAAGGGCTACGAAAACGGATACTGTGCCGGAGGAGCTTTTAGAAATCGTTTCTTTGCGGGAACGGGGAGATATTTTACACATGCTTCCATTTTTTGTCGGCCAAACAGTTACTAATGCAGAAATGGAAGAGGCGTTTGGACTGCGGGGCAGAAAACTTTGGAATGCGGTAAAATTTTTAGAAAATATAAAAGTGCTGCATCGCAGCGGCAAGAAGGGAAACCGTTTTCTTTATACAATTGCAGGCTGATTTGCGGCGGTTGTACAAGACAAACTCGGAAACGCGGATACAATGAATTTATTAGACGCTGGAGAAGGAAATCCAAATCGGGAAGTCTGCACAGTTCTTTGGGAAGACGAAACCCTGCGGATTGAAAAAATCGTATCTTATGGCCACAAAACACCGCCGGAAAACGTATATTGCCAAAGTGAGGTAGAGTGGGTCAGTGTTTTGCAGGGGTCGGGAAAACTGTATTTTCCGGATACGGATACTGAGGCGGTTTTAGGACCTGGGGATCACATAATGATTCCTCCAAAGATGCGTCATCTGGTAACATATACGTCCAAGCCGTGCATATGGCTGTGTGTTTTTGAAAAACATAGGGGAACAGCGGATGAGTGATTATAATCAAAACAACAATAATAAAGATCCTTATAAAAATCTGGATGCGGTCATCGAAAATACCATCCATGTGATTTCTTCCGCCATTGGGTCTGCAGCGAGAGGGGCTTCCGGCGCTTGGAATACAGCAAAGCGGGAGTATTTTCAGAATTTGCATCTGCAAACAGATGTGCCTCCTGAGAAAAAGGCAGCGCCGCAAGACAGAAAACAGCCGAAAGCTACAAGGCAGCGGAGAAAGAAAAAACTGCGAATAAAGCGTAAAGGGCTCAGCATTGGAGCCACGCTTGCTATTGCAGGCGGCCTTCTTCTTGCGGGATGTGCCATGCTTGAGGACCTTTTTGTGGAGCCTGCGTTATTCGATTTTGTATTAACCGCAGCCTTTGGAATCGGCAGCATTGTTGTATTTGTGACAGGTATGCTTTCTGACCGGCTTTATAAGCTTGCATGCCAGTATGGACGTGTGATCGGGGACCAGCCTGTTTTTTCTGTGGATGGACTTGCGGGCATACTGCAAGTACCCAGGGAAAAGGTCCGAAAAGATTTACAGCGCCTGATTAAAAAAGACTATCTGGGAAGAGGCGCCTATTTGGATTATGGCAGCGACAGAGTCGTGATTGATCCGGACAGTGTAGATTTTGCTTCGAAGGAGACCGCCGGGGAGAAAAAGGAAGAAGCCGCTCCGCAGCCTTCAGATGTATATGATGTATGGCTGCAGAAAATAAAAGAAGCCAATCAAAAAATCGATGATGATGCGGTAAACTTATGTGTGAACCGGATCCATCTGTACACGGAAAAAATTTTTGAATTTATACGGCAACACCCGGAAAATATTGGGCAGATCCGTACCTTTATGAATTATTATCTGCCCATGACCTTAAAGCTTCTGCAGTCCTATGATATGCTTGAAGAAGCCGGCGTTGCCGGGGAAAATATGCGCAGTACAAAGCATAACATTGAAGAGACCCTGGAGACCCTTGCAGGGGCATACAGGCAGCAGCTTGACAATCTCTATGCGGCGCAGGCTATGGATATCTCCGCGGATATCGATGTGCTGGAAAAAATGCTGCGGCGGGATGGACTGAAGCATCAGGATGATTTTGTTTCAGACAATGGGGCTGCCCGGCAGGAAAAGAAAGTATAAAAAGGAGCAGGCATAAACGCCTGCTCCTTTTTATCGTTATGAAAGAAAAAGAGGCCGAAGCTGCTTTCCCTGCAGCATGGCTTCATAAGCGGGAACGACCAGGGAGAAATCCGCCACGAGGGAATGTGGCTTTTTGTCCGGGTCGTCTTGCCGCATAGGAACAAAAAAGACATTTTTCCGATTGAGCAGCCGTGCAATATTTTCCAAATTTGCCGACATAGCGTCGTTGGAGGCCAGCGCGATCAGCAGCGGCCTGTTTTGCCGCAGATGTGCTTTTGCACTCATACATACTGCCGTATCGGTAATACCATGGGAGAGCTTTGCAAGAGTATTTCCTGTGCAGGGAGAGATCACGAGCGCGTCCAGCGGCGCGGTAGGCCCAAACCGTTCTGCAACCGGGATCGTGTGTACGATGTTTTTGCCGCACATAGCAGTTACTTTTCTGGTAATATCTTCTGCACGTCCAAATTTTGTGTCCGTTTCGTATGCTGTTTCGCTGAAAATTGGCGTGATAGGATATCCTCTGGCCAGAAGTTCTGCCAAAACGGACAAAGAGGCTTCATGGGTGCAGAAGGACCCGCAGAAGGCATATCCGATCATAATGTGGTTCCTCCATTTTCCTGCAGCATGCCCTCCACTGTTTTGTAAATAATTGCTCCTGCAGTTTCATGGGAATATTTTCCGGGCAGTGAAAGTGCAGTGATCAGCTGGTCTCCCAGTATGGAACGGGCTTCCTCACAAAAGCCGCCGGGGGCAGAGGCCAGATCTATAAATAAACGGCAGTCGGCACTGGCTGCAAATTCATCGTGAAGAATCGGTGCCGGCACCGTGTTGAAGCATACCATAGAGGGAGTGGGGTTACTTAAATACTGAGATACAGAAACGGTTTTACATCCATCGCTTTCCGCCGCAGCGCGGGCTGCCTTGCTGCGTGCCGCCACAACTACTTCCCCCTGCAAGGCCAAAAGCCGCCCAGCCAGCGCTTTTCCTACTCTTCCATAGCCGATTACAACAAATCTGCTGCCTGCAATCGTAACAGGCAAGCGGCTCATCACGATTTGGATAGCGGCTTCTGCTGTAGGAACAGCGTTAAGTATACTGAATTCTTCCTGTTCGGCATAATCCCATAAAGGAAGATGGTATTCTCCGGCGATGCGCCGAATAAGTTCCGGTACCTTCCCTGCGTATATTTTTGTTTCCGGGGGAAGGGCTGCAAAAAGGGTGTGGGCATCAATACCGGTTCGTTCTTCACTGGTGCAGGTGAGTCTGCCGGCGCTGGTAAATGCGGGAACTGGCAGAATCACTGCGCCGATCCCGTCAACGGCCTGCCGTAGTTCGTGGCAGCGTGCAGCCGCGCCGCAGTCTCCCTGGGCACATTTCCATACTGTGCAGCTGTATCCGTTTTTTGCAAACAGGGAAGCGGCTGATAAAAGTCTTGCATCCCCGCCGCATAGTGCAATTTTTCTTTTAGATTCCATATTCATCCATCCTGTTTTTCTGCCGCGATCGTTTCTCATTACATTATATGATGAATCCCGGGCTTTGGCATAAGAAAAAGGCGGGGCTTTCGGCCCCGCCTTTATACAAAAGTCAATCTTCAAATTCTGCCTGCGCAATGCGGACAACGTAATTGCAGCCGTAGGGAAATCCGGTAGCGTTGAACCACAGATTATCGCCGTGCTGCACAAAATCCAGTTCCTCACTGTTGTCGGTCCAGGTTACGCGCTTGACTTTCTTCTGCACATTTTTAAAATATTTATAGCCCCGACCGCCGCCGTCTACTACAACATTGGCGCTTCCGATCACCCCGAGATCATGTACAAACAAGTAGGCGCTTTTCCCGTCTTCCAAAGCGAAGTTTTTTCTCTCTCCCTTGATGTCGCTGGGACGACCGGTATAAATGCTTTCCCCGCATGTTTTGATCCAGTCTCCCATACCCCGAATGATGCTTTCCTGCATGGGGATGATGTTGCCGGCGCCATCCGGGCCTACATTTAAAAGATAGTTGGCTCCTACCTTACGGCATGCACAGAGGGTTTCGATCATTTCCGTAAGACTCTTATAGTGCAGGTCTCCTTTGCCAAAACCCCAGTGGTCATTCATAGTGTGGCACATTTCAGCCGCTACATATTTGGGCATGCCATCCCGATTCATCGGTTCGGGATGGCCCTGCTCAAAGGTTACACTGTCGATTTCCGGATGACCTGTAGCGCCTCTGGCATCCAGCCCGGTATTGTTCACGATCAGCGCATCTGGCTGATGCTTTCGGATCGTTTTATAAAGGCCGTCCTCATCCCAGTCGCCGGCAGGCCGTGCCCAGTTGCCGTCAAACCAGAGTCCGCCGATTTTTCCATATTGGGTACAGAGGATTTCTACACTGTCCTGAAGATACTGCAAATAGCTTTTAAAATCCTTTTCATAGGACTGCACATGCCAGTCGATTGTGGTATGATAAAATACGGGAAGCAGCTCCTCCTCGTTGCATGCGTCTACAAATTCCCGGATCAAGTCTCGTCCCGCAGCAGAGTGGGGAGCGTCAAAATCGCTGAGTCCCCTGGTATCGTACAGGGAAAATCCATCGTGATGGCGGGTGGTGAGGGTGATGTACTTCATACCTGCAGCCCTGGCAGTGCTGGCGATCTTTCTTGCATCGAAATCTGCTGCGGTGAAGGTGTCTGCAAGCTTTGCATAGTCTTCTCTGGAGATTCTCGCGCTGTTCATGATCCATTCACCCTGGCCAAGCTGGGAATAGAGTCCATAATGGATAAACATGCCAAAGCCCATATTTTCGAAGTCTGCAATACGTTTTTCTGGTACTGGTATCATAATACATTTCCTTTACTAAGCGCGGCATCAGCTGCCGAATTTTTTACTGCTAATAAGATAGCATACGGCGCTGCCTGCTGTCAATCGGTTTTTTAGAAATTTATGGAATAAAAATTTGCATTTTTTCAATAAGCTATTGCATTTCTTTTTGTTTTGTGCTATAATTATTCCTGCGTGTGATTTGTGCGCGCCGGAACGGTCCAATGCAGCTCTGTACGAACGTTCTTGAACCAAAAGAATCAAAAGGAGAAGTCAAAATGACAAAGCTTGAAGCTTTTGCAAGTGAGCAGCTGAAGGAGAATGTTCCTCAGTTTAAGATCGGTGATACCATTAAGGTGCACAACCTCATCAAAGAGGGAACCAGAGAGAGAATCCAGATTTTCGAGGGTACCGTTATTTCAAAGCAGGGCGGTGGCATCTCTGAAACCTTTACGGTGCGCAGAGTGGCATATGGCTGTGGTGTGGAAAAAACTTTCCCCCTTCATTCCCCCCATGTACAGAAAGTAGAAGTGGTTCGTCTTGGTAAAGTAAGACGTGCAAAGCTGTACTATCTGCGGGATAGAGTTGGTAAGGCCGCTAAGGTTAAGGAACAGATCTAAGATAAAAAGCCTCTGCAGCGCAGAGGCTTTTTCCTTTTACTTTCTGCTTGTTTGAGGTGACGTATGCGTATCAAATCCATTTACTGTGACAGAAGCTTTTGGAGCGCAGCCCTTCGGTTGGCTCTCCCCATTGCTCTGCAGAATCTTTTAACCGCCTCATTCTCTTTAGTGGATACTTTTATGGTGGCAAAGCTGGGAGGAACGGTGCTTTCTGCTGTTGGCATGGCTGGACAATGGAGTTGGCTGCAGAATATCGTGATTTTTGGGATCGCTTCCGCCACGTCCTTGTTTGTTGCACAGTACTGGGGCATCCATGACAAGGAAGGAATATACAGAACGACAGGCATTGCCGCAGTCTCCGCTGCGGTGTTTGCTTGCATTTTTGCCGTATCGGGGTTTCTTTTCCCGGGCAGATTATCCGTATATTCAGCCGCACATATTTGTCTATCGCCTGCTGGTCCTACCCGGCGGTGGCTCTTTCTTTGGTGTTCAGCAGTGTACTGCGGTCTACAGAGGACGTGAAACTGCCGGTGCTTGTATCCTTGTTTACCGCTATTGAAAACGGTGTGCTGAATTATTGCCTGATTTTTGGTGTTTTGGGCCTGCCTGAAATGGGCGTAGCCGGAGCGGCGGTTGCCACTTTCATTTCTTCCTGGAGCGGCGTTGTACTGCTGTGTTTGTTTTCTTTTGGAAAGAAAAATATGCTGTTTGGCCCTGTGAAACAGATGTTTTTCTATACAGGAGCAAGGCTGCTGGAATTTTATCGCCGCGCGGTTCCCATTATTTTAAACGAAAGCATGTGGGGGCTTGGTACGATCACCATCAATGCGATCTTTTCCAATATGGGAGACGACTATTTTGCAGGGGTGACCATTCTGCGCACCTTCGAAAATGTAGCGTATGTGATTGCAGTGGGGATGTGCAGCGCCTGCAGTGTCATGGTGGGCAAATC
>CANQWE010000082.1 GCA_947627475.1 uncultured Clostridia bacterium
CTGCGTACTCCGCCTGTGCTGCACGCACACGCTTCAGCTCTGCCTCCAGCCCTTCTACACTTTCTACTTTCTGTTTTGTTTTAGGTTCCTGCTTCATAATATACTCCTTTGTATTGATAATCATATTCTTGCTGCACTTTTACACAACTGTGCAAGGGAAATAGCAATATTTTCATTTTTAACCAGCACTTCGGGGGGCGCATGCAAATGCACCGGCGCAAAATTCATAATTGCACGGATACCATATGTAGCCATTTGATTGCAGATGGCCTGAGCAGAATCTGCGGGTACTGCAATAATTCCCACATGAACTTGATTTTCCCTGCAAAAAGACGGCATTTGCGCAATATCCAAAATGGCTTTTCCCTTTTCCGTTTTCCCCCAAAGGGATGGTTCGCTGTCAAAGGCTGCCACCAGAGATAAGCCATATTCACAGAATCCGCTGTAGTCTAGCAGTGCACGGCCTAACTTCCCAGCGCCCGCGATAATGGCCGTATCCATTCGGTCATAGCCAAGGAATGATTCAATGATCACCGTCAGTTCGCTGACCGAATAACCGATCTTAGGGCGCCCAATATCACAAATCGCCGATAAATCTTTTCTGACAGAAACTTCACCCAAAGAAAGAGCTTTCGCAATCCCGGTCGCAGAGATGTACTGGGTGCCAGCCGGCAAAGTTTTTAAATAAGACAAATATGTAGGCAGTCTTCTTAAAATTACCGAAGATACACTTTTCTTGTCCACCCCAGACCTCCTTATCCCAGTTTCAAAAGCAAAAGATTCGCCTTTTTACGATAAGTATAGCATAAAATTCTCGGCAGGAGAAATACAAAAAATGCATATTCAATATGTTTTTATCGATATATGTACATCGATACCAAAATATACAAAGAACATGGCAGTCTTTTAGACATTATGCCTATTTGTTGTTTTTAAAAAATTGATAGAGATGACACGGTATCATACCATTATACAACTTCCGGATTTTATCGGCTCTACGACCGAAAAGTCTGGGAAACGTTTCGTGTGAGGTAAGCACGTATATCTGCCACCTTTCCAGATTTTCCTTCCATGCCCTGCCGATATCCCTATACAGCGCATCTACTTCTTCTGGGGTCATAAGCCGCTCCCCATAAGGCGGATTGGTCGCAATTGTTCCCCGCATACCGCAAGATTCCAACAAACGCGCATCCTGACAAAGAAAAGTGATATTTTCTTCTACCCCGGCTTGCCTGGCACATTCCAAGGCAACTTCAATGGCAGCAGGATCTATGTCCGAGCCCTGACAAGCAAAATCTGTTTTCCTTTCATCTGCTTTTGCCTCTTCTCTGGCCGACTGCCAAAGATGCTCCGAAAACTGCGGATACGCCTCCGCTGCAAAACTGCGGGAAAGCCCCGGCGCAATATTTTGCATAAGCATGGCTGCCTCGATCAGAATTGTCCCGGATCCGCAGAAGGGATCACAAAAGAGCACATCCTCCCTTGGCCGGGCCAGCTTTGCTACAGCTGCAGCCAAAGTCTCCCGCAAAGGGGCCTGCACCGTCCTTGGACGATACCCCCGTTTATGAAGGGGCGTACCGGATAAATCGATCATAATCGTTATGTCGTCTTTGAACAGGAAAAAGTCGATTTGATATTTTATCCCTGTTTCCGGCAGATGCGTCATACCGTATATCTGGCCAAGTCTGGTCGCCGCGGCTTTTTTGATAATGCGCTGACAATCCGGTACAGAAAACAATGTGCTTTTAATAGAATGCCCCCGCACGGGAAAGGCATCTTTTTTGCCGATCCAATCTTCTAAGGGGAGGGCCTTTGTACCTTCGAAAAGCGCTTCGAAGGTTTCAGCGTGAAAATGGCCGAGATTTACGTACAGACGCTCTGCAAATCGAAGTCGAATATTGCAGACCGCTGCCGCCGCGGCGTCTGCCATAAAGGTGATCCTGCCATCCATTGTTTGAACACGCGTATATCCCAGCGCATCTATTTCTGCACCCAGAAGTCCTTCTAAGCCAAACAAACAAGTAACAGTATATTCCAACATAGCGCTTCCTTTTATTTTTGGTTATTGAGTGGGTCATTTTTTAAAAGACTCTTTTGCTTTTCTGGTCGTCCTACAGCAAGGGTGAAGGTAAATTTACACCATTTACCCTGCTCGCTTTCCACCCATATTTTCTGACCTTGAGATTCTATGATGGTACGGGCAATGTAGAGCCCCAGTCCAACCCCCATTTTATCCATGCCCCTGCTTTTATCGCTCTTATAAAAACGTTCGAATACAAATGGCAAATCCTCTTTGGATATGCCCTGCCCTTCGTTGTATACGCTCACATAAATCGTCCGGTCTTTTTGATGAATAGAAATTTTATAAAGACCGCCTTCTCTGGAAAACTTAATTGCATTGTCACAAATATTATAGAAAATCTGGTGAATCGCATCTTTGTCCGCCCAAACAAGCATATTCTCTTCATCGCAGACAAATTGGACATCCAGATTTTTATCCTCCAGGCGCTGGACATTCCCTATGATTATTTCTCTTCCCTGCTCACAAATATCATAGGTTTGCGGGTGAAACTGCCGCTCGCCTGCTTCCAGCCGGGATATATCCAAAAGCTGGGAAACCAGCCGGGAAAGTCTGCGCACCTCTGTTGCAATGACTCCCAGATAGTATTCATGCTGCTCCGGTGGAATCGCCCCGTCCAATATGCCGTCGATAAAGCCGGATATAGTCGTCATAGGCGTACGAAGATCATGGGAGACGTTTGCCAAAAAAGAGCGGCGCATATCTTCCATATTCTGCAAAGCGGATGCCATTCCGTTAAACGCAGAAGCAAGCTCTGCAATTTCATCATCGCCTACAACGGTAACGCGGGCGTCAAAGCTGCCTTCTGCAAAAGATCTGGCAGCATGGCTGATTTCCTTGATGGGAGAAATAAGGCGCTCCGTAATAAAGTATACTGCTACAAGAGACGCCAGCATGATCCACAAAATGGACATAACCAGCGTTTTGTTCATGGTCGTAATCAAAGAATCCGTTCCTGTTTCACTGGAAGTCGCAAAGACAGCGCCGATATAACTGCCATCATTGTAGAGAGGAATCGCATAATACACATGTGGAAAACGGAAGAACCCATGCATATCATCCATTGCAGATATATTTGTTCCAGCTGAAAGAATGCCTGTTACTTCTTCCGGTACATAATACTGCCCGACACCGTTTGAAATCGCTTCTGTTGTAATACTGATATTCTCGCTTCCACCGAAATGGATTACCTGCCCCATATCATCCGTAATAAAGATCAGCATCGTATCATCGTTTACAACCATCAGCTCTAAAATCATTTTCAGATTTTGGCCGCGATGAAGAAGGTAATTGCGAAAGCTTTTTTCTGCCGTGGGATAATCCGCTTCGATAAAAGCAGAGACAGAATTGGCAGCATTGGATAGCGAACCGGACTTCACTTCGCTGCCATAGGAATTTACAATGGAAGAAATTGTAGAAGACAAAACAAAAAAACTGACCGCAATTATAAGAAGAAAGGCAGCCATGTATTTTAGAAACACGCTTTTTATTTTAAACATAACACAGCCGGCTCCTTGCTGAAAATAAATATGGTGAAAAAGGTAAAAGGGGCAGATGTACTGCCCCAGCTGCCGCTGTTACTGCAGCAGTTCAAATTTATATCCAACACCCCAAACAGTTTTCAGGGTCCATTTGTCAGATACCCCTTCCAGCTTTTCACGCAGACGTTTCACATGGACGTCCACTGTTCTAGAATCGCCCAGGTAGTCAAATCCCCACACCTTGTCAAGCAGCTGATCTCTTGTAAATACCCGGTTGAAATTGGACGCGAGAAAATAGAGCAGCTCCAATTCCTTAGGCGGAATGTCCACCGGCTTGCCCCGCAGCTTTAATTCATATTTCTGCAGACTGATCTCAATGTTTTCAAACTTGATTACTTCGTCTTCCAGCTGGTTATCGTGGGCACTGTACCGGCGAAGCACCGCTTTGATCCTGGCAGAAACTTCCTTCATATCAAAGGGCTTGACAATAAAGTCGTCTGCACCAAGCTCCAAACCAAGTACCTTATCAAAAACATCTCCCTTTGCCGTTACCATAATTACCGGCTTGGAGGATACCTCACGGATTTCCCGGCATACCTGCCATCCGTCCTTTTTCGGCAACATGATATCCAGCAGCACCAGATCCGGTTCATACATTTTAAAATAACTGACTCCTTCTGCCCCATCCGATGCAGTTTTCACCTCATAGCCTTCATTTTCAAAATACAATCTAAGCAGTTCGCAGATATTAGGATCATCATCTACAATCAAGATTTTTGTGCTCATGTTTATTACCAAGCCTTTCCTTCTTTATTTTGGCTGTATCCATACGAATTTATAGTTTCGATTCAGAAATATTCAATATAATCATAACATAAAACTCTATATTTGTATACAGAAATTTATTAACATTTTTGATTTTTGTCCAATTATTTCAAAACTAATCCATTTATTGGAGTTATTTTACAGATGAAAAGTGATCGTTATGTGAAAAAAATGTGATTTACCTGAAAAATATTCGTGAAAATGGAAATTCAGAAAATATCCCTTGCAGCAGAAAAAGATTTTCTGTATAATAAGGAGCAGAATACAGAGAGAAAAAGGATATGGAAATATGAAGCTTGGAATAATCGGACTTCCCAATGTCGGCAAGAGTACGCTGTTCAACGCAATTACAGGAGCAGGCGCCCAGTCAGCCAACTATCCGTTTTGTACTATCGACCCCAATGTAGGTGTGGTCGCAGTGCCGGATCCCCGGCTGGACGCCCTTGCCAAAATGTACAATCCTCAGAAATATACGCCCGCAGTTATCGAATTTGTCGATATTGCCGGTCTGGTGCGGGGTGCTTCCAAGGGTGAGGGCCTTGGGAACAAATTTTTGTCTCACATTCGGGACGTAGATGCAGTCGTACATGTAGTGCGCTGCTTTGACGATGGGGACATCGTACATGTAGACGGAAATGTGAATCCTGCCAGAGACATCGAAACAATCAATTTGGAACTTATTTTCTCCGACATGGAGGCGCTGGAACGCCGTATTGAAAAAACAAAAAAAGCGGCAAAAAGCGACAAGAGTCTAGTGCCTTCTCTGGAGGTTTATGAAAAAGCACTGGGACTTCTTTCGGATGGAAAAACAGCCCGCAGCGGAAGCTTTACCGAAGAAGAATGGACCATTTTGGAAGAGGCGGGGCTGTTGACCACAAAGCCGGTCATATATGCGGCTAATGTGTGCGAAGACGAGGCTGCAGGTGTGTCAGACGATAACGCTTACTATAAAGAAGTCGTACAAGCCGCAGCGGCAGAGGGCGCCCAGGTCATTCCTGTAAGCGCAGAAATCGAATCGGAAATCGCTGAACTGGATCCGGAAGAAAAAGCGGCGTTTCTCTTAGATATGGGGATTAAAGAATCTGGACTAGACAAGCTGATAAAAGCGGGATATTCCCTGCTGGGACTGATCAGTTATCTCACCGGGGGACCCAAAGAAGTGCGTGCGTGGACCATTCGTCAAGGTACAAAGGCGCCCCAGGCAGCCGGCAAAATTCACTCCGATTTTGAGCGAGGATTTATCCGGGCGGAGGTCATTGCCTTTGATGATCTGATGGCTTGTGGATCTCTTGCTGCGGCAAAGGCAAAGGGGCTTTTGCGTAGCGAAGGCAAAGACTATGTAATGTGTGACGGCGACGTAGTGGAATTTTTGTTTAATGTGTGAGTTTCGCGCTTTTTATTACCACATCACGGTGGAATGGAGATGATTCGATAATGAAAAAATATGCCTTGCGCATAGGTCTTACACTTCTGACCTGCATACTGCTTTTCTGCGGGTGCTCATCTAAAAACGGCGGTGGGAAAGGCGGATCCGACGAAATCGTGGGTACATGGATGCACATCAACAATGAAGAATACAAGGATATCTTGCAGGGATATATTTCTGATGATATTTTCTTCAGCGTATATTATACCTTCCATGCAGATGGAACCGGAAGCACCCATATCAACAATGATGAAGATACATTTTCTTTCGAATATACTTATGACGGGGAGACGTTGCATTTAATCTATGAAAGTGCGCCGGAGCAAGAAATTTCCTGTACGATCCAGGGAGATGAAATGCATGTTACCGATAACGGCGAAGAAATTATTTTTTACAAGCAGTAGTCAGAGATTGAGAAAAAGGCTGTCGCACGCATATACGTGCGACAGCCTTTTTTAATAAAACAATGCGCAGTTTCTTTGTAAAAATTCTGCTTTTTCTCTGAATATATCCTCGGGTATGCCAAATTTTTCCGACAGACAATGGAGACAAAGAAATTTTTCATCTGTTCCGGATACAAACTTTCGGTACATACCGCGGTCTAAAGCGTCTGTTTTTCGTTTGCACTGGACACACAAAAATTGCGGCGTCATCTTTTTATTATCTCCGCCTTGTAGACCTTACAGGTCATGGCAGGAAGCCTTGGAGTAAAAAAATCAAATTTTGTAAAAGTTTCTCCTGTAAAGATATCTGTCAGCTTCAAGCCAATGCCCCTTCCTGACGGAATTCCAAAATCATCAAAATATGCAAGAACCTCCAGATCCTGATCGTCCCAATAATTAAACAGGCCAAGGACCAGTTCACCGTCCTCCAGCATTTTTATGCAGGATAGGCGGGCATGTGTGGCATGATATCGCTGCCGCTCATCACAGTACGGCGG
>CANQWE010000083.1 GCA_947627475.1 uncultured Clostridia bacterium
TTCCAAGGTCTGCCAGCGTTTCCCGGTCCATCTCCCCGAAAAAGCCGTCCTGGGCAGGCACTGCAGGAAACTCTCCGTAAACAGCGCCCAATACGATCACATGGCGCACATCGTCAAGACGCATACTGTGGGCGCTGCCCAGCACCACTCTGTCAATGCCGTCCGGGATCGTGCCAATTTTGCAGGACTGGGCCGTACGCAGACAAAGTCCATAAAAACGGGCCGCATCCATTGGCGCGTCTCCTGTCTCCGAATCCGATGCTGCGCCCTGGGCAATGGTATCCAGGATGTCGCACAATACGGACCATACCTGACGTATCTCCTGGGCAGCAGCCGCATCTCCCTGCCCTTCCAGCAGCCGCGCTTCCTGCAGCAGTCTGCTGTACACATCAAAATCACATAGCAGCCGGTAAGCAGCCGCGCATACGGTCTGTGCCGTCCCCGGAAAGGCGTCGGCAAAAGCATCCAGCGCCGGGGCAAGCTGCGCCCTGGCCTGATTTGCCATAGAAAGCAGCTCTCTGCCCCAGGTGCTGACGGTTTCTGTATATCCATCCGGATTCATGTTCCAT
Organism: uncultured Clostridia bacterium; assembly: GCA_947627475.1. Classification (GTDB taxonomy): domain Bacteria; phylum Bacillota; class Clostridia; order Oscillospirales; family CAG-272; genus Avispirillum. The sequence continues at coordinate 570 of CANQWE010000083.1, forward strand.
CCGTCCGGATCGCAAAACATGCGCCTACCGCGGATCCGCCATTTTTCTGTATACTGCTCCAATGCGTCACAGCAGTCGGGACTGACGCCAGCAAGGCCTGTTTTTGCACAGGAAACCACATCCTCCCGTCTCCAGCCCCCTGCAACCACCGACGCCGCCGTGAGCAGCAGACGGACTGCCGGCTGCATCACTGCCGTTTTTTTACCGGAAAGATATACGGGAATGCCCAAATCGGAAAGGATCGTATCGGTGATGCTCCGTCTGCCTTCCATGTCTGCTGCTACCACGGCAATATCGCCGTAGTGGGCGCCCTCCTGCACCAGGCGCTGGATTACCCCGCCGGCTGCATAGGCCTCGTCGTACACATCCCCGCAGCGGATGATCTGCACATTGTCTGCATCCCCCGTATACGGACTTGCCCGGTGATCCCACAAACTGCGCGCCAGCACACCCAATGGCCCGGGAGTCTCACATGAAATTTCCTTCGTACAAACTTGGCGCCCGCATTGGGCGCACAGCCGCGCCATGTCATGGACAAACTGGCGGATATGTTCCAGATGTACCTGTTCGCCGTCTTCCCCAGCCTGCAGCGGGCAGGCAAAGGTGATGGTAAAATCCGCCGCCTGCTGCAGAATCTGTCTGGTGATTCCCCGCTCCCCAGGTGTGAGGGTATAAAAGGAATCGATATACACATCGCATCCGGCAAAATACTCGTGCAAAGACAACGTGTGAATCAGGGCGTCGGGAATCTCCTGGGGATCGTCGTAGGACTTGTGGAGCAGGATATCATACGCAGCAAAAATCGCCGAAAGATCTAGCAGCTTGTCCCGCAGGGCCCCCTGCCCCTCTGAAAGCTGCTCTGCAGCCTCCGTCAGCATTGCGGGTGTGACAGAATACGCCTTCAATTCGCTGACTGCATGCAGCAGCAGCGGAACATACCGGTCTTCTCTGTCCTCCCGTCCGTATATGTGTAGACTGTCCCGCAGAGAAACAAGGGCGTTCCACATAACCAAGGTCTTTTTCGCATCTGTTATATAATGCTTTGCCACGCCGCCAAACCGGCGAAAAACACTATCTGCCAGACGTGTGAAGCTGACAATCTCCGTTTGCAGCATAGCTCCCGCCGGCAAAGCCTGTGCGCAGCGCCGGTCCCATATCAGCGCCTGCTGTTCGGGAACGATCAGTACTACCCGCCGTCCATCTTTCAGGGAGCGCTGCATCTTTTGCAGAATATAATTGCTTTTTTCTCTGGATCCCAGGCCAAAGACAAATTCTGTCACAGCAGCCGTCCCCTTTCTGTATTTCCTTACATGCGTATCATCCATATACAATGTACGACGATACAGATATCCTTTGCGTATATTTTACATTATACTATATATCCCTTTCTGAATCAACTATCCGATGAAAAGCATACAAAATTTTCAGATTTTATCTTGCAAAAGAAGACACATTATGCTATACTGTTTTTCATAAACGTTAGAAGTTAGGACGGTACCGTGTCCTTTTAAACGCAAAGAAAGGTTGGTTCTCAAACGATGGCAATGCAACATCATGACGGCGCGGAAATCGATCGCGCTACCCATTCAATCAATTATACCGAATTTACTGTAAAAAAGAAAACGGAAGGCATGCTGATTCTGGCAAAAGCCGGACTGATCGTCCTGTATATTGGAATTGTAGTAGCTATATGGGCACTGGCAAGCTGGTGGCTTGGATGTATCAGTTTGCTGCTTTCCATTATTACCTGGTATTTCACCTGGCCTTTTGTAAATATTGAATATGAATATACCACCGCGTCCGGTGATTTGCAGTTTACAAAGATTTACGGCGGAAGAAAACGCTCTCCCATCCTGGAAAAGAAAATCAAGGACATGGAGCTGATTGCACCTTATACCAGCGAATACACAGACAAGTATCCGACGATCGCTAAGACCTACGATCTGCGCAAAAGTGTAAAGCAGACGGAAGATGTATACTTCGCCGTATTTGATGAAAAGGGAGAAAAACATAGAGTCCTGTTTCAATGCACCAACAAAGCGCTGAAAATCTTTACAAAATATAATAAAGAGAACACCGTCGTTGTGGATACGCTCCACTATTGATGCTGTTCTAAATGTATATCACCCCCGCATATATTCCAAAAGAATACTGCGGGGGTGTTTGCTATGAAAAAAAGGATCGGTTTATTTTCTATTGTGCTGCTGTGTGCAGGGGTACTGTGCGCATGCAGCGGCAGCGTCCAAAACGATGCCGTACTTTGGTATCAGGAGGGACCTGCTGAAATTAGCGGAGAGCTGCAGGGGGAAGGAGGCACCTATACGGTAACGCTTTCCCTGGGCCGGGCAGACGATACCGGAAGCAGGGACATTACGTTGTCTTTTTCTGCCCCGGAGGAGATGGACGGAATGGTATTTCGCCTGCGGGGAGATGAAATTTTTGCTGTATATGATACAGTAGAAATTCCCCTTTCCAAAGAAGCCGCAGGAGATTTGTTTGCGCCTGCAGATCTGTTTGCCCTGCGGGAGGAGGACGTCAATGATATCCAAACCGCAGAAGATGGGAAAACGCTGATCAAGCTTTCAAACGGACAAAATTACTGGGATGTTTCTACTGACGCAGAGGGAATACCCCAAAGCATTTCCGCTACCGTTGACGGTGAAGTCCTTTCCTTCTCCATCACTTCTTTTGTTCAAACGGATACGTAAATATAGAGGAATTACAGGACGCAGTCTACCCCTCCGTCGCTGACGCGATACCACCCTGGTGTTTTACAAAGTGCAACACAAACAAGGGGGGCTCATAGTTTTTTGCATCGCCACTATCCAAGCTCTGTCCTGAAAAATATCCCCGCCTAATGGGCGGGGATATTTTTTGTCATATAGCGCTTATCCTGTGATCTCTACAGGAGCGGCAGCGTCTATACCAGTATTTGTATTGAGTCCAAAGCTTACGGTGATCGCTTCGTCCACAGCCTGCATCATATGGTCATCCAAATGACCCATTTTTTCCTTTAGCCTACGCTTGTCTATGGTGCGGATTTGTTCCAACAGAACAACAGAATCCCGCTGCAGTCCAACCTTCTCCGCATACACATCAATATGTGTAGGCAGGCGGGTCTTTCCAAGCTTACTGGTAATCGCCGCAGCTATCACGGTAGGGCTGTATTTGTTTCCCACATCGTTCTGCACAATCAGAACAGGACGCAGCCCGCCCTGCTCGCTTCCTACTACCGGGCTGAGATCCGCATAGTATATATCACCGCGTTTGACTGTCACGTTATCACTCTCCGTTATCATAAACTTCCTTGTATTTCTGTTTTTAGTATTTCCGCAAAGAGCACGGTTTTAATCATGAAACAAAGAAAATTTTCTCATTGCTTTTTTCGGTCTGCAAGCGGAGCATTGTCTGTGACTCCCCTTCCATTTCCCGTGCCCCGATATTATCATATTCTAAGTATTCTCTGGCCGTGCATGGCCGGTCCAATATTGACAAAAGAGAACGGACAAGATATAATAGTTTAGAAATCTAAGGAATCATTCTTTTGCCGCGCTGCCGGATAACGGCGCGTACACTCCACTGTATACAATGGAAATTACGGTATCATACTTTTTCTGCCTGCCATATCGTCCGCTGCTGCTGGACAGCGGAGAAAATATAAAAGGAGTTCTCTATGAAAAAAAACACATACATTTTTCTGGGCATCGTCGCTGTTCTTTTGATTGCAGCGGCGGTTATCTGTATCGCCATATTTTTTCAAAAGAGGGATACACAGAATGAACTGCCGCCCAAAACCGAAGCTCCAGCAGAAACCCAGCATGCAAATACAGAATACCGATATAATGAGGATGGTCAAATATCAAAAATTCTATACTATGAAAACGATGTACTTCAAGGTAGCACCGACTATGTATATACAGACGATTATACCTGTATCATCCACTTCGATAAAGACAACGAACAGACCGGATATGAACAAACCGATTATAATGCCTTGAAAAATCCCACCAAGTACATCAAAAAAGAAGCGGGAGAGCTTGTGGCATCTACCGAGTACGATTATTTTGAGGATCTGACCACTCTGCAGAAAAAAACCGTCAAAACCTACAAAGAGGGAGTCGAATACGCCGAAAAGGAGTACTACGACCAGGCGGGCAAAATGATTCGTAAATGTACCTATCAAGACGGCGCGTTGACCAGCGACGTCACCTATACATATGACGAAAACGGGGAAGCGGTAGACAGTGCACCCACAACCTCAAGTGACGGTGGTGATACAGATGCCGCATAAAATAATAAGCCGTGCGCTGGCAGCCATTCTGCTTCTCTCCTGTCTGACACTGGCTGCCTGTAATTCCAAAGACAGCGGCGGCACAAAAGAAACAGAGGCTGTGACAGACGGCACCACATACGAATACAGCGCGAAAGGAAAGGTGCTCTCCGCGATCACCTATGAAGGCGGCGTGGAAATCAGCCGGATCGAATATGATTATTGGCCCAGCGGCAATGTAAAAACCATTGATTTTCTGGAAGGGGATGTGACGGTAGAATCCTGGAACTTTATCTATGGGGATGACAACATTACCGTACGTCGCAGAGTGCGCAATTATACAGAGGACGGACTGCCCTGTTCAGACATTTACGATTACGACGAAAACGGCAATCTGCAGAAGCTGTCTACGTATGAAGAGGACGTATACTGCGGCAGTTATCAGTACACCTATAATGCAGACGGGGAGACAACCTATAGCTGCCAAACAGACGCCAATGACGATGTGATCAATTATACAGAATATATCTTTTACGAGGACGGTACCACCCAGGCCGGGTATTATTATGAATACGGCAGTCTGTCCCGTTATTGGATCAACACCTACGAAAATGGAAACATCGTATCCGTTGTTTTCTACGACAATAAAGACACGGTCATGTCTCGGACGGAATATACCTATGACAGCAATGGGAATGTCTCCAAAGCACTGTTTTACGATGCGGCGGGTATATTGGTGGGCCATATGGAATCCCTATACAACGATGCAGGCTTTCACTATAAAGATATTTACTACGAAAACGGCCAGCCCATCTATGGTTACAATTATACGGAAGAAGGAATTTCCACCTATTTCGAATATTAATTGAATACCTGTCTGGAGGGAAAAAAGCCATGCACTTTCAGCCGTACAAAACGATCCTTTCCCCCAAAGGGAATATGAATCTGTATCGGGGGTGCCTGCACGGGTGCATTTACTGCGATGCCAGAAGCGCGTGTTATCAAATGCAGCATCCCTTTGAGGATATCGCAGTAAAAGAAAATGCCCCTGCTATGTTAGAGCAGGAGCTGCGGCGCAAACGAAAAAAATGCATGATTTTTACAGGGGCCATGAGCGATCCCTATAATCCCCTGGAAGCAGAGCTGTTCTACACCCGCAGGTGTCTCGAGGCAATAGAACGGCACGGATTCGGCGTAAGCGTGCTTACAAAATCGGACCGCGTCCTTCGGGATTTGGATCTGTACGTCCGTATCCATCAAAAGGCCCGCTGCGTTATACAAATGACCATGACCACCTACCGGGAAGATCTTTGTAAAATGATTGAACCGAATGTTTCCACAACAAAAGAGCGGGCTGCCGTACTGAACATCATGCAAAGGCATGGAATTCCTACCGTGGTATGGCTGTGCCCCATTCTTCCGTTTATCAACGATACGGAAGAAAATCTTGCGGGGATTTTGTCCTATTGTGTGCAGGCAGGGGTACAGGGGATCGTGTGCTTCGGCATGGGAGTGACCCTACGGGAAGGCGATCGGGAATATTTCTACAGCGCGCTGGACCGGCATTTCCCAATCGCCTTCCCGAAGGGTCACTC
>CANQWE010000084.1 GCA_947627475.1 uncultured Clostridia bacterium
CTTTTATGGCCGCCGGCCCGGGACGCGGGAAAAGGCAGTTCCGTTTTCCCAGATGGAGGAGGTTGACTGCCGCCGAATGTGTACCGGCATCGGAGAACTGGACAGAGTGCTGGGAGGCGGATTGGTACTTGGCAGCGCGGTGTTGCTGGCGGGAGAGCCGGGAATCGGCAAATCCACCTTGCTGATGCAGCTTTGCGGCCGGGCAGGAAGAGAATATAAAATTTTGTACATTTCCGGGGAGGAATCCCGGGGGCAGCTAAAACTGCGGGCAGGGCGCCTAGGTGTGGAAAATGCTGATGTGTTGGTGCTTACAGAAACGGATGTAGATGCGGCTGTCGCAGAATATGACCGGATTTGTCCGGATGTGGTGATCATAGATTCTATCCAGACGATGGTATGCAGCGAATCTGCCTCCTCGGCGGGAAGCACCACGCAGGTGCGGGAGTGCGCTTCCCGATTTATCCGATGTGCCAAAGCAGACGGTGCTGCTGTCATCATGGTAGGGCATGTGAATAAAGAAGGTGGGATCGCCGGACCGAAGGTGCTAGAGCACATGGTGGACGCGGTGCTTTCCTTTGAAGGAGAACGCAGTCAAAGCTACCGGATCGTGCGGGCAGTGAAAAACCGATATGGTTCTACCAACGAAATCGGCGTGTTTGAAATGACAGATACGGGGCTTACAGAAGTGGACAACCCATCGGAAATGCTTCTTACAGGGCGGCCGGAGGGGGTTTCCGGCAGCTGCGCAGTATGTACCATGGAGGGAACGCGTCCCATTATTGTGGAAATTCAGGCACTTGTGACGCCTACATCCTATCCTGCGCCCAAGCGGGTGGCAGATGGAATCGACTACAATCGAATGTGTCTGTTGTTGGCTGTTTTAGAAAAACGATTGGGACTGCGTTTTTCCACCAGTGACGTCTATTTGAACGTAGTCGGTGGTCTGCGCATTGACGAGCCGGCCGCAGACGCGGCTATTGCCCTTGCCCTTTGTTCCAGTATCAAGGATATTTCCATCCCCCACGATATGATCGTTGCGGGAGAAGTGGGGTTGTCCGGAGAAGTGCGGGCAGTATCCTTTGCCAAGGAACGTGCCAGAGAAGCGGTACGAATCGGTTTTACCCAGGCGGCGCTGCCAAAGCGGGGGCTTTCCCGCAGGCCGGTAGACGTTGCAGGTTGTAGGGTATATCCCATTGCTGGGGTATATGATTTTTTGGTTCTGCTCTCCAAGTCTGCAAAAGAAAACACAGGAAAAATAAAGGAATTAGATGAATCGAGGTAAAGTTCATGCATTGGTCAGAAAAAATTGCACAGGAAATTGTGAAGAGAAATCCGGACAAGCCGGAATATGTCTGCGCGGCAGGAATCAGTCCCTCCGGTTCCATCCACATTGGAAATTTCAGAGATGTAGCCACCAGTTATTTTGTGGTGCGTGCGTTGCGTAAAATGGGGAAAAAGGCGCGGCTTTTGTTTTCCTGGGACGAGTTCGACCGGCTACGAAAGATTCCGGTGAATGTTGCAAAAGTTGACGGGGACATGGATAAATACATTGGCTATCCCTATGTGGATGTACCAAACCCCTTTGATGATGCGGCCCAGTATCCCACCTTTGCGGCCCATTTTGAAAAAGAATTTATGGACAGCATTCAGAAATTCGGGATTAATATGGATTACCGGTATCAGGCGGACATGTACCGCAGCGGCAAATATGTAAAGCATATTCTGCACGCCCTGAAAAAGCGGGGGGAGATTTTTGATATTATCGACAGCCACAGAACCCAGGATGCTGCTCCCGGCGAGCGGGAAGCCTATTATCCCGTGAGTATTTACTGCGCCGCATGCCACAGGGATACCACCAAAATTGTAAGTCTGTCTGAAGACTGCACAGTGGCAGAGTACACCTGCGCCTGCGGGCATACCGGGGCCTTTGATTTTACCAAGGACTTCAACTGCAAGCTTGCATGGAAGATTGACTGGCCGATGCGTTGGATGTATGAAGGGGTAGACTTTGAACCAGGCGGCAAGGACCACGCCAGCATTAACGGCAGCTACGATACCAGTAAACACATATCCAAAGAGATTTTTGGATATGAGGCGCCGATTTTCCAGGGGTATGAGTTTATCGGTATCAAAGGGACCACAGGAAAGATGTCCGGTTCCTCCGGGCTGAATCTGACTCCGGAAACGCTGCTGCGGCTGTACCAGCCCCAAGTGATTTTATGGCTATATTCCAAAACGGATCCCATGAAGGCCTTTGACTTTTGCTTTGACGATGGAATTCTGCGCCAGTATTTTGAATTCGATAAAATGCTGAGTGCCTGCGCAGAGGGTACGAGGTGATTCCCGTTCCTATGGGACATCTGGTGCAGTTGGGATCCATTGTAAACTTCAATGTTCCCATGTTGGAGACGATTTTCCAAAAAATCGGCACACCCTACTGCTATGATCAGTTTAAGGATCGGCTGGACAAGGCCCGGTATTGGCTGGAGCAATGCGCGCCGGAACAGATGAATCGTCTGCGCAGAACCCGCAATTTTGCAGTGTATAATACGCTGAGTGAAGAAGAAAAGCGGGAGATTTCTTTGCTGCACGCATATCTGGCTGCAGGCGGTTTTGATTTGGATGCGCTGAACAGTCAGCTGTACGCAATCCCCAAGCAGGTGTTTGGAGCGGATCTGCCGGAGAAGGAACTGAAGGGTGTGCAGCGCACGTTTTTCTCCAATGTGTACAAGCTTCTGCTGGATAAGGAAAAGGGCCCCCGGCTGTATCTGTTCTTATACGCCATTGAGGCAGACAGCTACGTAAAGCTTTTGGACTTCTCCTATGGGCAGACTGAGGAAGAGCTGGAAACAGAAAAGAAACTGCAGGAAGAGGCAGCTGCCAAGGAAGAAAAAGTACTGCCAAAGCGGGAATATGGAGATCCGGATCCTGTAGAACCCGTCAAGGATGAAATCAGCATGGAGGATTTTTCCCGTATGGACATGCGGGTGTGCAGGATTGTCAAGGCGGCAGAGATCCGTAAATCGGCCAACTGTCTGAAGCTTACTTTGGATGATGGCATACGGGAGCGGATAATTGTTTCCAGCATCAAGCACGACTACACTGTGGACGAACTGGTAGGGAAAAAGATTATTGTCCTTGCCAATCTGAAGCCGGCCCGGTTCAGCGGTGTTACCAGCGAGGGCATGCTGCTTGCTGCAACGAACAATGCCTGCGGATGTCAGGTGATTTTTGTAGACGATATCGTTCCTGTGGGGACGGTCATCCGATAAAGCGGAGTCCGCAGAAAGGGCGTATATGACCAGATCAGAAAAACGGAGCGGTTATGATCGCTTTCTGAATATACTGTATATCGTTTGCGGCAGCTTTGCCTTCACCGCATATTTGCTGTATTTTATCAAGCTGCTGATGTGGACGGAAGGCCCCCTTTCTTATATTGCTGCCATATTGGCTATGCTGGTTTCCGGTATCCCCCTGTTTTTTAAGCGGCTTTGGGAAAAGGTAATTCCGAAAAAAGGATTTTTTGTTCTAAAAAATATTTTTGCCTGGGGTATGTGCTTTTATATGATCACCTTTTCCATCCTGTGCGCTTATATTTTTGGAACAAACAGTATGCAGACGCATCCTGAGGATTTGGACAAGGAAACGGTCTTTGTGGTATACGGTGCCGGCCTGCGGGGGGAACGTCCCGGCAGCGTACTGCGTAAACGTCTGAACAAAACTGCGGAGTATTTGGAAGCTGTGCCTGGATCGGTGTGTATTGTTACAGGCGGGCAGGGTCCAGATGAAGTGATGCCCGAAGCAGATGCCATGAAAAATTATTTGGTAGAGGATATGGGAATCGATGCGGATCGCATTTATACCGATCCCAAGTCCAGCAACACCATAGAAAATATCAAAAATGCACTGGCGATCATGGAAGAAGAGGGGATATCCGATTATACCATCGTTTCAGTATCCAACGCGTTCCATATACCACGCATTAAGTTGATCTGCTCCCGGCTGGATTGTGACAGCGAATTTATTTTGGCAAAGGATCCCAATCCGTTTGCCATGTTTGCTGCCCTTGTACGGGAATATATGTCTTATGCCAAGCTGTTTTTGCTGGGCGCAGAATAACGATTGCCAGAATCGTGGAGATAGATATGAAAAACATATGTTATATTATCGGCGCTTCCGTAACGGAAGGCATGTACATAGACCGCAGAGTAGGAGATTTCGTCATCGCGGCTGATGCAGGACTTTCTGCCCTGGAAAAGATCGGTGTCACAGCAGACCTTGCAGTGGGAGATTTTGATTCCTTGGGCCACATTCCAAGACTGGAGAAAACAGTCTGCCATCCTGTGGACAAGGACGATACAGATACGGCGCTGGCCCTGGCAGAGGGAATGAAGCTGGGGTTTCGCAATTTTGTAATATACGGAGGACTGGGCGGACGCCTGGATCATACCGTAGCCAATTTGCAGAACTGTGCCGGTGCAGCAGATCACGGCGCAGTATGCTGGCTGTGGGGAGAAGGAAACGCGGCGTGCACGTTTGGCGACGGAGCACTGCAGTTTGAAGCCGGAAAAAAGGGAATGGTATCCGTGTTCGCCGCAGACAGAGCCTGCGGCGTAACGCTGCGGGGCGTGAAATTCCCCTTGGACAATGCCTGCCTCACTAGTACGGTACCTCTTGGAGTGAGCAATGAGTTTACCGGAGAGGAAAGCATGATCCAGGTTGCCGATGGTACGCTGATCGTTATGTGGAACGAAGAGGCGCAGCCATTTGTGGAACGCATTCGTAAAATTTGTGACGAGGATACTTCTATATGATACAAGGTGCGGTTTTTGACTGTGACGGAACATTATTTGACTCTATGTACCTGTATCGGAATTTTGTCACCCGCTATCTCACCGGAAGGGGCCTTGTACCGGAGAGCGGGATAGAAGAAACAGTCCGGTATATGAGTCTGCTGGAAGCTGCAGAATATATTCGCGGTGTATACAGACTGCCGCAGTCGCCAGAAGAGATCATTGCAGACTGCAATCGGATGCTGGAGCAGGCATATTTTCATGAGATACCGGTGCGGGACGGGGTTGCAGAATTGCTGGCACAGCTGCATAATCGGGATGTGCCCATGTGCATTGCCACTGCCACAGATCGGTATTTGGTAGAGGGGGCACTGCAGCGTGCAGGAATCGACCGGTACTTTTGCGGGATTGTCACCTGCGGGGAGGCAGGGGCGGGCAAAGAACAGCCGAATGTATTTTTGCAGGCACGGAAAATTTTGAATACTCCGCCGACTTCCACCTGGGTGTTTGAAGATGCCCGTCATGCAGTTTTAACGGCAAAAAAATACGGCTTTCCTGTCTGTGCAGTGTGGGACGCGGACGAGGCGGACCACGCTGATGAAATTGAAAAACAAAGCGATATATATCTAAAAAGCTTTGCAGGCTTTTCAGTCGAGCGACTTTTCACATAAAGAATGGAGAAAGATATGAAATACGGTTATTTTCATGACGCAGGCCGAGAATATGTGATTACGCGGCCGGACACCCCTTATCCATGGATCAACTATTTGGGCAGTGAGAACTTTTTTTCTCTGATGTCCAACACGTCCGGCGGATACTGCTTTTACCGGGATGCACGTATGCTGCGCCTGACCCGGTATCGGTACAACAATGTGCCCACTGACGCCGGCGGTAGGTATTTTTATATCAACGACGACGGCTTTGTCTGGACTCCAGGCTGGATGCCGGTAAAAGCGGCATCTGATACATATGAATGTCGGCACGGCATGGGATATACGACGATTGCTTCCAGTGCAAAGGGGCTGTCTGTCTCCCAGACTTCCTTTGTGCCTCTGGGAGATCCTTGCGAGGTGCATCGTTTGAAGATCCGCAATGACAGCGGGGCAAAAAAGGAAATCCGGCTGTTTTCCTTTGTAGAATTCTGTCTCTGGAATGCTTGGGACGACCAGACAAACTTCCAGCGCAATTTCTCCATAGGAGAAGTGGAAGTAGAGGCAGCGCGATCTATCATAAAACGGAATACCGGGAGCGGAGGAACCATTATGCGCTGTTCTCCGTCAATGCTCCCATTGATGGGTTTGATACAGATCGTGAGACGTTCCTTGGTCTGTATAATGGTTTTGACCATCCCGATGTGGTGTTTGCAGGAGAGGCGAAAAATTCCGTTGCTTCCGGATGGGCGCCTATCGGTTCTCACATGCTCCATCTGTCTCTGGAACCGGGAGAAG
>CANQWE010000085.1 GCA_947627475.1 uncultured Clostridia bacterium
TTGATAGGGAAGTGCTGGCGGCCCTTGGTATTTCTGCGGACCTTTTTGCCCCTATGGTAATGCCAGGTACAGTACTGGGCAGACTCCACGAAAAAATTGATTCAGATTTGGGGAACACCGGCGCTAACGTGGTGCATGTCTGCAGTCATGATACTGCCAGCGCGATTTTGGCAGTACCGGCAAAAGAAAAAGATTTCTTGTTTATCTCCAGCGGCACTTGGTCCCTAATGGGTATCGAATCGAATCGACCGCTGATCACACCTGCGTCCCAAAAGTACAGCTTCACCAATGAGGGAGGTGCTTTCGGACGTATCAACGTAATGAAAAACATTATGGGGCTTTGGCTGATTCAGGAATCGCGGCGGCAGTGGAGGCGGGAAGGCAAAGTGTATAGCTTTGATGAAATGTCGACCGCGGCCCTTGCTGCCCGGCCCTTCCATTCTCTGATTGATCCGGACGATGCCATGTTTTCCCCTGCCGGAGATATGCCTGGACGTATTCGGGAATACTGCAGAAAAACGGGCCAGCCTATCCCGGAAGATATGGGGGCCGTTGTTCGCTGCATTTTTGAAAGTCTTGCACTTCGGTATCGCTGGACAGCCGAAAAGCTGCAGGAACTTTCTGGCAAAGTATATACTACAATCAATATTGTGGGCGGCGGTACGAAGGACACCCTCCTTTGCCGATTTACGGCAGACGGAACCGGAAGAACTGTGCACGCCGGTCCTGTAGAAGCTACTGCAATCGGCAACATTATGATGCAGGCTTATGCAGCTGGGGAGGTGACATCCTGCGAGGAGATCCGGGAAATCGTGCGCGGTTCCTTTGACGTACAGGTCTATACACCGGATCTGAGGCATCAGGCGGAGTGGGAAGCGGCGTATAGCCGGTTCTGTACACTGATTGATAAAAGATGATTTCAGCGCCTTGTATTTATACTGAAAAGCAGAACTTTATTTCTGTAAATTCTTGTGCAAGCTGTAGAAAATCGTCTTTATATAGGGAAACCCTTCAAAAAAACGAGGAAAGCTGTTTCCATTTTTTCTGTTTTATGATATACTGTTTCTGTATCTCCGCCTTTGAACAAAGGTGGAAGCATTTGTTCAGTTTCTTTACTATGGATAAAAAATAGAAGGATGGTGCAAAATGGAAAGTTTGTATGGAGAACTTGGTGTAATTGGAATGCGCGGGTGTGAGGGATTTGTTTCTCAAGTGGATGCATACCTGCGGGAATGGAGGCGGCACGATGACGATCAGGAGTTTATTATGCGCGCCGACTGCCCCCGCTTTGGATCCGGCGAGGCAAAAGCTCTTTTGCATGAATCAGCCCGCGGCCATGACGTTTACATCATTTCCGACTGCTTTAACTATTCTGAAAAATATAAAATGCACGGTATGATGGTTCCCATGAGCCCAGATGACCATTTTGCAGATTTGAAGCGTGTGATTGCGGCCATAGCGGGCAAGGCTACCCGCATCTCCGTAATCATGCCCATGCTGTATGAGGGACGGCAGCACAGAAAGGCCTCCCGGGAATCTCTGGACTGCGCTCTGGCACTGCAGGATCTTGTAAGTATGGGCGTTTCCAATATCGTCACCTTTGACGCCCACGACCCAAGAGTACAGAATGCCATCCCCCTCCACGGCTTTGATAATGTGCGTCCTTCCTATCAGATGCTGAAGGCCCTTGTGCGTGCCTATCCGGATATTTCTCTTACAAAAGATGATATTATGTTTATTTCCCCGGACGAAGGCGCCATGTCCCGAAGCATGTACTATTCCTCCGTCATGGGCGTGGAACTGGGCATGTTCTATAAGCGGAGAAACTATTCTATCATTATTGATGGAAAAAATCCGATCGAGGCACATGAATATCTTGGCAAAAGCGTGGAAGGCAAGGACGTTATTGTTGTAGACGATATGATTTCCTCCGGAGATTCTATTTTGGACGTATCCGAGCAGCTGAAGGAAAAAGGCGCGCGCAGAGTATTCCTGTTTACCACCTTCGGACTGTTTGTATCCGGGCCGGAAGTGTTTGACAGAGCATATGAAAAAGGGATTTTCAATAAGGTATTTACGACCAATCTGATTTATACCAGCCCTGAAATTACTTCCCGGGAATGGTATGAAAGCGTCAATATGTGTAAATATGTAGCATATATCATTGATACCTTAAACCACAATCAGTCTATTTCCTCTCTGCTGGATCCTGTTGCCAGAATTCACAAGATTATGGATAAGCAGGCGGCAAAAGCGGCCCAGCAGCTGAGCATTTCTGATAAATAAATTTACGAAAGGGATATAGGTGCATGCTGACATTTAAAAAACATATATCCGAACTTCTTGCACATACCATCCACCAGCAGTACGACGCCGACTCGCTGACGGCGGAGGACATCTGTTCTATGCTGGAATATCCTCCGGACAGTTTGATGGGAGATTTGGCGCTGCCCTGTTTCAAGCTTAGCAAAATCTTGAAAATGGCGCCTCCCAAGATCGCCGCTTCCTTATCGGCTGCTTTGTTTGGACACGAAACGCTCTGCAGCGCTTCTGTTCAGGGGGGATACTTGAACATATGTATTGCGCCGGCGTATCTTTTGGAATCTGTTCTTGCAAAGATCGAATCGGACGGGGAAAAATATGGATCCAGCAGCCAGGGTGTTGGAAAAACGGTTGTGCTGGATTATGCCTCCCCCAATATCGCCAAGCCTTTCCATATCGGACATCTGGGCACAACGGTGATCGGCCATTCCCTCAAGCTGCTTCACGAGTTTGCAGGATATCACTGCGTGGGAATCAACCATTTGGGGGACTGGGGCACCCAGTTCGGCAAGCTGATCGTGGCATACCGCAAATGGGGGGACCGAGAAAAAATTGAGTCCGGCGGAATCGATGCGCTGGTAGAACTTTACGTAAAATTTCACGCGGAGGCGGAGACGGACGATCGTTTAAACCAGGAAGCAAGAGATGCATTTAAAAAATTGGAAGAGAACGATCCGGAAAACATTGCCCTGTGGAAGTGGTTCATCGCTATTTCCAATCGGGAATATGAGGTGACCTTTGGACAGCTTGGCATCACCTTTGACAGCTATGCAGGCGAGAGTTTTTACACAGACAAAATGCCGGAGCAAGTTGAGAAATTGCGGGAGAAAAATCTTCTGGTGGTGGACGACGGCGCTTCCATCGTAGATCTTTCTGCCTATAATATGCCCCCTTGTCTGATCCTCAAGCGGGACGGCGGAACCTTGTATCCCACCAGAGATATCGCCGCAGCAGTATACAGAAAACGTACCTACGATTTCGATAAATGCATTTATGTCACCTCTGCCGGACAAAGCCTTCACTTTGCCCAGTGGTTCAAGGTGGTGGAGCTTATGGGATATGACTGGTTTGACCAGCTGATACATGTGCCTTACGGCACTGTAAGCATCGGCGGGGAAAAACTGGCTACCCGTACCGGCAACGTAGTGCTGCTCAAGGATCTGTTTGCCCAGGCCATTGAGAAGGTGCATATGCGTATCGAAGAAAAAAATCCCACTCTCGCCGATAAAGATGCTGTAGCGGAAGCTGTGGGGGTTGGCGCTGTAGTATTTCATTACCTCTATAACAGCCGGATCAAGGATATCAATTTTGTGATGGAAGACGCTCTGAGCTTTGAGGGGAACACAGGCCCATACGCCCAGTATACCTATGCCCGTACCTGCAGCGTTCTGGAAAAAGCAGGAGAACTGCCAAACACAGAAGGAAAACTTACAGCGGCGGAAGAAGGGGAGGTTTTAAAAATCCTTTCCCGGTTCCCGGAAAAGGTGCAAACTGCCCTTTCTGAATATGAGCCGTCGGTAATCACCCGGTATGCCATTGAACTCTGTACTGCTTTTAACCGGTTTTATCACAACTGTCCCATTCTCACAGCAGAGGATGCTGCGGTCCGCGCAACGCGGCTGCGGATTACCAAGGCCTGCGGTACCGTCATCAAAAGTGCGCTGCGTCTCATTTGCTTGCGCACACCGGAAAAAATATAACTTGTCGCTGCAGCGACTGAATGGAGAACTTTTATGTCAGGACATAGTAAATGGAGCAATATAAAAAATAAAAAGGAAAAAACAGACGCCCAGCGGGGAAAGATTTTTACAAAGATCGGTAAGGAAATTGCCATTGCCGTGCGTGCAGGCGGTCCGGACCCTGCATCCAACAACAAGCTGCGGGATGCTATTGCAAAAGCAAAGTCCAACAACGTGCCCAACGACAATATTGAGCGGGCCATCAAAAAAGCATCCGGCGCCGATGCCGTAAGCTATGAGGAAATCACTTACGAAGGATATGGTCCCTCTGGTGTTGCGGTGATTGTAACTACAGCAACAGATAATAGAAACCGCACCGGTGGGGAAGTACGGCATTTTTTCGACAAGTATGGCGGAAATCTGGGACAAAGCGGCTGCGTATCCTTTATGTTTGACGACAAAGGCGTTATCGTTATTGAGAAGGAGGACAGTATCGATGAAGATGCCCTGATGGAAGCTGCGCTGGAAGCCGGCGCTGCAGACTTTGCAGGAGACGAGGAGGTATATGAAATCTACACGGAACCTTCCGACCTATCCGACGTACAGGATGCGTTAACAGGTGCCGGTTATACGATCCTATCTGCTGAAATGGATAAAATCCCCCAGAACTATATCACGCTAACCACAGAAGAAGATATTAAAAATATGAATCTGCTTTTGGAACATCTGGATGACAACGACGATGTACAAAACGTATATCACAACTGGGAAAACTGCGACTAATTGCTGCAGGAAGGGAGTCTTCACATATGTATGAAATTTCTTTTCCCGGCCTTGGGATAGACGGGTTTACAATCAAAAGCGTTGCCTTTACCATTTTCGGAAAGGATATTATGTGGTACGGGATCCTGATCTGCATCGGTATGATTTTGGCTTACCTGTACGCATATTCCCGGGCAAAATTTGAAGGCGTAAAAACAGACGATTTGCTGGATTTGGGCTTTTTTGTAATCCTATTTGGCATTGTAGGCGCCAGACTTTATTATGTCCTTTTTGCACCTACCAGCTTTGTGGCTACAGGCGGTTCTTTCTGGGAAAATATTGGGGATACCATTGTAAACGTGGTTTCTATATGGAACGGCGGCCTTGCTATATTCGGTGGGATTCTTGCCGGATTTGCCACAGCACTTGTAGTAGCAAAAATCAAAAAAATTCATTTCCCCGTTATTTTGGATATTCTTGCCCCCTCCGTTATGATTGGCCAGATCATCGGCCGCTGGGGAAACTTTATGAATGCAGAGGCGTATGGCAGTGAAACCACCGTTCCCTGGCGTATGGGAATCAAGCGCATCTCTGCCGATGGACTGTATACTTCCAGTATAGAAGTGCACCCCACATTTTTGTATGAATCTCTTTGGAATCTCATCGGATTTATACTAATTTCCATTTTTTATAAAAAGAAAAAGTTCAACGGACAGGTATTTTACTTTTATATGATCTGGTACGGTCTGGGGCGTGCTGTTATCGAAGGGCTTCGGAGTGACAGCCTGTATATTGCCGGAAATGAAAACCTGCGGGTTTCCCAGATTCTTGCCGCTGCTGCATGTGTAGCAGGAATTGTGTTTATGACGGTTGGCTTTATGAAGCTGAAGAAAAAAGCCGCTTTGGCAGGAGCAGACGGAATGGTGCAGCCTGAGAAGGTGTCCGCTGTCATGTCCGCAGAAGGCATTCCTACAGAGAATGCACAGGAAGATAAGACGACAGAGGCAGAAAAAACCGATACTTCAAGGGGGAAAATAAACGATGGCAGCCAAGATCATTGACGGAAAAAAAATTGCCGGGATTACCCGAGCGGATATTGCGGCGAGGGCCGCAGAATTGGAAAAGCAGACCGGTGTTAAGCCCGGACTGGCGGTAATAATCGTAGGTGAGGACCCTGCTTCCCAGGTATATGTACGCAATAAGAAGCGGGCCTGTGAAGAGGCCGGCATGTATTCTGTGGTCATTGAAATGCCGGCAGATTCGACCCAGGCGGCCTTGATGGAACAGATCGAGCAGCTGAAAAAAGACGAGAAAATTCACGGGATCCTGGTACAGCTTCCGCTCCCGCCGCA
>CANQWE010000086.1 GCA_947627475.1 uncultured Clostridia bacterium
CCGATCATCCAGACGCAGCATACTTGTCCCGTCTAAAACCTGGGATAAGTATGCTGCGTCTGGATGATCGGTGTACTGGTAGGTCAGGGATCTGCACAGCATAGATGCATTTTCCTGTACCTGCCGCTCTTCTCCTGCGGCGGCTAACAAGGCGGAGACAGTACCGCTGAGGATGGATGTGAGAAAAATAATAATCAGAAATCGGATATATATAGCCCTTTTCATAAATCTGCCAGGCCTTTCTTTAAATTGTGAAGAATATCCCTTACGCTTTTCCTTCCTGAAACCGATATCCAACATTTCGGATGGTGTGGATATATTGTGGATTTTCCGGGGTGTCATGCAGTTTGCTTCGCAAGGATTTGATATGGGTATCCAGTGTTCTGGTTTCCCCCAGAAAATCATAGCCCCATACACTATTGAGCAGTTCCTCTCTTGGAACTACCCGGTTTTTGTTACGCATGAGCAAAGACAGCAGTTCAAATTCTTTGTATGTAAGCTCTATGGGGTTTCCATGAAGAAACGCTTCTCTTGTGGCACAGTTTATGGTGATGTCTCCCTCTATAATGACCGAATCCTGCTTTACACTGCGACGGAGCAGGGCGCGTACTCTGGCAGAGAGCTCCATAATGCCAAAAGGCTTGGCAAGATAATCATCTGCACCTGCGTCCAGCCCTTTGACCTTATCCATTTCTGTATCCTTGGCAGTCAAAAACAAAATAGGAGTGCGTGCAGTTTGACTGCGGGTGCGCAGCTGCTGCACAGCGGTGATTCCATCCATGCCCGGCAGCATAATGTCAAAAATAAACAGATCCGGCGTCTCCTTTATTACTGCTGCAAGGGTTTCCTCTGCCGTAGCAAATACAGAAACTTGATATGACAGACTTTCCAGCGCGATTTGAATCATTTCCCGGATCCCGTCATCATCTTCCGTTACAAAAATCCACTGTGCCACCTGCCTGTGCCTCCTTACATAATCCTCTTATTTTTATGGATGCCGGTCTCGGAAAAAAGCACCCATTCACATATGTTCACTGCATGGTCTGCGATCCGCTCCAAGTATTTCGCGATCATCAAAAAATCAATGGCGTCGTCGCTGCTATCCCGATCCCGCCGCAATATTTCTCCCAGCTCGTCCTTTACCTTGCAGAATAATGCATCAACTGTATCGTCCTGAGAGATGACCTGCTCGGCCAGGAGAAGATCACTGCGTACAAATGCGTCGATAGAGTGGTGAACCATTTCCACAGAGTTTTTTGCCATGGGAGGGATATGCCGCATCATTTCCCGGATATGTTCCCCCCGGATCATCAGGGAGAGCTCGGCAATATCCGCCGCATTGTCTGCAATCCGCTCCAAATCGGTGATCATTTTCAGGGCGCATGTAATTTTGCGCAGATCCCCCGCCACCGGCTGCTGACGCAAAATCAGGGAAAGACATCCCGCTTCGATTTGTTTTTCCATATCGTCGATCTGATGGTCGCCCTCCATAATCTCTTTTGCAAGTGCGTTGTCCCGTAGGGAAAAGGCATGCACCGACTGCTCGATGGCCTCTTCCGCCATACTTCCCATTTTGATCAGATCCATGTGCAGCTTTTCCAGCTCTTTGTCAAAGGAATTTCTTGCGTTCAATGGATATGCCTCCTTTAGTATACAATAAATTAACGCGGTTGTCTATCCAAATCGTCCGGTTATGTAGTCTTCTGTGCGTTTATCCTGGGGCATAGAGAAAATTTGCGATGTCTCGCCGTATTCCACCAGCTCTCCCAGAAGAAAAAACGCGGTATAATCCGATATGCGTGCCGCCTGCTGCATGTTGTGCGTAACGATTACCACTGTATAATCTTTTTTTAATTCACTCATCAGCTCTTCGATTTTCATAGTGGAGATGGGGTCCAGCGCGCTGGTGGGCTCATCCATTAAAATCACATCCGGCTGTACCGCCAAGGTACGGGCGATACAAAGCCGCTGCTGCTGACCGCCGGAGAGGGACAGGGCGGGCTTTTTCAGACGGTCCTTCACTTCATCCCATATGGCGGCGCCCCGCAGACTTTTTTCCACGATTTCATCTACCACGATCCGCTTTTTGATTCCATGGATGCGAAGTCCGTACGCTACGTTGTCGTAAATACTCATGGGAAAAGGATTTGGATTTTGAAAAACCATACCCACCTTTTTACGCAGCTGGGTCACGTCTACTGCCTTTTGATATACTTCTTCTCCATCCAGCAGTACCGTTCCTTCGACCTTCACTCCGGGAACCGTATCGTTCATTCTGTTGAGAGTTTTCAGGAAGGTGCTCTTTCCACAGCCGGATGGGCCGATCAGTCCTGTCACGCAGTTTTCCTTTATATCCATGGAGATATTTTTCAGTGCATGATGTGCGCCGTAATACAGATTTAAATCCTTTGCAATGATTTTATTTGCCATTTTTCTCACCACCCAGTTTTTTGTTGATCCCTTTTACTGCAACATTCAGTAAAACAGATATAACCAGCAGTACCACTGCAATGGAAAATCCGATTTCATTTTCTCCTCTGGAGTAAGCGTATCGATACAGTTCCACAGAAAGAGTTGCTCCGGACCCCATAATCTGCTCAAAAAAGTTGCCTCGTGGCATATACATGGCAGATCCACCGGCTACCAGCAGCAGCGCGGCAGATTCTCCGATGATCCGTCCGATCGCCAGTATTACAGCTGTGATAATCCCCCGGGAAGCACTGGGAAGAAGGACCGTGTGGATCATATACCACTTTGTGGCGCCGATTCCCATTGCAGCTTCCCGATAAGAGGCCGGCACCGCCTTCAGCGCTTCGCCGGTAGTACGGACAATGGTAGGCAGCACGATGATAGTCAGGGTTAGCGCTCCGGATAGGAGAGATACCTTTAAATTCAGCAGGGTACAGAAAAACACATAGCCAAACACGCCAAAGATAATGGAGGGAATACCGGAAAGGGTTTCCGTTGTAAATTCGATGATGCGGATCAGCCGTTTGTTTTTTGCATATTCGCACAGATAAATGGCACCGCCCACACCTATGGGTACAGCGATGAGAATCGCCAGCAGGATCATATATGCAGTATTGATGATGCTCGGCAGTATGCCGATGGTCTGTTCAATGGGATTGGGAGCGGTAGTCAGAAAATCCAGGGATAGTCCTGGCAGCCCTTTATACAGAATGCAGGCTACAAACAGGATAACCATGGCAACAACGAGAAAGGTAAACAGAAAAATACAAACATAGGCTGCTTTATCTGCCGGACGTCTGCGTTTTTCGGTAATGCTTTTTTTCTGGTTCATGATTTTTTGCCTCCTTTTTTCAGAATAAAGCTCAGGAGGATATTGATAATCATGATGAAAACAAAGAGCACCAGCCCGATGCCGTACAAGGCTTCCCGGTGCAGTCCGGAGGAGTAGGCCCATTCCAGGGATATACCCACCGTAAGCAGTCGCACCGGTCCAAGCAGGGAGGGCATAATCGCCGCATTTCCCGCAACCATCATCACGGCCATTGTCTCTCCGATAGCACGTCCCACACCCAGGACGATTCCAGCTGCGATCCCGCTTTTGGCCGCAGGAAGGATTACCTTGAAAATGCTTTGCATTTTGGAGGCCCCCAGCGCCAGAGAAGCGTCGTTGTACGCTTTGGGCACAGATTGTATGGAGGAAACGGAGACGCTGATAATAGTAGGGAGAATCATGATTACCAGAACGATAGAGGCAGAAAGAAGGGATCCGCTTTGGGAAAGGGAAAGCATATTCTGCAGCTTGAATATCATAGGAGCTACCAGCATGGCGCCCAGAAGTCCATAAACCACAGAGGGGATGGAAGCCAGTAATTCCACGATAAACAGAAATACTCCGCCTGTTTTTTTATCGGCGATATGTGTCAGAAAAATGGCCGCTCCCAGTCCAATGGGAACAGCTATAAAAATGGCCAGAGCCGTTGCAACAATGGAGGAGAGAATAAACGGCAGAATTCCAAATGTTCCCGCTTCCGGGTTCCAGATTTGCCCAAACAGGAATTCCCAAACCCCAATTTTGGCAATAGCCGGCCCGCCGGACGCGACCATATATATGGAGATAAACAGCACCGCAACAACTGCAATAAGACCACACACCACAAACAACATATGCATGACATGCTCTACAGCAGATTTGGTTTTTGCGCTGCGCAGAATAGAATGTTCCATCGACAATAATCCTTTCCTTCCGGACAGTTTAAAACTACACCCGTAAGAGTGTTGCTTGCACGGGGCGGTTTCATGAAAGCAGGCAGGGAAGAAAGGCAGCTGCCTTCCGTCCCTGCCGCAGTATAGAATTTTTATTTTACAGGCAGCAGCTTGTTGTCGCTGACAAGCTTTTGGCCGTCCTCGCCGACTACAAAGTCGATGAACGCCTGTGCTGCAGGAGACAGTGTGGCGCCTTCCTTGGTGATCAGGTAGAATTCCC
The DNA here is from genome assembly GCA_947627475.1 of uncultured Clostridia bacterium. GTDB lineage: Bacteria > Bacillota > Clostridia > Oscillospirales > CAG-272 > Avispirillum. The sequence continues at coordinate 4,454 of CANQWE010000086.1, forward strand.
GTTTCAGCTTGTAGGATCCGTCCTTCAGGGTATCTGTAGTGATATCTACCCCGTCAAACTGAACGGTCTTTACTTTTGCAGTGTCCACATCAGAGAAGGACATATATCCGATGGCGTTGTCGTTCTGAGAAACGGTGGTCTGCACTGCGCCGGTGCTGTCGCAGGTGGTAGCAGAAGCAACCAGGGCTGTGGAATCGTCGTCATCTTTTTCCAGGCCGATGATTTCTGCAAACGCGCTTCTTGTTCCGGAGCTGGCTTCTCTGGTTACGACGGTAATAGGAGCATCTTTTCCTCCTACTTCTTTCCAGTTGGTAATTTCACCGGTGTAGATATCCCGCAGCTGATCTGCATTGAGACTCTTCACTCCGTTGTCTTTATGTATTACAACTGCAATGCCGTCGATTGCATACGGGGTAGCCACCAGACCATCTTCGGATCCGTCTTTCTTCAGCTCGCGGCTGGAGTGCCCGATTTCATACATACCGCTCAAGGTATTTTTGATACCGTCGCCGGAACCGTTCATTTCGTAGTTAATGGTGACGTCCCGGTTTTCATCCTGAAACTGATAGATCAGCGCGTTCATGACCTTTTCTACAGAGGTGGAACCACCGGTTTTTACAGTACCGGACAGGGCCTCGCCTTTGTTCTCAGTTGTTACAGCGGAGTCATTTGTACTTGTGTCTTTGTCCCCTGCTTCGTTTCCGTTGCATGCACTGAGCACACCAAGTGCTAAAACCAAAACAAGCATCATTGATACAATTTTTTTCATTTCTGTGGTCTCCTTATGTATTTTTTTTGTTTCTTGACCTGGACATAGTATAAATCGATTTTTGTATGATGGAAATCATAAGCGTCTGTAGTTTGTGTGAAGTTTATGTGAAGTGAAAAGCTTTGCTGTTCTGGGGAGAAAATTGCCGCCTTTTTCGCTACACTCTATCCGGGAACCGGTAAAACGATTCCCAGGTCAGAAGAATGGCGGCAGATCCCCTCAAAAAATTGCTGCTGCTTTTTCTGGCTGATATTAAATAAGAGAGGAAATGGTTGTAATGATGAGAAAATGGCTGCAGGCTGCAGGAATACGTGCAGTGAAAACAGTGGCGCAGACAGCGGTGGCGACGATTGGTACGGCGGCTGTGATGGGCGCGGTAGATTGGTTGATGGTGCTGTCAGCTTCTGCTCTTGCTGGGATTTTGTCTCTGCTCACCAGCGTTGCGGGACTGCCGGAATTATCCAATGGAAAGGAGGAAGAAGTATGAGCAACAGCAGTTTAGTCAACTACACAAAGATATCTCCAAACAGCAACAATCCCCGAAA
>CANQWE010000087.1 GCA_947627475.1 uncultured Clostridia bacterium
AGCGTCGTACTGCTGCTGGATACATCCGTAATCGTGTCTGTGTCCCCCCTCCAGCCTGCACAGCCGTTGGCAGTATAGAATCCGTTGGCAGTCAGGGGGATTTCCTGCCTGGGAGTGCAGTCCAAGGACTCCCCGTTGATGGTCACGGTTTGGGAGGATTCTACATAAACGGTTACCTCCATGGGATAATCAGAATTTCCCGTGTCATAGGTGTAGGTGAAAGAATCCGGTTTTGCAGCAAAGGTCACGGTCCCGGTGTCAGGATTCCATTCCCCTGCAGAGACATCGATCACTTTATCAAAGCTGTCTTTGGAAAGGATTTTTCCAAGATCAACCGTTATTCTACCATTAGTAGCGTCTTCGGTAAGAGTCTTGCTCTGCCCGTTAACGCTTATAGAACCATGACACAGCATAGTATTCTTGCTTAAATCTAATGCTGATAGTTGATTATCGCGGCACCACGAATCAGTCAGAGCAGTATTCTTGCTTACATTCAGATGTGTTAGTTGATTATTGCCGCATTCCAAATTCGTCAGTGCGGTATTAGAGCTTACATTTAAATGTGTCAGCTTGTTATGGCTACACTTCAAACCATTTAGTAAAGTATTGGAGTTCACATTCAACTGCATAAGTTGGTTACTACTACAGTACAAATTTTTCAAGGAGATATTTAAGCTCACATCCAGTTGTGTCAATTGGTTGTTGCTGCAACTCAACAGAGTCAGTGCGGTATTAAGCTTACATCCTGCGTCAATCGATTGATGCAGCAAATCAACTGGGTCAGGTCGGTAAAAAACTCTATTCCCTGTAAGGTGCGAATTCCTTGATAGGCGACATTTATGTATGTAACTGCCGCGCATTCTTCTCCGGAGAAATATCCATCTTCTGCACCCGCAAGTCTCGAAATATAGTTTCTGAATTTTTCATCCGGAAAGTTATTCCCGCAGATATGCAGCTCTCCTGCTCGTTTATACAGGCCGACACGCCGCTGAATGTGTCAAACGTGTGGCCAGCGCACGCTGTAGCCGCTCCCAGAGAAGCAGATGTTTTTTCGTCCTGATCTATTGCCAGAGCTGTCGGACCTGCAACGATTCCCATAAGGATTACCGGCGATAAAAGGATGCCAAGCACCCGCTTCATAATCGCTCCGTTCCGCAAAAAATGCAGCATATTTTTTCGTGCTGTTTCTTGCTTTTTTCTTTATTGTATCATAAAAAAAACATTTGCATAGTAAAAAAGATAGATAATTCCGCTATAAAGAATATATTTTATACAAAATATACAAATTTGCTTCATCTTAACAGGAAAAAGGATCCCTCCATTGGAGGGATCCTTTTTTAAGACATTTTTTTCTTTTGTTCCAAATATTCCAGAGCCTGCCGTACATCCTTGTACATATAAAGACTTCCCACAATCAGTAGTGGCTTGCCATCGCTTGTTGCCTTTTGCATTGCCGTTTCCAGTCCGTCGTCTATACTTTGTGCTGGTCTGGCCGGCATACCGGCTTTTGCAAAGACCACCGCATAGTCTTCCGCGGGTAGGGCTCTGGGATTATCCGGCGTGACACAAAACACGCTGGCAGCGATTTTTTGCAGCTGCAATGCCATGGAAATGTACTCCTTATCGGCCAACACACCGGTAAGTATATGAACTTTATCGGGGAACAGTGTCTCCACTGATTCTACCACAGCATCGATCCCCTGGGGGTTGTGGCCCCCATCAAAAATTACAAGAGGATCCTGCTGCAATATTTCAAACCGTGCCGGCCAGCGGGAATTTTCTATTCCGGCATGAATACATACCTCAGAAAGTCCCAATACCTTTGCAGTCTCTATGGCAATTGCCGCGTTTCGCGGCTGATATTTCCCCAGCAGCTGCAAGTGATAGGGCTTTTGTTCTCCCGCGAGGGAGAAACGCGTCCCATTCAGAGTCACTTCTTCGATCTGCAGTTTATCCAAATCTACCAGATGTACAGGCGCATGCTCCAGGGCGGCTTTTTCGCCAACGACCCGCTGCACATCCGGATCGCTGCTTCCCAGGATTACCGGACAGCCGGCCTTGATGATACCGGCCTTTTCCCTTGCAATAGCAGAAATCGTAGAACCAAGCTGCGCCGTATGATCCAGTCCGATACCGGTGATCACCGCAGCAGAGGGTGTTTTTATAATGTTTGTAGAGTCAAGCCGCCCTCCGAGACCGGCTTCCAAAATGACGATCTGACACCGTTCTTCATAGAAATACAAAAAGGCAGCAGCAGTGATCAGTTCAAATTCCGTGGGGGGATCTTCCATCTGTTCCGCCACAGGACGGATTTTGGCAATGATTTGCGTCAGGCGGCTGTTGGAAATCGGTGCGCCGTCTATCGCTATACGCTCGTTGAACTGGTGTACATAGGGAGAAGTGAACATTCCAGTACGGTATCCGGACTGCTGACAAATTTCCGCCAGCATGGCACAGACCGAGCCTTTTCCATTGGTCCCGGCAACATGGACGAAGGAAAGGGCGTCTTGCGGATTTCCCAGCAAATCGCAAAGCACGCCGATGCGTTTCAGTCCAGGTCGGCTTCCCCGCCAAGATATTGAATGAATGTATGCAATTGCCTCGTTATATGTCATGATCCACGAATCGCTCCAACCATTTTATTGATTCCCTTGCTGCGCAGCAGCATATAGAGGAAGAAAAATTCGATTGCCCCGATACAGATGTATAAAGGAATGCGGGGCAAAACCAAAAGAACGGAATAATGAAAATAAATCATCAGTCCGGCTGATTTGACAATCATGTTTCCGGTTATATGGGCTGCCGCTACACAGAGCGCCAGCTGCAGCGTTCCCTTTTTTGGGAAAATCCAGCGGGCAACTGCGCCGGCAGAAAAGCCTACAATCCCAGCGCCCAACGTCAAAATGGGATTCAGCTGTCCCAGACCATAGGTTACCAAGGTATTAAGAAAATCGGATGCCAGTCCGGCAGCAAGCCCGGCCCAGGGGCCGAAAAGATACCCGGTTAAAATCAAGGGCAAATTTTCAAAGGTGATCCGAAGATAGGGCGTTAAGGTGAAGGACTTGCAAATGAGGGCAATCACCGTAGCACAGGCTGTCAGCAATGCTACAGCACATAATACACGGATATTGCCAAATAGGGACGTTTTGCTTTTAGACATAAAAAATACCTCCTTTACCCCGACGTTCACGCGGCAGGGAAAGAAGGCACAATGCTGCCATTGTCCGTTCTGACTAAGCCGTTCGAAGCGGGATGCAGGAACAACACCGCAAGCATAGCTTTTCGTCCGTGTGTCAACTCCCCGTACTCACGGCACTTTACGCGCTGTTCCTTACTCTTCAAATTAGATTTTTTGGTCTCTCTGGGATAGACCATTTTTATTATACCGAAAGCCGCAGATTTTGTCAATCAAAAAATGAAAAATATGGGATCTTGACATTTCCCAAGTAAAATGATAAAATAATACTGTTGCATTTTTGCGGGCGTGGCGGAATTGGCAGACGCGCTGGATTTAGGATCCAGTGGGCTTCCCGTGCAGGTTCAAGTCCTGTCGCCCGCACCAAGTCTGAATAGCTTGAACCTCTTTACCGTTGGTAAGATGTTCGGCCTATTTTGCTTTATGTCGGAGTATGACGGCTTCAATGGATAAAGCATAAGCAAAGCCGCAGGCGAATTTTCGTCTGCGGCTTTGTAATTAATTGAAGCGTTATTGTATGTGCATGCTGTTATTACACTTTGATAAATTCAGGAGGATATTGGCAAAGTGCAGAGTTATTCCATAAATCCTCAAAATAACGCGTGAATAAATTAAAGCCTTTTCCTCCACTAGAAAACTTTGCAGTAATTGTTTGTTGACTTACGATATCGTACATATACGGACCAATATAAAGATCGTTATCAATTCTCCAATAAAAATCCAATGTCATAGCATTATAGTATTTTATTTCAATTTTACCATTGTTAGACTTCTTGTTTAATTTGTTGACCCACTCAACCAATTTCATGATTGAATCTTTTATACTGTCAGGGTGTGAATTTTCCTCAATAGCACGTTGTCTCGCAAATTCGGTATGAGGATTCATCGCAAGTAACCGCATATTCATACCATTTTGCAGACATTTTAGAACATCATATTCGCGATTACATCTAAAAGAACTCAAGCCAAAAGCAATACCATCTAATATCTTCACATTGTGTTTTTCTAATTTGGGATCTGATTCAGCGTTCTTTTCTGCTCTAGTTTTGAAAATTTTTTCAAGACCCCAATCACACACATTGTCAATCTTGTTCATAAAGTCATCGGTGATACCATCGCTACTGATGGCAGTTCCTTTAACCCAGCCTGCCGAAGGAGTACTATGAATTAATTCTTGAATAGATGACTTCATTTTAGATATCAATTCACCTGTGTTAGTCCAAAATGTAACCTGTATATGACTTTCTAAGATACGATTTTTGAACTTATCTAGTCTTTTTCGCCCAGCTTGGCTTTTTTCAACTTTGCCTGCTGGCAAAGTGTTAATATCTTTATACATAAATACCATTATAGGTTTTTTTATGCTCACAGCATAATTATATTCTTTTTCTGTATAAGAAATCTGATTTCCGTGATGATCTTTTGTTAAAGAGCCATACATTCCAGCAATTACTAAAAGGTAGAAGTCACTTTCATCAATATCCTGTTTAATGATCTCCCAAGACTTCTTATTTGCAGTGGCAAAAAGTTCCATTCCAGCAGGAATACATTTGCTCTCTAACAAGGCTTGCATAATATCAATTCTTTCGTCAACAAGGTCTTTTTGCGTTGAACTGATAAAAACTTGATACTTTTTATTCATTATAATTCCTCCTTTGAATCTATATCTCGTTGAGTACCGATATCCTACAGTATGTATGAAAACAAAAATGCACCTTCCTACGATTGGGAAAGTGCATGGGTTTGAAGTATATTATACTCCGCACATATATCTTTAATATAATGATATCATACAAGTCGTGTTTTGTCAATGAAAACACCATTACAATCTGAACCCTCAAGGTTTGGACTGGTTGGTGTTTTCTTTTCAAATCGCGTATATAAACGGCTTTTTGAGGTCGCTTTTTCTTTTTCTCATTTGGACTAAGAAAAGAAAAAGTGGAAATTCCAAAAAAGAAATAAAAACCGATATTTATGAACCCATCTGTCTATTTGTACATGCTCAATTTATCTGCTTGATTCAAGACATTCTCCTGTTCCTTTTGTTCAGGAGGCTTGTATTGTAAGAGTTTAAACTCCTACACCAATCCACCGAAAATATTTTTTTTATAGTGCTTAGTCAGGCTGAGCCTGGACGCAATTCGCGTTCCGGGCTCGGTTTTTATTTTGCCTTTTTACTCGCGTTTGTAGCGTGTATCTTTTTTGCAGCGCAAACCCATGCGGAGTGTCCTTACAGGACACTCTTTTTTTTCCAAGTCCTGTAATTCCACTTCCGCCATAGGGAGAGTCCCGACACGCAATCCATGTCTGGGACTTTTGCCTTTCTTTTGGCAGCCGCCTTATTATAGTGCTTGCAAATTAAGAAAACCGATGTGATAATCACATCGGTTTTACCATATCAGCAACTGGAAAACTCCTCATGAGGGCCGTTACGGTGGTACAGAAGAAAATACCTGCAGTCGTTGTCCATCATATTGCGGAGCAGGAAAGAGAGGCGCATTTTGGTATGACTCATATAGGT
>CANQWE010000088.1 GCA_947627475.1 uncultured Clostridia bacterium
ATGCGGGAAAAGTATATCCGGCGATACGGTAATGCATACGAATGTACCAGCGATAGAAGCGACGTATTGATGAGGCAGCTTGCATCCACCTGTAAAAAACATGGAATTTTGTACCGAGTGGAGGACGTGTTCGCATTTTTGGAGCACTTTCCAAATCCATTGCAGGATGCGCAGCTAAGTTTGCCTTAAAGCCTTTAAACTCATAAAAAGCCACCCTATGGGTGGCTTTTTTACATTATTATTTTTACTCACTTTCGCCGCATCCCGCCCGAGACTTAATCCCCCTTATAGGAGGTCTTGTAGTTGCACTTTCCTAAGTCTCCCTTGTGGGCGGTTCCTTAGGAACCGCTGGGGCGCTGGCGGCTCTGCCGCCAGGGGGAGTGTATTCCAGGAACCCCTCCGTATCGCCTGCGGCGATCCACCTCCCCTTATCAGGGGAGGCTCAGAATATTTTGTATTGATACCTTCCCTAATAAAGGGGAAACACACAAATATATCCCCCCTTGTATAAAGAGGGGTGCTACGCAAAACCCGGAGGATTGTTCCGCAACGCAGAGACAGAGAGCCTTCCTTATCCCAACAGTCCCTGCACCAGGGCGGGAACCTTTGCAAAGTCCTCCGAATCCGGATTCCAAAGAGACTTTACTTCATTGTCCACAACAGAAAAACCTGCATCCGCCAGCTTTTCCTTCAAAATTTTGACACCCTCGCCGCTCCAGCCATAACAGCCGAATGCCGCAGCCTTTTTATTCCTGAACTTCAGCGACTTGACGAAAGCAAGCCATCCGGTAACGGAACAAAGAATGTCATTGCCCTCTGTAGGAGAACCCACAGCGATGGCTCTCGACTTAAAAATTTCTGTCATCACTTCCGTCTTGTCCGATTTGGATACGTTAAAGACCTTCACCACCGTGTCTGGACTCTGTCTGGAAATTTCCTTTGCAATGGCATGGGCGATTTTGGCAGTTCCATCCCACATCGTATCATAGCAGACGGTGATCTGATTTTCCTGATATGCGTCTGCCCAGGCAGCATACTTTTCTATGATCTGCATGGGATTCTCTCTCCAAATCGCTCCGTGGCTGGGCGCAATGATGTCGATGGGTAGCTGCAGCCCCAAAATTTCCGGAATTTTTTTTGCCACCAGGGGTGCATACGGCTGCAGAATATTTGCAAAATATTTCATAGCCTCCCGCATCAGCAGGCACTGATCCGCTCTGTCATTATATAGCTCCTCCACAGCAAAATGCTGTCCAAAGGCATCATTGGAGAACAAAATATTGTCCCCGGTCATATACGTCGCCATAGAATCCGGCCAGTGGAGCATACGCATCTCAACGAATATCAGCTTTTTTCCTCCGCCGATATCCAAGGAATCCCCGGTTTTCACCACATGAAAGTTCCATCCCCGCTTGCCGTATTGGCCCTCCAGACTTTTTACCGCGTTCGCCGTGCAATAAATCGGGGTGTCGGGAATCTCATCCATCAGGGCCGTGAGCGCGCCGGAGTGGTCCACCTCCCCGTGGTTGGCAATAATATAGTCGATTTTTTTCAAATCAATCTCTTTTTTCAAATTCTCCACAAATTCGAACCGATGCGGTGCCCAGACTGTATCGATCAAAACAGTCTTTTCCTCTTGGATAAGATAGGCGTTCTGGCTGGAGCCGTTAGCAATGGTGTAGTCATCTCCGTGGAAGGTCTGCAGCTCCCAGTCGATGTATCCTATCCAGCTTACATTGTTTTTGATTTGACGTTTCATTGTATGTCATTCCTTTCTTGTTATATATCTTGTTTATTTTTTATCCATTGGTTTACTCTATTATTTTCCCATCCAGTGAGATTGTAACAACCTGCCACGGAATAAATTTGCCACTGTTTTGCAGAGCGGATTTTGCAGCGGCCTCCAAACCGCAGCAGCAGGGCACTTCCATTTTTACAATAGTTACGCTTTGTATATCGTTGTTTCGGATAATCTGCGTCAGCTTTTCCATGTAGTCGGCTGCATCCAGCTTGGGACATCCAATCAGTGTGACTTTTCCCTTCATAAATGCTTCATGCATACCTGCATATGCAAACGCTGTGCAGTCCGCTGCAATCAGCAGACGCGCTCTCTTAAAATACGGCGCGTTTACCGGTACCAGCTGAATCTGTACCGGCCACTGAGCCAGTCTGGACACGCTGCCGGCAGGCGCTGCAGCCTGGACGTCCTTCTCCTTTTCCGGTTCCCTGTTAAACAGCCGCATCTGGTGACCGGGACAGCCTGTGCCAACCTGTTCTTTTTTCTTTTTATTTGCTGCCACAGCATCCGCGTCATATGCGGCCGTTTCCCGTTCTGCAAACGTGATCGCACCGGTCGGACATGCCGGCAGACAGTCCCCGAGGCCGTCACAGTAATCGTCCCGCAAAAGACGTGCCTTTCCCTCTACCATGCCAATGGCACCTTCGTGGCAGGCGGCGGCGCATGCGCCGCACCCGTTGCATTTTGCTTCATCTATTTGAATGATCCGTCGAATCATATTTCCTTCCTCTTCTCTTTACTTTGTGTCTTCATTATAGTACAATGAGAAAAGATATTCGGTGGTTATAACAACAAAAAAGGAGAATTTTTTATGAATCTTTTAAAGACTCCTTTGTTTGCTGATATATCGGAGGAAGGACTGGCCGATATACAGGCACAGGGATATATACGCCGGCAGACATTTCAAAAAAATGAATATGTATTAGAGGCCGGAGATCAGACTTTCGAAATTGGTATGATTTTACTTGGCAGCGTGTGCATAGAAAGTACAGATTTATGGGGAAACAAAAGCATTTTGAGCAGGCTGGCCGCCGGAAAAATTTTTGCTGAAACCTATGCCCTGTGCAAGGAACCTATGCTGGTAGACGTGGTCGCCGCAGAGCATACCCAGATTTTGTTCTTGAATCTGCAGCTACTGCAACATGGCAAAAACGGTTGTGCAGCCTGGTATCTGCAGCTGCTGCACAATCTACTGCGTATGTCTGCCCGCAATAACCTATCCCTTTCCCGCCGAATTTTCTGTACTGCGGCCAAAAATGTGCGCAGCCGTGTGCTGACCTACTTATCTGCCCAGGCAGTACACCAGGGAAGCAAAACATTTACCATTCCCTTTAACCGGCAGCAGATGGCGGACTATTTAAATGTAGACCGCAGCGCTCTGTCTAAGGAGCTTTGCCGGATGCGAGATGCGGGCATGCTAATGTTTTACAAAAATCGATTTACCCTGCTGCACATGGACAAGTAGGCCTTATTTTTCCGCCGGCACGTATCGGATATATTCCATGTTTTCACATTCTGCCGCTGTTTTGCACATATGTTCATACACCTGATCCCGCAAAAATTTTTTTCTTGCTCCCAGAGGCTGCCCGGCCTCTCCATAAATCGGATCACTGACATACACCCGCATCCCGGGCCTTTTACAAAAACGAAACAGGCCCCGTCGTCTGTGGTATGTCACTGTGGCGGCTACCACCGGTGCATCAAACTGTGCCGGATAGGTAAAAGACGCGGTCCCGAAGGGACGGATCTGTATATAGTAAGGCCAAATATGCGCCTCGGGAAAAATAGCAATGCAGCTGTTTTCCCGGGCTCGGCGAAAAACAGCTTCCTTGTAAACCAGCAGGCCGCTTCGCTCCGTAGGGATGGGAAGTCCCCCCAGCAGCAGCACCAGATGCTGCAGTCCCGGGATAGATACGGCGTCTGCGCCGGCTACCGTATAAACCCGTTTGGGAAATGCCAAAAGGGGAGCTACAAATACATCCAGCACATGGGTGTGGTTGCAGTAAAGAAAATATCCGCTGTCAGAAAGCGCGCGCAGAGCCTTCCGGTTTTCAAAGGTAAGGCCCAGATACAGCTTACTGATTACAAACACGATGGGAATAGCCACGAAATAATACAATAGCCAGCTGCATACCCGCCAAATCCATCCAGTTCGCACATAAGGAAAGTTTTGATCCACCTTTTTTTGCCGGATATGGGTGCCGGCAAAATCATCCTGGAGCAAATCCTCATATACAATGGTCTTACGCTTCTTTTTTCGCGGCATCGGCAAGCATCCCTTCCATGCGGTCCATACACTGATCAAACGCAAAGGTCTCGGCATATCCCAGATATTGCTGGCTGCATGCGGCAAGCTCCTTCGGATGTGCGATCCAGTAGTCGATCCGCGCCGCAAGATCGGCAGGATCGTTTACCCGAAACAAATTTTCCGGCGTCAGTGCAAAATGACGGGTGGCACTTCTGGGAGAATCTGCAATCACCGGCACCTTCCCGCAGGCGATCGCCTCCAGACAGGCAATGGCTTCTATTTCCACTTCCGCAGGATGCACATACAGATCCGCATAGTTGATCACGTCCACCAGATCCCTTCGAGAATAAAACTGCATGATCGGCATAGAAATCCCAAGTCGGCGGGCCCGAGCTTCCAAATTCTTTTTCTGCGGACCGCTACCAGCAAAAATCAGCTGAATTTTTTCTTTATACTGAGAAAGCGCCACCGCGTCCAGCAATACCTTGTGTGATTTTTCCCGGCTGTATCGTCCGGTAAACAGAATCACAAATTTATCCTGAAGCTGCGAAGGTTTTGACACCGCTTTCTTTACAAAGGATGCGTTTACACCGTTGGAAATGATATAATGATTGGTGGGACCAGTCACGCCCTCAAAAATATCACATATAAACCGGGTAGGATAGTGGACGCAGTCACACCTGCTGTACAGCGTTTGATAAAACACCTTATACAGCCAGCGGTTGAACCGGTCCGCATTCATGAGAAAAAAGTGATTGGAGAGATTTTCCGCCTGGCAGTGAAACCCGGCCGTTACAGGGATTCCCTTTGCCCAGGCAATTTTTGCGGCAGAAACGCCCAGTACAAAGGGGATCATAATATGCACTACATCCGCACCATCGATGGCCTCTTCCATAATTTTGTGCACCGGCCGGGCCAGTGCTACACCATTTTTGGATACATATCCGTTGAAGGGTCCAAAATTGATAGAAGGAACAATATAGTAGCCCTCCTCTCCCGCGTGCTTTGTACCAGTACACAAGGCACGCACCGTATGCCCCTTCCCCTGGAGGCTTCGGATCAGATTCATAGCGGCGATGGTAGTTCCGTTGTTCTCTTCGCCAAGCACGTCGCAAACAACTGTTACCTTCAAACAAGTCACCTCAATTTTTCAAATCATCCAAAAACCTTTGCCTGCAAAATCGCAGCGGCCAGGGAGGGATTCCTCACCCCAAAAACCGCCTGCTCCATAGGACAGGGACCGTCCCCCTTACGGTTGATAATCCGCTCCGTAATGGTTTTGTAGGAATATAGGATGCCGGCCTCTTCCAAAATCGGTACGGCGCCGGCGCTCATCACCTCTCCGTATACAGCACGCGCTCCTCCGTATACCGCCAGGAAAGCTGCGGCACGTCCTATGATCCGGTCTGCAATGACAGCGTCCTGCAAGTATCCCTGGTCATCACGCATCCACAGCAGCAGAGGCAAAATCCCTTTTTCTTTGGAAATTTCCAGTTTTTTTTCCGGCCGGGCCAGCACACAGGTAGCATCCCCGGTAAGGTGTTTTACAGCATCCTCCAGGATGCTTTTTATCTTTTCCATAGTTCTATATCCTATGCATTTCCTTCGTCCAATGGCAGCTCTTCAAACTGACGGACTGCCACGGTATACATACTGTC
>CANQWE010000089.1 GCA_947627475.1 uncultured Clostridia bacterium
ATCGGCAGGAGTGTCGGCATTGGTGCGTACCTTCAGCTTTCTGTATTTGTCAGCCAGATCCATGATACGTCCGAACTCGCCAGCGATCTCAGCATCCACGGTGGGAATGATTCCATCGTAAATGTTGCCGGTAGAACCGTCGATGGAGATGAAATCTCCTTCGTGGTAGGTTTTTCCTGCAAGCTCAAACTGCTTGTTTTCTTCGTCCATCTTGATGTCACCGCAGCCAGATACGCAGCAGGTTCCCATTCCACGGGCAACAACGGCAGCATGAGAAGTCATTCCGCCGCGAACGGTAAGAATTCCCTGAGAAGCTTTCATACCGGTGATATCCTCGGGAGAGGTTTCCAGACGAACCAGAACGACTTTTTCGCCTCTCTCATTCCATGCTACGGCGTCGTCTGCAGTAAATACTACCTTACCACAGGCAGCTCCGGGAGACGCGCCAAGACCCTTGCCTGCAGGGATTGCAGCCTTCAGCGCTTTTGCGTCAAATTGGGGATGGAGCAGGGTGTCCAGATTTCTGGGATCGATCATGGCTACAGCTTGCTTCTCGGAGATCATACCCTCGTCTACCAGATCGCATGCGATTTTCAGTGCAGCCTTTGCTGTTCTCTTACCGTTTCTGGTCTGCAGCATGTAAAGCTTTTTATCCTCAATGGTAAACTCCATATCCTGCATGTCACGATAATGGTCCTCAAGGGTTGCGCAGATTCCGACGAACTGCTCATATACTTCGGGCATTACTTCTGCCAGCTTGGCAATAGGAGAAGGCGTGCGCACGCCAGCAACCACATCTTCACCCTGTGCGTTCATAAGAAATTCGCCCATAAGCTTCTTTTCCCCGGTAGCAGGGTCGCGGGTAAACGCAACGCCGGTACCGGAAGTGTCGCCCATGTTGCCAAACGCCATCATCTGTACGTTGACGGCAGTACCCCAGGAGTAAGGAATATCGTTATCACGACGATATACGTTGGCGCGGGGGTTGTCCCAGGAACGGAACACGGCTTCCACAGCGCCCATAAGCTGTTCTTTGGGGTCAGAGGGGAAATCAGCGCCGATCTTCTCTTTATATTCAGCCTTGAACTGGGAAGCCAGAACAGCCAAATCCTCGGCGGTGAGGTCTACGTCCTGGGTGACGCCCTTTTCTGCCTTCATTTTGTCAATGAGCTCTTCGAAGTATTTTTTGCCGACTTCCATAACCACGTCGGAATACATCTGGATAAATCTTCTGTAGCAGTCCCAAGCCCAACGGGGATTGCCGCTCTTATCAGCGATAACCTTTACAACATCCTCGTTCAGACCCAAGTTCAGGATGGTATCCATCATACCGGGCATGGACGCGCGGGCACCGGAGCGAACAGAAACCAGAAGCGGATTTTCCCTGTCACCGAATTTTTTACCGGTGATCTGCTCCATTTTTTCGATATACTCCATGATCTGCGCCTGAATCTCGCTGTTGATTTTACGACCGTCCTCATAATACTGGGTGCACGCCTCCGTAGAGATGGTGAAGCCCTGGGGAACGGGAAGACCGATATTGGTCATCTCAGCCAGATTTGCTCCCTTACCGCCGAGAAGCTCCCGCATGCTGGCGTTTCCCTCGGAAAAGAGATAAACATACTTCTTGCCCATTAAAACATCCTCCAAATATTGATTTCATATGTTGACAAAGTTGTAATAAGCGGCAGGTTTCATGTGAAAACTGACCGCATTTATTATTATAGCATGTATTTTTTCCAATTTCCATACTTTTATGAAATTTATGGTGAATAACCCCAAAATATTTACATTAAGGAAATAAAGTGCGGTTGCTGTAAGTGTGGTTCCCATAAAGTTTGGGTTTGGTATTGAAAAAAACGGGGACTTCCTCTATAATATAAAGTAGCATGCGCTGCAAAAATGAAATTCCCGAAAGGGGAGGCTATGCTTTTTATTTACCATGGAGAAACCGATCCTTATTTTAATCTGGCCGCAGAGGAATATATCCTGGAGCAGGGGCGGGGAGCGGCCTTTTTGCTTTGGCGAAACGGACCTTCCGTCATTATCGGGAAAAATCAAAATGCATACGCCCAGCTAAATCTGCCCTTTGTACAGGCCAACCGGATTCAGGTGGCCAGGCGTCTCACCGGCGGCGGAGCGGTATTTCACGACCTGGGAAACGTGAATTTTACGTTTATTACCGATGCGCCGGAGCATGGGGAAATCGACTTTAAACGATTTACCGATCCTATTATTGCAATTTTGCGGCAGTTTGGCGTAACGGCAACTTTAAGCGGAAGAAACGATCTTTTGGCGCATGGGCGAAAAATATCCGGGAACGCCCAGTGTGTGTATCATACCTGTGACGGCAGACAGCGGCTGCTCCATCACGGAACCATTTTGTTTTCGGCAGATCTCTCCCGCCTATCCGGCGCACTGCAGGTGAGTCGGGAAAAAATGGAAAGCAAGGGAATTGCAAGCGTAGAGAGCCGGGTGGCAAATATCCGGGAGCTTCCGGGCTATCGGGGACCGGATACGGTTGAAGCATTTTTACGGTGCCTGGTGGATGGAGCCGCAGCAAGCTATGGACCCGCCTGGGAATATACGGCAGAGCAAACAGCCGTGATCCGTCAGATTGCGGAGGATAAATACAGCACATGGGACTGGATCTTTGGGCAGTCGGGAGAATATCGTGTGTGCAGGGAGAAGCGCTTTGATTTTGGAAGCGTATCTGTTTCCCTGGACGCACATAAAGGTATCATCCGCCGCGTCTCCTTTTCCGGAGATTATTTTGGCGCCCGTGACACAGCCGAGCTGGAAGCGCGCCTTGCGGGATGCCGGCTGGAGAAGGTTGCGCTGACAGCCGCGCTTGCAGGATGTGAAAAGTATATCTATAAAAGTACAAGCGAACAATTGGCGGGCCTGATATTGGGCTATTCATAAAGGAGAGGTTTGCAAATGGCAAAAAAAGAAATGGATACAAAGATGCAGTATTTGTTCGAGGGAATTTTATCGCTCAAAACGATAGAGGAGTGCAGCCGCTTTTTTGAAGATATCTGTACAGTGGTAGAGGTGATCGAGATGTCCAATCGGCTTGCCGCTGCGAAAATGCTGGCGGATAATAAGACGTATACGGATATTATAGAAAAAACAGGACTTTCCACTGCAACCATCAGCCGGGTGAACCGCTGCCTGAAATACGGCAGTGATGGGTATACCGCGGTGCTGAATCGTTTGGACGCTGCCGGCGCGCATCCCTTTGTAAAGGAAGATGAGGAGAAATGAACGTACCCTTGTATGCGGCGCTTTGGGCCAATTATGACAAGCTGAACGCAGAAACTGATTATGAAGAATGGGCGGATTTTTTGTGCGTTCTTTTCGGTCGGCACTCCAAGATTCCCGTGACCAGTGTGTTGGACCTTGGGTGCGGAACAGGAAGTATGACCTTTGCACTGCACAGCCGTGGGTATGATATGACGGCGTTGGATATCAGCCCGGAAATGCTTTCCTGCGCAAGGGAAAAGGCCGAGAAGCAGGGGATTGGGGATGTCCTGTGGCTGTGTCAGGATATGCGCTCTTTTGAATTGTACGGCACTGTCAGCGCAGTGGTATGCTGCCTGGATGGAATCAATCATTTAACGGGATATAGGGACTTGGATCGATGTCTCTCTCTGGTGCACAATTATCTGGAGCCTGGAGGGCTGTTTGTCTTCGACGTGAATACGCCCAAAAAATTTCGGGAGTTTTACGCGGACCACGATTATATATTGGAAGACGAAGGGGTGCTTTGCTGCTGGCAGAACCAATATGACGACCGGCACGGGATCTGTGATTTTTTGCTGTCTGTATTTGAAGAAAATCAGGACGGAACATGGAACCGTACAGATACGCTGCAGCGGGAGCGGTGCTACAGCCGAAAAAGGCTTACCCAGTCTCTGGAGAAGGCCGGCTTTTCTGTGGAGGGAATCTATACAGGGTTTCATATGGAGGCAGAATTGGACAGTGCCCACCGTTGGTATATCGCTGCCCGGCGAGATTGAATTGATATATATTTCATAAAAAGGAGCGGTTTTTTACTCTTTTTTTGTTGACAAATAGTTCCTGTGTGCTATACTAAAAATATATATTGAGAGGACGGCACCCATCGAAACAAACAGAGAATGTATAACGAATATAGGATATAGAATTATGCCTGCTTGGCAAACAGCAAACACCGCGTTAATATTTATATTAGCTTTACCTACGAGGCAGAATGGGAGGGAGTGAAGGAAAAAGTCATAAATAACGTGCAACCTTTTTTTTCACGCTTTGTTTGTGCCGTAGGCACAAACATTCAAGAAAGGACTGTGTAAAAATGATGGACAAACATATACCGCAGGAATTTCGCGTTACCGAACGCGGGGTGCGTGGTCCCGCCAAACATTGTCCGCACAATATTATTTTTCCCGCTATGGTGAGCGCTCTGAAAACATTTATGGGCCTGCCGCCGAGAACCCATGATTCTATTGCCCATGGAATAAAATGGCGGGACGATGACGATTACTTTTTTTATATGGGCGTTTCGGGAGAGGGGTTTACGCTTTGTTACAATATGCTGGATTTTCTGCAGGAAGGAAAGTGGAACAACCAGTCACTTGATGATTGCTTTGCGGCAGAAGGCATCAAATATCGTTTGTTCGGAGACGGCACCATTCCTGTAAAAGATACGCCAATGAATCCGGATACCGTCGGAGAACAGATTGTACAGCATTTGCTTTCGGACCGTCCGGTGATCCTTTTTCGGGAAAAAGTAAGTTATAAGCTGGTGGTCGGATATACGGATTACGGAAATACACTGATTGCACACGGCGGTCACAGCGGTGTCCGTATTGGGAAAACGGCGAAGCCTTTGGAAAGCTGGAAACGAGGGCTTTCAGCGGTTATCTTTATTGACGGTATCGATGCGCCGGGGGACAGAAAAGAAATTGCCTGGCGTTCGCTTTTTCGGGCCTATGAAATGCTCACCGAAAAAGATCAGCCGTTTTTGGAATACGGATATGGAGAAGGCGCGTGGTGGAAATGGATTTACCGATTGGAAGACGATCGAAATTACCGGGCAAAAAATTCTAATTTCCGATATATCAACCCGGAAAAATTTGATTTGGCGGAGCGCCGTGCCTATACCGCGGGCTTCTTTGAGCAAGTGCAGGACATTTTGAAAATCGATTTGTCTGTTCCTGCAAGAATTTTTCGTACCATTCATGATAAGATGTGGGATGTCCACTGGCAGGTATATGGTGAAAATAAAAGAAGTCTGCGGGACAAGGCTACCCGGGAGCGGATCGTCTGGTTTTTAAAGGAGTGCCGGGATCTGGAAAGGCAAGCGGCTGCTGCTATTGGACAGGTACTTTTGGAAAACGATTCGTCGGTGCCGGATCAGCGGAGCATTGCTGTTTGGGATGTAAATGGGAATTCCATGATGCCTGCATATCCGCGCCGTGCAAAGGGATAGTAAAGCAGGGCAGAGCAGCATGAAAGAATGACACAACGATCCAGATGAAAAAGGGATTGAATTAAAGCCCGTGTGAAAAGCCTTCACACGGGTTTTTCAGGGGGTAAATCTTTTTTTCTAAAAAAATGGAAAAAAGGTATTGACATTGAGATGCACCTTTGCTATAATATAAAAGCCGCGTGGGAATGCGGTAAATAGGAGCAT
>CANQWE010000090.1 GCA_947627475.1 uncultured Clostridia bacterium
CAATGGTATATTCAGACGCCATTTTGCCGGTAAGAAAATACCCCAAAAGGTCTGGCGTCAGCAGCAGCTTATTTGCGGCCGTCAGCAGCCAAGGACGGTTTTTTAAGTCTGCAGCCAGCTGAAATATCGTATTAAAGCACATAGATTCAATACCGGTGATTCTATATAGGGTATCATATGGGATTTTTCTGTATACCGCATCAATCATAGGTACAGTGCGCAAGTCTCTGTACTGATAAGAGTGGGAAAGCATTGCCCCGCTGGCATCTATGTATCCGTAGTCTACCCCCCAGGTGTCTATCCCGAGAGAGTCCAGCCCACCTTCTCCGGCACACTTTGCAATTGCCGTTTTTATTTCGTACAGGAGGCGAAGGGTGTCCCAAAAAAAGCCGGAGGGCGTTTCAACCGGATCGTTGGAAAATCGGTGTTGTTCCTGCAATTTTAGCTTATTGTCCTCAATGCTTCCTAAAATGCCCCGTCCGCTGGAGGCGCCCAAATCAATGGCAAGATATTTTTTCATGGGATCTTCCCCTTTCATATATGTCTTTTTATCAGTATACCATAGCTTCCACCATTTTCCAAGGGGAATTTTGAAAAGAAAAGAAGAGAAGGCGAGGCCTTCTCTTCTTTATGATCAATCCCGTTTTTTGAGTCGGAAAACCAATCTGGCAAGTGCCCTTCCATCAAAAGGAATAAAGGGATAGAGATAACTGCGTTTTCCGTTCACTGTTTTATTGGTGACAATCAAAATGAGTACAAGCAGTACGCCTCCTATAAAGCCCCATGTACTAAAGAGCGCGGTAAAAAGCAAAAGCAGCATCCGCATAAATTTAAAGGCGTAACCCAATTCGTAAGATGACTGGGTAAAGTTGGCAATAGATACAAAAGCCATATACAAAATCACATCGGAACACAGCCACCCTACCTGCACTGCAAATTCCCCAAGCATCAGCCCCCCCACAACTGACAGCGAATTGGACAGCACGCTTGGCGTATTCATGGAAGCCAGCTTCAGACCATCGATCATAAATTCCGTCAGATACAGCTGCAGGATGATCGGCAGATCTCCTGAATCCGCCGGCACAATAAATTGTATCCACTCCGGTAGAATGGCTTCATGCATCAGCAGCAAATACCAAATCGGCGTAACAAACATGGTAGACCAGAAAACGATTTGCCGTACAATACGCAGATAGGTTCCTGTCAGCGGAGGCAAATAATAATCGTCCGTCTCCTGTAAAAAATCAAATATGGAGGTGGGGAAAATCATCGCCTCCGGACTGTTGTCGCAAAGGAGCACCACATCTCCTTCCAGCACGGACGCCGCTGCTGCATCGGGTCGCTCCGTTGTACGAATTTTCGGGAAAGGATTGTACCAGCGCTTACGAATCAATGTTTCCGCTATGCTTTCATGTCCCATAGTCAGCGAATCTGTATCCATATTTTCCAACTTTTCCGTCAACAGCTTTACATAGTCCGTGTCCGCCTTATCTTTCATATAGCACAAGGCGATGTCTGTTCTGGAGGACCGCCCGCCGCTTATATACTGCACTGTCATGCGAGGATCCCGAATCCGGCGGCGCAGCATGGCAGTGTTAAAAATCAGCGTCTCTACGAATCCGTCTCTGGAGCCCCGCATTACCCGGTCGTTTTCCGGTTCTGTTGCCTGACGGGCCGGATAGGTTCTCGCATCTATAATAATGCATTCTGCTCCAAATCCTTCTGAAAACATCGCTGTACAGCCGGACAGAACCATCGTGATAATGGAATCTACGCTGTCTGTTACATCTACCTCCGCGCTGGGAACACACCCATCGGCAAAACGCTGTGCTGCCCCTGGGCTTCCGTCACCAAAATCCTTTAAAGTGACAAAATGCAGCATGAGACGCTGAATCTCTTCACTCTTTACAAATCCGTCAATATAGTACATAACCAGTCTTGTATTGTTGATTTGCATTGTCCGCTTAATTAAATCAAAGCTGTCTCCATAGTGGAGCAGACGGTCCATTATGGCAATATTTTTATCTAAATCAGAGCATAGCTTTTCTGTAAAGACTTCCACAGTTTTCCTCCCAAAGCAGTATTGCGTTGTAAATAGTATCTGCAAAAATCTTACCGATATACGCAAATAGCCGTCCAGCTTAGCTGGACGGCTATTACATTGTAGTTTATTATTCGTAATCTACTACGTCTACCCAGGAAAGAAGAAATTCCCGCTCATCCTCTTTTCCTTTAACGGACTGGGAAGCCGCTACGATAGGCATCCATTTCTGCACATACTGCTTTGCTGTGTCGCTTTTTTTGCAGAACAAATCCATATATTTGTCTGCCAGCGTCTGATCTCCCGCAAGGCGGAACAAAAGATAGGTTCTTGCCACATCCGCGGAAGCGTTTCCCTGGGTCGCGTGAGACCAGTCTAAAATGTAGGCTTCGCCATCGTCTTTGATAATAATGTTGGAGGGATTGAAGTCTCCATGACACACTTTATCATGCTTGGGCATAGATTCCAGCCGGGTGTGCAGTTCATAACGGGTAGTTGCATCCAGCTGTGCCTGACTGATTTTCCGGTTCATCTTATCCTTGAGCTTGTTAAGCAGCGGAGCCTTTTTATTGTGTACCGTAATTTGCAAATCCACAAACAACTCCAAATATTTGTCGATCTGGTCCGGATTTTCTTCCATCAGCTGTGCCAGCGTTTTTCCCTCAATATATTCAGAAACGATCGCCCATTTGCCCTCAATCATCGTTACTTCCAAAATTTTGGGGATATTGAGCCCTGTTTCCTCGATACGCGCCTGATTCAGCGCCTCATTTAAGATATCTGCCTTGGAAAATCCGCTTTCAAAGACTTTGATGGTCCGATCTCCATCACGATAAACCCTTTTCCCGGTTCTGATTGCGATAACATTGTCCAGTTTCATATGTATGACCATACCTTTCTATAAATTTGCGTAAAATTCGGACCCTTCGATTCCTATCGCATACATAAAGCGTTTGCTTATATTTTATACAGTTTCAGAAGTACCCAAATACGCATTAAGATACATCTGACGGATTTCAGACATAAGAGGATATCTGGGGTTGGCGCCGGTACACTGATCGTCGAAGGCCTGCTCGGTCATGTCGTCCAAACGGGCCATGAAGTCCGCTTCATCGGGAACATAATCCCGAATGGTCTTCTTGATGCCTACACGCTCCTTGAGTCCATCGATGGCGGCAATCAGTCCCTCCAGCTTCTCCGTATCGTTTCTGCCCTTGATACCCAGCGCATCTGCAACCTGTGCATACCGGGCCAGCGTGTGGGGATGGTCGTACTGGGAGAAGGTTCCCATCTTCACCGGCGTCTCCGACGCGTTGAACCGAAGCACCTCATCGATCATCAATGCGTTGGCCACGCCATGAGGCAGATGGTGGAACGCCCCCAGCTTGTGGGCCATGGAGTGGCACACCCCAAGGAACGCGTTGGCAAATGCCATTCCTGCCATGGTTGCCGCGTTCGCCATCTTCTCTCTGGCCTGCGCGTCTGTCTGTCCGTTCTCATACGCTCTGGGCAGATATTCGAATATCGTCTTCAGCGCCTGAACAGCCAGACCGTCTGTGTAGTCTGTCGCCATCACCGAAGCATAGGCTTCCAGGGCGTGGGTTACCGCGTCGATTCCCGATGCCGCTGTCAGTCCCCGGGGGGCAGACATGTGCAGATCTGCGTCGATGATCGCCATGTTGGGCATCAGCTCGTAGTCTGCCAGCGGATATTTTACTCCTGTGTTCTCGTCGGTGATTACCGCGAAGGGCGTTACCTCAGAACCGGTTCCTGCAGATGTGGGGATCGCAATGAAGTATGCCTTCTCTCCCATCTTCGGGAAGGTGTATACACGCTTGCGGATATCGATAAACCGCATCGCCATATCCATAAAGTCTGCCTCAGGATGCTCGTACAGCACCCACATGATCTTGGCCGCGTCCATAGCCGAACCCCCGCCCAGGGCGATGATGGTATCCGGCTGGAAGGCACACATCTGCTCTGCCCCACGTTTTGCGCAGCCCAGGGTAGGATCCGGTTCCACATCAAAGAAGGTGGTGTGCTGGATTCCCATTTCGTCCAGCTTATCGGTGATGGCTTTGGTATACCCGTTCTTATACAGGAAGTTGTCTGTTACGATAAAGGCTTTCTTCTTGCCCATCACTGTTTTCAGCTCATCCAGCGCTACAGGCAGGCAGCCCTTCTTCATATATACCTTCCCCGGAGCCCGGAACCACAACATGTTTTCCCTTCTTTCTGCAACAGTCTTGATATTGATCAGGTGTTTCACACCTACGTTTTCCGATACGGAGTTGCCTCCCCAGGATCCGCAGCCCAGTGTCAGGGACGGCGCCAGCTTAAAGTTGTACAGATCTCCGATACCGCCGTGAGAGGAAGGGGTGTTCACCAGAATCCGGCAGGTCTTCATCCGGGCAGCAAACTCCTCCAGCTTTGCCTGCTCGGTTGCTGCGTTCAGGTAGATGGAGGAGGTATGACCGTAGCCTCCATCCGCGATCAGCTGCTCTGCCTTTGCAAAGGCGTCTTCTATATTCTTTGCCTTGTACATTGCCAGTACCGGAGACAGCTTCTCATGGGCAAACTCCTCAGAGATATCTACGCTTTCCACTTCTCCTATGAGGATCTTTGTCTTTTCAGGCACGTTTACTCCGGACAGGCTGGCAATCGTATGCGCCGACTGGCCCACAATTTTCGCGTTCAATGCCCCGTTGATGATAATCGTTTTTCGTACCTTTTCTGTTTCTTCCGGGGTGAGGAAGTAGCAACCTCTGTCCGCGAACTCCTTCTTCACTGCCTTATATACCTTTTCCAGCACAATCACAGACTGCTCGGAAGCGCAGATCATACCGTTGT
This sequence comes from uncultured Clostridia bacterium, assembly GCA_947627475.1. Lineage (GTDB taxonomy): Bacteria > Bacillota > Clostridia > Oscillospirales > CAG-272 > Avispirillum. Next base: position 4,892 of record CANQWE010000090.1, read on the forward strand.
CGAAGGTTTTGGAATGGATAATGGAGTTGACTGCCAGCAGGATATCGGCAGTGTCGTCAATGATCGCGGGGGTATTTCCTGCGCCTACGCCCACAGCTGGTTTCCCACTGGAGTATGCGGCTTTTACCATGCCCGGACCGCCGGTTGCCAGGATGATATCCGCTTCCTTCATAAGCAGGTTGGTCATATCCAGGCTGGGCACATCGATCCAGCTGATGATCCCCTCCGGAGCTCCTGCTGCCACTGCCGCTTCCAGTACGATCCGCGCTGCTTCAATGGTACAGCCCTTGGCTCGGGGATGGGGGCTGATGATGATTCCGTTTCGGGTTTTCAGTGCCAGGAGACACTTGAAGATTGCGGTGGACGTCGGGTTGGTGGTCGGGATTACCGCCGCGACCACTCCGATGGGTTCTGCGATCTTTTTGATCCCGTACGCCGCATCCTCTTCGATCACGCCGCAGGTCTTCGTATTCTTATATGCATTATATATGTATTCTGCCGCGTAGTTGTTTTTGATCACCTTATCTTCCACTACGCCCATTCCTGTTTCTTCCACTGCCTTTTTCGCCAGCGGTATCCGCTGCTTATTTGCTGCCGATGCTGCTGCAAAGAAGATTTTATCTACTTCTTCCTGGCTGTATCCTGCGTACTCCGCCTGTGCTGCACGCACACGCTTCAGCTCTGCCTCCAGCCCTTCTACACTTTCTACTTTCTGTTTT
>CANQWE010000091.1 GCA_947627475.1 uncultured Clostridia bacterium
CGGTACAGAGGGTACATGTACGACGAGGAAAGCGGACTGTACTATCTGCAGAGCCGGTACTATGACCCGGTAACAGGCCGGTTTGTCAATGCGGATGGCTTTGTGAGCACAGGAACAGGACTCATGGGCAACAACATGTTCGCATACTGCAACAATAACCCGGTGATGTATGTGGATCCAAGTGGTTTGAGATCAAGAGAGGTAATACTGGTCGATATTAAGACAACAAAAATGACGATAGATTCTCTAAATAATACTAGCAACGAAATGCTGAGTGAAATGTTGACAGCAACCTACCCGAAATATTCTCCTCGGGATCGTTACAGGATAGTCAAACAAATAGCAGATGCCGAAAGTACGTTGGCAGAATTACAGGCAGAGTTAGCAGCAACACTCCAACCACCTGACAAAGATTACGGTTTGGCTTTTGCTGTTGGAGCAGGCATTTCAATGGCAGACTCACCTATGCCTGGACCTGCTGATGTAATAGGTGGAATTGCTGTTATAACAATTTCTGCGTGCATATTTTTTTCAAAAGGGAAAAGTAATCCAGGCGATCTTGAAAAGGGAATGACAAAATATCAGAAGGGAATGTTTCAACGAGAAATTGAAGATTGGAAGTCAAGCCAAGGTATGCCTCCTAACCATAATTTGCCATGGGATGTATTAACAATGCTCGCTGAATATGTAAGGGAAACATATAAAAAGTAAAAAAGGAGAATATGATGAATTTTGTTAAATTAAGGATTTCGGGAGAAGATATTGATTTAGAGAAGGTAAGCAGTACTTTAAATATTACTCCCAAATTCATTTGCAAAAAAAATGATATAAATTATAATAAAATTACGAATCAATCTATTACATATTCTGAGGATTGCTGGATTGCTGGGATAGAAATAGAACATGAAGAAGAAACAGAAAGGAAAATATCAGAATTTATAGATTTACTTTATAAAAACAAAAACACGATTCAGCAATTATCCATGATGCATCATATCACATTATGGATTACCTTAAATCAAGATACAACGCAATATAATTTGCACTTTTCTAAAGAAGTATTAAATAAAGTGAGTGATTTAGGCATTGATATCGATATTACATGTATGCAACTGCAAGAATTTTATACAGAAACATATTTGTCTGATAAAATAAACGAGTAACGTGGGAGAAACATTAGTTATAGAGATAGATAAATTTTACTTGTAAATAATTACAGGAAGGATCATCAGACTGCGGAAAAATGGAAAGAAAAGAAGAGAAACCAGAAAAAATTTCCTTGCGATATCCTGTAGTTCTGGTTCATGGAGTAGGGTATCGCCAAAGAAAGCATGTAAATTATTGGGGCAGGATTCCAAGGTGTTTGGAGGACCGGGGTGCCCAGATTTTTTACACCGGCCATGATGCCTGGGGAGATCTGGAGCATAACGGCGAAATTATTTGCAGGGATATCCAGGAAATCCTCAATAAAACAGGCGCGGAGAAGGTCAATATTATTGCACATTCTAACGGAGGAATAGAAGCACGCTATACAATTTCTTCCCTTGGTATGGCGCCTTATGTAGCATCGCTGACGACGCTTTGCACTTGTCATCACGGATCCAAAACTATGGACCGTCTGCTGCAGTTTCCGCCGGTGTTGTACCGTATATCTGCTGTTTTTGTTAATTGCTTTTTTCGTCTTTTCGGAGATAAAAACCCAAATTTTCAGCAGGTATGTAAACAGTTTTCCACTGAGTTCTGCAAGGATTTTAATAGAAATAATCCAGATGCAAGAGAGGTGGTTTATGCAAGCTACGGCGCAAAGATGAAAAAGGGAAGAAGCGATCTTTTTCTAATGGTACCTTTCTGGGTTGTAAGGCGGTATGATGGGGACAATGATGGACTGGTTTCTGTAGAGTCATCTAAATGGGGGACCTTCAAAGGAGTGCTGGAAGGAACACGCTGCAGAGGGATATCCCATGCGGATGCAGTAGATTTGCGGCGGCATACATGTAAGTCCTTTGATATATGCAGTGTGTATGCTGATATTTTAAGGGACTTGACGGCGGCAGGATGTTAAAAAGGAAAAGGCGGGGATACCGCCTTTTCCTTTTTATGCTATATTCCACACGCTTATTTTTCGTAAGGAGAAAGCTCCAGCCGAATAAAATATCCCCGGTCGTGGTGGCAGACAGGGCACTGCCCCGGCGCCTCTTTTCCGGTGTATACGTGGCCGCAGTTGAGACAGATCCAGCCGGTTTCCACATCGGAAACGAACAGCTTATTCTGTTCCAGAAAATCGGCGAATCTGCCGAATCGGTCTCCGTGTACCTTTTCAATTTCTGCAATCATATGGAAGGATGCAGCGATTTCTGTAAATCCCTCTTCCTTTGCTTTGTCGCCAAAGCGCTTGTATTCTACATCATGCTCCTGATATTCGTTGTGCTGCGCCATACGCAGCAGCTGTAGGGTAGAGTCGGCAAGATCGATCGGGTAACCTGCATTGTCGATGACGATGGTCTCTCCTGCCATGGAACGCAGGTAGTTGTAGAAGATTTCGGCATGCTCTTTTTCTTGACCTGCTGTGTACAGAAATACATTTTCGACCAGCTGCAGTCCTTCTTTTTTTGCTTGGGACGCTGCAAAGGTATACCGGTTTCTGGCCTGGCTTTCCCCCGCAAAGGCGCGCATCAGGTTGGTTTTCGTTTCACTTGTTTTAAAGTCCATATCAATCTCCAATCTGCCGCCCTCTGGGCGGCATAAAAGTTATTGAATGCATCCCTTCGGACTGCTTGGACAAAAGATACAGTTCCAGGTTTGGATGCACTCGGACGCAAAAGAAGGGATTTTTATTTTCCCTTTTTCACGTCTGCCTCCTATATTTACATATCGGGTGCTATATTCTTTGCCTAAAAAGGACATTTCATTCGTAAAAATAAAAATACTGCGGCTAAAGGCCGCAGTATTTTTATTCCACGTGAAAAAAATGCTTGAAATTTTTAAAAAAGATTTGTTCGTTTGCTCTATCGGGAAGAGACAGGTCCAAAATTCGCTTTACCTCATCTTCATGTGTCCACATGGGAAAGTCTGTTCCAAAAAGCATTCGATCTACTCCAAAGGCCTCGATCATTTCAACAGCCTCCTCCTTTTTTAAGAAAGCCAAGGAACTGGAAGTGTCAAAATACAGATTTTCTCCGCTGCCAGCCAAGCATTCCTTTGCTTCCTGCCAGCGTTGGTATCCGCCAAAATGCGCAGCAATGCATTTGAGATGGGGATATTTATCCAGCACCTTTGCCAGACGTCGCGGTGCAGAAAAGTCATACCGATTATCTCCCATATGGAAGAGCACGCTCAGGTCCAACTGGCACAGCATATCATAAACGGGCATAAGACGTGGATCGTCGATGTTGCATCTTTGAAAATCGGAGTGTAGCTTGATACCGTGCAGCCCCGCATTTTTTACTGCTTCCAGCAGCCTGTCCGGCTCCTCTACATCCTGATGATAAGCACCAAGCCCCACAAACTGCGGATACTGTTTACACTCCTCTGCAATAAAAGCAGTGATCGAGTCTGCCTGTTCCGGCTTTGTAGCAACGGAGCAGACCAAATAATACTTTGTGCCCACCCGATCGCCGGACGCGATCAAGTCCTCTGCTGTACCGCCGCCGGTCATAGGGATATGATAAAAATCTCCAACAGACCGGACAGCTTTTTCTGCAATCTTTTGCGGGTATATATGGGTATGCGCATCAGCGATTTGCAGTACTTTTCCATTGTGTATGTATTCCATTGTGTATCTCCTTTGCCTTGCTGTATTTATTATAAACCAACAATGCAGAATGTCAATGGACACCTTCGCCAAAGTAAATAAAAAGATGTATCCCGATTATTATAAATTTGCTGGCGGTGCGACGCCGGATACAGAAGAAAAGATGCAGTACGCAGACATGGAAAGCCTGCGTACTGCAAAGTGGAAACGGTCGTGGAGGCTTTCTGCATTATTTTTGCTCCAATTTTGGCAGTGTAATCTGAAACATGGTACCGACCCCCGGAGTACTTTCCAGTGAAATGGTGCCGTCATAGATTTTTACGATATGCTTAACAATCGCAAGTCCCAGTCCTGTGCCTTTCACGGCCTTACCCGCCCCAGACCGGTAGAAGCGCTCGAAAATTCTGCTTTGATCTTCCTGAGGGATGCCGATGCCTGTATCCCGCACCTGGATCACCGCATCGTCTGCTTGGGGAAAGATTTTTACTTCCACACTGCCACCGGGCTGATTGTACTTGATAGCGTTGTCAACCAAATTGGTAAGCAGCTCCCAAATGCGCCGGTTGTTTGCGTATACAAAAACATTTTCCCGCTGCAGCTGCAGACGGATACCCGATGCAGCCGCCTGTGCCCTTGCGCCTTCTACCACTTCGACAGCGATGTCTGCAATATTCACCGTTTCAGAATAATCGTCTGTGATCCCGGATTCCAGACGGGAGATGGTCAAAATATCTCCGATCAGCTGCCCCATGCGTACGGTTTCCGTATGAATACGGCTGTAGATCTGTTTTAGCCGCTCTGGGGGAAGGGCGCCGCTTTCCAGCATTTCAGACAGTCCCATCAAAGTGGTGATAGGGGTTTTCAGCTCATGAGAAGCATTGGTGAAAAATTCGCTGCGCTGTTTTTCCGAGAGCCGTTGGGCACTTACATTTACCAGTAAGATCGTGGCGCCGTTTTTGCTGGAGTCTACGTATTCTCCTTTTGCAGGGGACACATGTACAGAGTAAATGGCGTTGGCTATTTCTATATCGAAGAGGGTGCTTTGATTTTCCTGGATGGCTTTATCTGCCGCTGCGGTAAATTCTCTCTGCCTGGTAAGTTCTACAATATTTCCTTGTACAAAACCCGTATCAGCATGGAGAATAGACCGTGCGCTCTGGTTCATAATCACAATATTTTTTTGATCGTCCAGCAGGATCAATCCTTCTTCAATATTGGACAGGATGTAGCGGGTTTTCTCCCCCTCCATCCGGGACTTTGCTTCGGTTTCCTGTATTTTATGCAAAAGCTCTTGAATCTTGCGGGTGATTTTTTCAATTTCATAGTAACTGCCCGCAGCAGATATTTGATCGTATTCTCCCAGAGAAAGCTGCTGGGCGAAGGATTCCAGGGGCCTTGTAATTTTTTTGGCAAACCCCAATGCAATAAAAATGCAGATTAGGGCAGTTATGGAAAACGTAATCAAAAATACCGGAAGCTGGCCGAATACTCCGCTCCAAATCCCGCCGTAGGGAACTGCTATGCGCAAAATATTCCCGTCTTCCACTTTGGTGGCTGCGTACATAAAAGGATGTCCAAGCGTATCGGATGCCCGGGTGTCTGTCGCCACATATCCTTCTCTGGCATTTTGTATTTCCCTGCGGTCAGCATGACTTTCCATTGCGGCCGCATCGGTATCTGAATCGGCCAGAACCACCCCGTCCGGATCG
>CANQWE010000092.1 GCA_947627475.1 uncultured Clostridia bacterium
TTCTTAATGCGTGTGATTGGAGAAGTGCGGCCTACAACCTTCTGCGCGCCTCCTACAGTATATCGGTTCCTGATCAAAGAAGATTTGTCCAAGGGGGATTTTACCTCCATCCATCACTGTACTACAGCAGGGGAACCCCTGAACCCGGAAGTGTTCTATCGTTTCAAGGAAGCCACAGGTCTGGAAATCCATGAAGGATTTGGACAGACAGAAACCTCCGTTATTATCGCAAACTTTGGCTGGAATCCCATCAAGCATGGTTCTACAGGACTGCCCTCCCCTCTTTACGATATCGATATCGTAGATGAGGAAGGTGTTTCCTGTGAGGACGGGACCGTTGGCAGGATCGTTGTACGCAATGCCAGCGCAGACCATCCGGTAGGGCTTTTTACCGATTATCGAAAGGATTCGGCGGCCCAGGCGAAGGCTTGGAGAGACGGTATGTACGATACCGGAGACTTGGCATGGCGGGATTCGGACGGATATCTATGGTTTGAAGGAAGAGGAGACGATGTGATCAAATGTTCCGGATACCGGATCGGTCCCTTTGAAGTAGAAAGTGCGCTGATGACCCATCCATCCGTATTGGAGTGCGCGGTGACAGCTGCGCCGGATCCGATCCGCGGGCAGGTTGTCAAAGCTACGATCGTTTTGGCAAAAGGCTTCATGCCTTCGGAAGAACTGAAGAAGGAACTGCAAAACCATGTAAAAAAGGTAACTGCGCCTTATAAATACCCCCGTATTGTGGAATTTGCAGCGGAGCTGCCCAAAACTACCAGCGGAAAAATCCGCCGCACGGAGATTCGTGCCAGAGACGCTGAAAAAAACCAGGGTTGAAATACGAATAAGATAACGGATTCACCCCTCTGCACATACAATATGTGCAAAGGGGTGATGTTTTATTATGAATGAATCTGTACTGCAAAACAGAATTCATGCTTTGGAAAAGGCGCTACGTTGTAAAAACCGAGAAATACATATTTGCGCCGCCTTGGAGAAGCAAGCAGTAAACCGACAGGAAAAGATGCGCTTTCACAGATTGGGGCAACAGGCAAGGGGACATGTGCATACCCTGTCTCAGATATACCGATTTTACATGGGGCATAACGCGCCTATACCTGCGCCGGAAACGATTCCTGTCCGTTCCGTTTCAGAGGGAGCGTCCCGCATTTTGGCCGGCAGGCGAGAAATGGAGGGATTATACCACGCGTTTGACGACGTGTACCGCTCCCGTGTCCGCAGCAGCATACGCAGCATCCAGCAGGATGATGCAAAGAGCAGCCAGGAGTATATGCAGCTGTCCGGCGACTATAGAACCGGACCTGCTGTCGTGGCAGTTCCCGCTGTGGCAGATGTATCCTACACAGTGCAGGCAGGGGATACCATGTGGGGTATAGCCAGGCGCCTTGGTACAACATTGGAAGAATTATTGCGTGCAAATCCACAGATTGAGAATCCCGATTCTATTTACGTGGGACAGGAAATTTATTTTCCGGTAGAAGAAACAGAATCTTCCATTCCCTCTGTTTCCCCGTCTCCCAGAGAGGGAAGGGAAAGTCTTTCCTATTTATATGCCGGCAACAGCGCAGCATACGAGAAAATGGTAGCGGAAGCCAACAATGCGATCCATACGGTTTATCCGGACTATTTTGAAGTAGATGATGCAGGAAATCTGCTGATTTCCCCGGCTGGGAAAATAGATCCGGATTTTATCGATGCAATGCACCGGCAGAATATCCGGGTAATTCCTTTTATCAGCAATCACTGGGACCGTGCCAAAGGAATTGCAGCGCTGAACAACCGGCAGGCATTGAGCCAGCAGATTGCCCAGGCGGTAGAGCAGTATGACTTAGACGGGGTGAATATCGATATCGAAAATGTAAACGAGCAGCAAAGAGATGCATACACCGCTTTTGTGCAGTCGGTGCGGGATGCTCTTACGCCAGATAAAATTTTGTCTGTTTCGGTAGCGGCCAATCCTTATAATCTGACGATAGGGTGGCAGGGATCCTACGACTACCCGAGCCTTGCATCCATCGCAGATTATCTGATGATAATGGCGTATGATGAATCCTATATAGGGAGTCCGCCAGGACCTGTAGCCAGCAGCGATTTTTTTGAAGGATCTATTCAATATGCCTTGGATCAAGGGATACCCAGAGATCAGATCGTAATGGGAATTCCTTTTTACGGTCGGTATTGGAAAACCGGGGATGCAGCAGGGGGGATCGGCATTGCAGCAGAGGATGTGCAGTTCCTTTTGGACAATTATACTGCCACAACCCGGTTTGATCAGCCCACAATGTCAGCCAATGCAACGGTGATTATCCGGGAGGGAGAGCCCCTGCCGCGGATTTGGGGCGGACGGGTGCTTCAACCGGGCGTATATGATATTTGGTATGACAGCCCGGAATCGACCCGGTGGAAGCTGGAGACCATCGACCGGGAAAATCTACGCGGCGTGGGCAGCTGGGCACTGGGACAGGAAATTCCGGAAATATGGGATTTTTATGCATCTGCACTCAACGGCGGCACAACACCTCCCGTGCCCGAGCCTTCGGAGCCTGCCCCACAGCCTCCTGCTGCCGATGCGGAAATTTTGGAGCGGATCCTTGCTATCTTAAACGGGGGCGGAAACAGTCGTCCCGTAACGGCAAATACTCCTCTTACCCGAGGAGAGGCAGCCGTTTCCATTGGGAATCTCATCGGTCTGCCGCCGGAAGCAGGAGGAGAGGCATTTTCTGACACAACAAATTACTGGGGCAGGGATCTGATCAACGCTCTGCGCCGGCGGGGCATTATAGAGGGAATCGGGGAAAATATGTTTGGTCCTGGTCAAAACTTAACCAAGGAAGAGCTTGCAACCATTTTCGACCGCATCCTCGCACTGCCGGACACTATTGATTTTCATCAGGCGAGCTACCAGGACGTACCTCCCTCCCGGTGGTCCTATTACCCGGTAGAAAAAATGGCCTTTTATGGCGTGATACCGGGAGAGACCGATACGTATTATGGAGCAGTAAATCCAATTTCAGCGGCAGATCTGGCTACAGTGTTCAGCCGAATCCGACAGCAGGCTTATCCCATTGATTTTGACAAAAGGCTACGTTCGCGCGAAAGCCCGGTGATTGAACCCAGATAATCCCAAAAGCCGACAGGATCTCCCTGCCGGCTTTTTTATAATTCTTTTCGCATAATACAAAAGGAATCTTTTTCTGCTGTTTTAACAAAGCCTTCTTTTTCATATAGACGGAGGGGACCGGGAGAGTCCCATTCAAAGCGCTCCTGGCGCAGAACTGGAAAGCCCTCTACTGCAATGTAGCCCTCCTGCCGTGCATCCTCTACGGCCCGCCGCAGAAGTGCGGTAGCCACACCCTTCATACGATACTCCGGTGCAATTTCAAAACAAACAACCGCCTTTTCCCGATTTTTTTCCGGTGTATGAAAATGTCCGAATGCGCCGTTAAAGGAATTGGCAGGGAAGTTTGCTTTATCGTTTACATTACACCAGCCAATGGCCATACCGTCTGCAAAAGCCAGATAGCCTCGGAGAATCCCGGCATCGATCTGCTGCTTGGCAATCTTTCGGGAGGCGCGGCCAATTTCGTTGGGATCTGAAATGCTGTTGTATGCCTCGTCGTACTCAGCCTTGCTCATTTGAAAAACCTGACAATAACATCGGTAGGGAGAGTCATCGGTAAAAGCCCGATTCTCAAAAAAGTCAAAGTAATCGTCGGCCAGCTTTGGCGTAAGCGGCAAAATGGTAATGTCCATGGGATTCTCCTTTAAAAATTGATTATTTTGTTTTATCTTAAATAACACTTTTTGTTACATTGTTGCAATTATTTAAGGTTTTTGTTAATATATGGACGTAAAGTTTTTATCGTACACACAGGAGGACTTATGAAATCTTCGAACTTTCGCGGTAATGTCTTTCGGCCTTTATGCATTGTTGCAGGAATTTGTATTTGTTGGTGCTGACTTGGGGATGTTTAGCCCTTTTCATTCGAAAATGGAATACGGCGCATGGACCGCTTTTCTATAAAATTTTTAATTAAGGTATTGACAATCTGCGCCGGCAGTGCTACAATAAATAGGCAAAAAGAAGTAGGACGCTCCGTTCTCACCATGCCAGACTGCTGCGCATCGGTTTATAAAGCTTGTGTTCCTGGGAGGAGCAAAGGGTTTGTGCGGAGTTTTCGTTCCGCACTTTTTTCTTTGTGGCTTCCTGCAGGGCAGGCAGCGTGGAGTGTGCCGGCATGTTCGGCAAAGGTTTTATTATTAGAAATCGGGGGTGCCAACTATCAGCGCAAAAGAACTTCTTATCAATGACGATATCCGTGCAAAAGAGGTCCGGCTTTTGGATGAGCAGGGCGAGCAGCTGGGTATCAAAAGTCTTGCACAGGCAAAGGATTATGCTTATGACAGAGGCGTAGATCTGGTTTGTATTGCGCCGCAGGCTGTTCCGCCGGTGTGTCGTGCTATGGACTATGGAAAGTTTCGGTATGAGCAGGACAAACGTGCAAAAGAACAAAAGAAAAAGCAGCAGACTGTGGAAGTCAAAGAAGTGCAGCTTTCCTGCCGGATTGACAAACATGACTTCGACATGAAGGTAGCCCGTGCCATCAAGTTTTTGCAGGATGGCAACAAGGTGCGTGTTTGCCTGCGATTTAAAGGCAGAGAAATGGCACACCAGGATCTTGGCCGGGAAGTAGTCACAAAATTCCAGGAAGCTTGCTCCGAATTTTCTACAACAGATAAAAAGGCTGCCATGGAAGGCAGACAATTGATCGTATTCCTCACGCCGCTGAAAACGCTTCCTAAAAAAGAAAAGCCGGCGCAGGAATCGGCAGAGTGATGTTCACGATAGCAGTTCTGCGGACTTCCACGAGCTGCGACAGTATAGAAAGGAATTAGAAAAATGGGTAAGATCAAAACACATAAGGCATCGGCAAAACGGTTCTCCGTTACGGGCAGCGGCAAAGTGAAGAGATATCACAGCGCACACCGCCACAACCTGAGCACAAACAAAACACAAAAGCAAAAGAGACGTCTTCGTTCTGCAGATTACGTAAGTCCTGCAATGGAAGCAAACGTAAAACGGCTGATCATGAAATAAAGATATACGCTGCATGCGTGTATGTATGTGATACTCCCTAAAGGCGGGCAATATGAAACTGAACGGACAGAAAGGAATAGAATAAAATGGCAAGAGTAAAAGGCGCAATGATGACGCGCAAGAGAAGAAAGAGAATTTTAAAAGCGGCTAAGGGATACTGGGGCGCAAAGTCAAAACATTTTAAGATGGCCAAACAGGCTGTCATGAAAAGCGGCAACTATGCGTATATCGGCCGCAAGCAGAAAAAAAGAGAATTCAGACAGCTGTGGATTACACGTATTTCTGCCCAGGCAAAGGTAAACGGCATGAATTACTCTCAGTTTA
>CANQWE010000093.1 GCA_947627475.1 uncultured Clostridia bacterium
TGATGCAGAATGAGGCAGGAGACCGGGCGGGGTGCTTTATCAACAACTATGACCGTCCCCGTCAAATGTACGATTTTGCATATATCGACGAGCATTATGAAGAAATGCGTGCATTGCTTGTAACGGCGTTGGAAAAGGCAAGAACAGATGCGCAGCGTGAAAGGCTGGAAACAATGATTGCCTGCTTTGATTTCTTGGGACTGTCCTGCGTCCACCACCGGTATTATAAGAATAATACGGATAACGAAGAACTTCGCCAGCTATACATGGAACGATATGACGCTATGTACAACTACATTAAAGATCATGATATGGATATATTCTCTTCAGACAACCCCTATTCGTTGCCAGGCAGCATCAGCTATAAGGAAGATCCCATGTACCAGTTCTATGGTGAAGAAAGACCAGGTATAGACAGATATCCGGAAGGATAAAAACAAAAGGGTTCAAAAAGGGAGACGCTTCGTAAAGAAGCGGTCTCCCTTTTGCTTTTGTAATCAATTAAAGTTGATTGCATATTAAAGAATGGACGCCAACAGCACTCTTCCAATTCCTTTGGTAACGATTTTCTTTCCCAATATTGTTTTAGCAAGGCGCGTTTGATATAATGGTTATAAAGCTTTAACAAAAGGAACTTTTGCAATGAGCCAGTATTGCGTTGAAATAAATACAGACAAGTGCATAGGGTGTGGTTTGTGTAGTAAAGTGTGCGTTGCCCATAACCTTGTGATCGACCAAAACAAAGCAAAGAAAGTAATAGACGACTGTGTGATGTGCGGGCAATGTTCGGCGGTCTGTCCCCAAAAGGCCATTTCCTTAAAAGGCTATGGAAGCGGACAAGTGGAAAAAGCGGAAGAAGTACGGCTTTCCCCAGAGGATATTTTAAATGTAATCCGTTTTCGCAGAAGTATTCGCAACTTAAAAAAACAGAAATCCCAAGAGAGGTCATTGCGCAAATTTTAGAAGCAGGCAGGCTTACACATACGGCAAAAATATGCAGGATGTATCTTATGTTGTGCTTACAGCCGAAAAGGATAACATCGAAAGAATGGCTGTAAAAGTGTTTAGAGTCGTGAAGCCGATTGCCGATCTGTTCAGTTCTATGGCAAGAAACAATAAAATCAACGATGATTTTTTTCTTTTTTCAAGCCCCTGCAGTTATCGTTATTTTAGCACAAGATAAGACAAACGGCATTCTTGCCGCCCAAAATATGGAATTTGTTGCAGAAGCAAATGGACTGGGCGTTTTATACAGCGGCTTTTTTACAATGGCGGCAAATATGTCCCGCAAAATCAAAAAAGCAATCGGTGATCCAAAAAGGAAAAAAGTGGCGATGACGCTGGTGCTGGGTTATCCAAATGTAAAATTCCTGCGTTTGACGCCACATAAAGAATTGGATGTCAAATATATGTAGGAGAATTTGAAATGCAAACGGAATGCGACGAAACTTTAAAGCAAATTATACAGGGATTTCAGGAGTGCAAAATGCGTTTACTGCTATCGGAGATGAACCCAGACAGTTTATTTTGCTTGTGTTGCTGGAAAGAGACCTATCCGGTATTCGAGTAGGTGAGATTGCCGAGAAAACAATTTGACAAGACCGTCGGTATCTCATCATCTTAAAATATTAAAAGAAGCGAATATTGTTGCCATGCGCCGTGTGGGGACGAAAAACTATTATTATTTAAGTACAGATGAAACCAGATGGAAAGAGATTGCCGGTTTGGTCAATCTGATTTATGAGAGCATCAAACACATTACCAAATCATAGGAGCAAATTCAATGATTTTATATTTTTCAGGAACCGGAAACAGTGCATATGTGGCAAAAAGAGTAGGAAAAGAGATTAGCGATGAGGTACTCGATCTCTTTAAAAAAATAAAAAGCAATGATTTTTCAGAAATACATTCGGAACGTCCTCTGGTTATTGTGGCTCCGACATACGCGTGGAGAATTCCGCACATCGTACAAAATTGGATAGAGAACACATTATTCACAGGAAATCAGCAAATATATTTTATCCTGACCTGCGGCGGAAGCGTTGGAAATGCAGGCAAGTATCTTGCTAAATTATGCCAGAAAAAGAAGATGGATTACTGCGGCTGTATGGGAATTACAATGCCCGAAAATTATATTGCTCTTTTCTCTACGCCGTCACAGGAAGAAGCATTGCACACGATTGCTCAGGCGGAACCGGTCATAGATCAGGCGGTTCGTTGCATTAAGGATGGAGTAATTTTTCTGCAAACTGAGATTTCTTTTAAGGACGTCTTAAGCAGCGGCGTCATAAACGCTCTGTTTTATCCATTGTTTGTGCATTCCAAGAAATTCTACGCTACCAGTGAATGTATTTCCTGCGGCAAATGCGTGAATGTATGCCCCTTGAACAATATCCATATGAGTAATGGGAAGCCAGCCTGGAAAGATCATTGCACCCATTGTATGGCGTGTATCTGCCGCTGCCCGAAAGAAGCGATTGAATACGGTAAGCACAGCGAAGGATTGCCCCGCTACATCTGTAAAAAACATTAACAATCTTCACATTTTGAGCAAAATAGTAAATTTCGGGTTGTAATGACCTGTCTATGGTAACAGCAGCGAGCATTGGATTTTTCCCCCAAATACACAATATAGAAATTAGGGGCGCCTTCCTTGCGGGGGCGCCCTTACACACCCTTTTTATGTTGATTGAACTGGTTATAGAATAATTTTTATATAATATAAATAAAATTTAAAGAAAAGCATTGAAAAAATAATGCATTGTGATACAATGTAAATATAAAAATTCAGCTGCGCATTTAAGGAGAAGATAAATGAAAAAGGTAATTTCAATCGTGCTTCTGTTGGGTATGCTGAGCGGCATGCTGAGCATCGGCACGGCAGCCCACAATTATGTAGTGGACGATACGTATATGTTGGGCGATGTCAACAGGGATGGAGTGTCAGATGCTGTTGACGCTTTGGAGGTATCGCGCTATCTTGCAGATGCACAGGGTGCTTCTGTAGTATGGGATGCTGCGGATATGGATGCGGACGGCGTCGTCAGTGCTTTCGACGCGCTGCAGTTTAAGCTGTGCCTGGCAGGCGCAAAAACGTGGGCAGATTATGAAAATGGCGAAAAGGCACTGTATCGGTTTACCATCGCCGGCAATCCCATCGACACGTACAGCCTTGTGGTACCGGCTGGAACGGATCCGGAAAACAGCAATGCCCATTATGCGGCGGAAATGTTGCAAAAGCATATTAAGATAGCTGCAGGTGCCGAGCTGCCTATTGTTTTTGGAGAAAAGACCACAGAAAACGGAATTTATTTCCATGCGGTTGATGAGCTTAGCGAGCAGGGCTTGGAACTTGGGTTAGACGGCTATATCTACGAAGTGAAGGAAGGCCAGCTGCATATTTATGGAACACGGCGCGGCAACATGTATGCTGTTTATGCAATCATGGAAGAATATATGGGCTATCGTTTTTTCAGCGGGGAGCAGACTTATCTGTACAAAAGCAGAACGGTAGATGTGCCTGAAGATACATATTTGAAAAGAATACTGCCCCTTACCTTTCGGTTTGTTGGTCAGACCTTCGGTCGGGAAACCTCTCAGGAGTATTTTTTTCCAAGGAAAATGAACGGTTCGCAGATCTATGGAAATGACAATGACAGATATGGTACACTGACAGGTCCGCATTTTATAAACGCTCACTCCTTTGGATGGTATTACAGAATGGCAACTGGTCCCCAGGATGCGCCTACATTAGAGGAAAGGTACCAAAATGGAACGCAGGTGGATGAGTTGTCCTGGCAGCCCTGCTTTACCAGTGATGCCTCCTATGATCAAATGTTTACCGGCTTGTATTTATGTATCAAGCTGATTACAGAGGAACGGGCAAATCATACCTTGCGCAGGGAATCCTCTTCCATGTCCTTCTCTATCTGTGACAATACGAAGGGATACTGCAGATGTGCAGACTGCTCCACAATTTATGCCACCAATGGATATGCTGGAGGAAGCGTGTATATCGCTAACCGTGCAGTGAAGGATATCCAGCAGTATTATCCCGACCTGAAGCTGTATCTCATTCTTTACGATCACACTATCCCGCAGGATATTTTCCCGGAAGACGACCTGATTATCATGTTTTGTCATAACGGCTGCAACAATCATGTGCTTGGCACCGGAGGATGCGGCGACAACTTGACACAACTTAACTACAGCAATAAATATGAAGAAGCTGCCCTGCAGGCGTGGGGAGATATTTGTGCCCAAACAGGAGCGGAGCTGTGGTTCTGGTATTATCCGGTAACCTATCATTATTACCTGGTGGGCTGCCCCAATATTTATAATATTTATGCAGATATTGTAAATCTGGTAAGTATGTACAATGTTACCGGCGTATATTATGAAGGCGGTGGCCGTACCTACAATTTTGAAACGCTGAAGGCATATATTGCTTCCCGTGTTATTGCAGATCCGGATATGACCGAGGAAGAATTTATGGAAATCGTAAAGGAATACCTATATATGTATTACGGCGATGGACAGGAAGAACTGTTTGACTTTATCCTGATGCAGAATGAAGCGGGGGACCGGGCAGGATGCTTTGTCAATAACTATGACCGTCCCCGTCAAATGTACGATTTTACATATATCGACGAGCATTACGAAGAAATGCGTGCATTGCTTGTAACGGCGCTGGAAAAAGCAAGAACAGATGCGCAGCGTGAAAGACTGGAGACAATGATTGCCTGCTTTGATTTTCTGGGGCTTTCCTGTGTTCATTACCGGTACTATAAGGGTGATAACGAGGAACTTCGTCAGCTGTACATGGAACGATATGACGCCATGTACAACTATATCAAGGATCATGATATGGATATATTCTCCGCAGACGAGCCGTATTCGCTGCCGGGTAGCATCAGCTATAAGGAAGATCCCATGTACCAGTTCTATGGCGAAGAAAGAAATGGCGTTACTCGCTATCCGTAATCGCTTGCTAAAAAGTCCGCCAAATTTGGCGGACTTTTTATTGTGTATGTGTACAAAAAATAGAAAACATATTGCAAATTATCATATAATATGTTAATATTAAATAGAAATTGAAATCCTTGAGAAGAAAAGGAGAAACCAAATGAAAAAGGCATTATCTATGGTGCTGCTTCTATCGATGCTGGCGGGAATGCTGAGCATCGGAGCTGCGGCAAGCCTCGTAGTAGATGACACCTTCACTTTGGGCGACGTCAATGGAGACGGAGTTTCCGATCCGACAGACGCGCTGGAAGTGGCCCGTTATCTGGCAGA
>CANQWE010000094.1 GCA_947627475.1 uncultured Clostridia bacterium
CATCCCGCGTAATGGAACGATTTTCACTGCGGCGAGAAATTTTATCGATTTCGTCGATATAAATAATACCTCGTTCTGCCGTTTCAATATCATAGTCAGCTGCTTGAATCAGCCGCAAAAGAATATTTTCCACATCTTCGCCTACATACCCAGCTTCTGTAAGCGTAGTGGCATCCGCAATGGCAAAGGGAACCCGCAGGGTTTTTGCAAGGGTTTGGGCAAGAAAGGTTTTGCCCACGCCGGTAGGACCAATCAGCAGAACATTACTTTTTTGAATTTCTACATCTTCCTCTTCCCGCACCATTTTTTTTGCGTCGTGGTAAAGTAGACGTTTATAGTGGTTATACACGGCGACTGCAAGACTGATTTTCGCTTTGTCTTGGCCGATGACGTACTGATCCAGCGTTTCTTTGATCTCTGCCGGTTTTGGCAGCGTTTCTGCAGTAAGCGTAAATGCAGTATCGCTATGATTGTGGTCAAAGACGATTTCATTACATACGCCGATACAGCTGTCACATATATATACCCCTGCGGCAACTGGGGAAGGAATCAAGAACATTACCTGGCTTTCTGTTTTTCCGCAAAATGTACAGCGGCGGACTTGCTGTGTCGTTTCAGACATAAGGGAATACCTTTCCGAGGTTACTTTATTAATTTACATTTACAGTAAGCGACTAAATGAAAAATACTTAAACACGTTTTTCAACAACCTGATCAACCAGGCCGTATTCCATGGCCTGCTGCGCACTGAGAAAATTATCCCGATCGGTGTCCTGGGCAATAATTTCTACAGGTTTACCTGTGTTAGCGGCCAGAATATTGTTGAGGCGATCCTTTGTACGGATAATGTGATCGGCGTGGATTTTTATATCAGACGCCTGACCCTGCATACCGCCAAGGGGCTGATGAATCATAATTTCGCTGTTGGGAAGGGCAAGCCGTTTCCCTTTTGTTCCGCTGGAAAGAAGAAAAGCGCCCATAGAAGCAGCCATGCCGATACAGATGGTAGATACGTCACACTTAATGAAGTTCATGGTATCATAGATGGCCATGCCTGCAGTTACGCTTCCGCCTGGAGAATTGATATACAGGCTGATGTCTTTATCTGGATCCTGTGCTTCCAAAAACAGAAGCTGCGCTACCACAAGGGAAGCGGTTACATCATTGATTTCGTCAGCGAGAAAGACAATTCTGTCATTGAGCAGTCGGGAATAAATGTCGTATGCTCTCTCTCCTCTGCTGGTTTGTTCGATTACGGTTGGTACGAGTGCCATATCAAAAAGTATCCTTTCTTGTTTGATCCTGTCTGGGAATGGTCCTAAATGTACATTACCGCTGCTATATGCAGCGGTGAATGTACATGCGATATAAATAAGAATTATTCAGCCTGGTCGGCGTCTTCCTTCTTAGGAGCAGCTTTCTTTGCCGCGGGCTTTTTGGCAGCCGTTGTAGTAGTGCCAGCCTTTTTTGTAGTTGTAGTTTTCTTCGGTGCAGCGGATTTATCTGCAGCAGTCTTTGTAGTGGCAGCTTTTGCTGTAGATGCCTTTGCAGTTGTAGTCTTCTTAGCGGGTGCTTTCTTAGCAGGCGTCTCATCCTCCTTGCTGTCTTCCTTTGCGTTGCCTTCAGAGGTTGTTGCTGCAGCCTTTTCCTTAGCAGATGCTTTTTCAGGTGCTTCTGCTTTGATTACAGCGGCTTCCTTCACCAGATCTACAGCTTTTTTTACCTTGATATCTTCGCTGAGCGCATCGGCCTCAATGGACTCTTTGATCTTATCACTTTCCATATTATATGCCTCAGCAAGGCGTGCATATTCAGCTTCCAACTCTTCTTCAGTAACAGCGATATTCTCCAGCTGCGCAATTTTTTCCAGAGCCAGGCGGGTTTTTACCTGCTTTTCGGCCTGGGGACGCATCTGTGCCCGCAGACCATCCAGATCCATACCGGTATACTGAAAATATTTTGCAAGATCTAATCCTTGCATCCGTAGACGGGTATCATAGTCCCGGACAAAGTTTTCTGTTTCTGTGACAAACATTGCTTCAGGAATATCGGCCTCCAGCTTTTCAATCAGTGCATCGATAAGCTGCTCTTCAACAGCATCATCTGCAGCCTTTTCTTTTCTGGATGTTATGTTTGCCCGTACATCGGCTTCATATGCAGCAAATGTATCAAAATCTGAAACATCTTTTGCAAAATCATCGTCCAGTTCCGGAAGCTCTTTGCGCTTAAGAGCGTTCAGCTTTACCTTGAACACAGCAGCCTTTCCTGCAAGGTCCTCAGCATGATATTCTGCAGGGAAGGTTACGTTGACATCAAAAGCGTCTCCAATATTTTTACCAATAATCTGATCTTCAAAGCCAGGGATAAACTGGCCGGATCCTAAAATCAGTTCGTGTCCTTCCGCCTTGCCGCCTTCAAAAGCCTTGTCATCTACAAAGCCTTCAAAATCAATATTGACAGTATCGCCATTCTCGGCGGCACGGTCCGTCACATCGATCATACGGGCATTGCGATCCCGCACCCTTTCGATTTCGCTTTGCACTTCGCTGTCAGTGGCTTCTTCCACCGTTTTCGTCACTTCAATACCCTTGTATCCGTCAATGGATACTTCCGGTTTTACATATACCTTTGCTGTAAGAGCAACTCCTGTTTCATCTACGCTATCGATAGAGAAATCAGGCTGGCTAACAGCAGCAATTCCAGATTCTTTCAGCGCGTCTGCATACACACCCGGCAGAAGATCATTGATGGCGTCTTCATAGAAAACGCCCTTGCCGTACATCTTTTCAACAATAGAGCGGGGCGCCTTTCCCCGGCGGAACCCGGGAACGGTAATATTTTTGGCGCGTTTTTTATATATTTTATCTACTGCTTCGGCAAATACGCCGGGATCAATTTCAATTTTTAACTCGTACAAATTTTTGTCAACGATTTTAGCTTCCTTCAAACTCATTTTTTATCTCCTCATCATTATATATTGACCTCTAATTATAATACCGAAAATACCATGAATTGTCAATAATATTTCCAAAATATTTCCCGCTCACCCGGGAATTCATCCTAATAGATAAAGGGCATGGTGATCATAGGAACAAAATCCAGAAAATCTGCTGAAATGATGGTCATGGAAATGTCTTCAAATGTGGTGGTTTTCGGGATATTATAAGTTCCATGGATATGTCCGAAGTAACAATTTTGAATTTTATATGCATGGAGCGTATCCACCAGCTCCCTGCAAACAAAATTACGATACACGGGAGGAAAGTGAAAATATACCAAAATAGGGTGACCGGTATCGTCCTGCAGCTTTTTTGCCTCTTCCAGACAGAGCTGCAGCCGGATATTTTCGCGTGCTGCCACCTTGGCAAAATCTGCGTTCTGCGCAGTTTGCTGCTTTTCCTCCAAATACCAGCCTCTGGTGCCGGTTACAATATAGTCCTCCACCACAAAGGCGTTGTTCTGGAGAAAGCGGATACTGGACAGATTGTTCTGGACAATAAAGCTTTCCATTTTTCGGATGGTGGACCACCAATAATCGTGGTTTCCCTTGCCAAGGATTTTTTTGCCGGGCAACGCATGAATAAACGAAAGATCTGCCAGGGCCTGGTCTAAATCGATCGCCCATGAAATATCACCGGGAACGATGACGGTATCATCCGCTCCCACTACGGCGCGCCAGCGCTTTTCTATTTTTTCTGTATAATTGGTCCAGCGACTCCCAAACTTGTCCATGGGCTTGTTTACGGACAGGGAAAGGTGTAAGTCTGCTATGGAAAACAGAGACATGCATCTCCTCCTTGGAAGGCTTATTTCTGAAAGATGAAGTCGGCCATATTTTGGGCATCTACCACAGATTGGAACCGTACCGGCAGGGAAAGGGTAGCAGCCAGCGGTGCGGGGACTTCTGTATGGCTGATTTGGGACAGCCCCTCCAAAATACGACGGGGATCGTCGCTTTCCGGCGCCTTTCCAAGAGACGTGCAGACGTCTGCCGCAAATTTATAAGGACTTGCCGTGGATGCAAGGACGGTTTTGGTAGTGTCACCGCTTGCGGCAATATATTGTTCTATACATCCGATACCTACGGCTGTGTGAGGATCTGCCAGGTATTTTTTGTTGGCAAAAGTGTCCCGGATCACTTTTGCCGTTTGCTCTTCTGTGCAGTAGAAGCCTTCCAGTACAGTGTGGATTTTCTCCATTACAGAGTCTGGTGCCATATACTTACCGTCCCGGGCCAGCTTTTTCATACAATCAGCGGTAATTTGGGGCCCGCCAAGCAGGTATAAAAGTCGCTCCAAATTGGAAGAAATCAGAATGTCCATAGAAGGAGACATGGTTTTATAGAATTCTCTGGTCCGGTCATATGTACCTGTACGGATGAAGTCGGTGAGCACGCAGTTTGCATTGGATGCGCAAATCATTTTTGCAATGGGAAGTCCCATTTCCCGGGCAATAAACGCGGCAAAAATATTGCCGAAATTGCCTGTCGGCACGCAGATATTGATTTTATCCCCGTAGTGGATTTCGCCGCTGCTTAGAAGATCACAGTAGGCAGAGATATAGTATACGATTTGCGGCGCGAGACGGCCCCAGTTGATGGAATTGGCACTGGAGAAAAAGAAGCCCATTTCCTCCGCCTGCTGCGCCAGAGAAGCGCTTGCAAAAATTTCCTTTACACCATTTTGCGCATCGTCAAAATTGCCGCGGACGGCACAAACATGGACATTGTTTCCTGTTTGGGTGACCATCTGCAGCTTCTGCATGGTGCTTACGCCGTCTACAGGAAAAAATACGGTAATATCGATGCCGGGTATATCTTTATATCCTTCCAGGGCAGCCTTTCCTGTATCACCGGAGGTGGCTACAAGAATGTGGGCGCGCCGCTTTTCTCCGGTCATCGTGAGGGCGGAGGAAAGAAGGCGGGGCATGATCTGCAGCGCCATATCCTTAAACGCACAGGTGGGACCATGCCACAGTTCCAGAGCGTATAAGCCGTCGCCAATCGATACAAGCGGTGCAGCGCCGCCGGGGAATCGGTCTTCGCTATATGCTTCTTTACAGTCAGACAGAAGCTTTTCTGGATCATAGTCTGTCAGAAACATT
>CANQWE010000095.1 GCA_947627475.1 uncultured Clostridia bacterium
CTTTAAAAGCCCCACTCCGCTTGTGATATCCGCGCTGCGCAGAGAATTGGAACAAACCAGTTCTGCAAATCCCCTGTAGGAATGAGCCGGCGTCATTTTCCCCGGCTTCATTTCATACAGCATTACCTTTGCGCCAAGTCGGGCCGCCTGCCAGGCGGCTTCGCATCCAGCCAGACCGGCGCCGATAATCTGCACCTTCATGCCTTTGTACCCTCGTCAGGAAGTTCCTGTTTATATCCACAGCCGTCTTTTTTACAGATCAGCATATTTTTGCCCTTTTTCCGATACAGCATCTCGCCGCAGCTCGGACATTTCTCGTTGGTAGGCATATCCCAGGAAGAAAAATCACACTCCGGATATTTCGAGCAGCTGTAGAACACAGTACGGTTCTTTCCATATTTCGTTACGAGCGGGCTGCCGCACTGGGGGCAATTTACCCCCAGCTCCTTCACTTTGGGCTTTGTAAATTTGCATGCGGGGTATTTCACACAAGCGTAAAATGCGCCGTAACGTCCCGTACGCAGTACCATATCCGACCCGCACACTTCGCATTTGAAGGGAGCGATTTCCGGTTCCTTCTCCTCACCACTCTCTTCTTTTTGGTTCAGCGGCTTGGTATTTTTGCATGTGGGATAATTCGGACATGCGGCAAACTTTCCATACCGCCCTTTCTTAACGATCATCTTGCTGCCGCAGAGTTCGCAGACCATGTCTGTCTCCTCTACCGGCAGTTGAATATCCTCTTTGGACACTGTATTCTGTGCCTCTTCCAGTTCCTTTGCAAAGTCCTTATAAAATTCAGACAGTACAGACTCCAAATCCTCTTTGCCGTTTTCAATACAGTCCAGCTTATCCTCCATGGAGGCAGTAAACTGATAGTTTACGATATCCGGGAAGGATTCAATCATAATCTTGGTAGTAACCTCGCCCAGCGGTGTAGGGACAAGAGATTTTCCCTCCCTGGTAACATATCCTCTGGAATTAATAATGGTGATAATAGGTGTGTAGGTAGACGGTCTGCCGATTCCCTTTTCTTCTAAAAATTTAATCAGCGAGGCCTCTGTATACCGCGGCGGCGGCTCAGTAAAATGCTGGGCAGGAAGAATTTTTTTATTTTTCAAAATATCGCCCTTCTCTACAGCAGGCAGCCGCTTATTTTTGTCCTTTTCTTCTTTCTCTTCCTTTTCCGACTCCAGCGTTTCCTCATACACAGCCATGTATCCTTCAAAGGTTACCGTATACCCGGTAGCCCGGAACAAATATCCAGCACACTCTACATCCATTGCCACAGTGGCAAGCTGTGCGTTGGCCATCTGGCTGGCCATAAACCGATCCCAAATCAACTTATACAGACGGTACTGATCCCTGGAAAGATGCTTCTTCACTTTTGCAGGATCCAAAGCTATCGATGCAGGTCGGATCGCCTCGTGGGCATTCTGAGCATTCGCCTTAGATTTAAAGGTACGCGCTTCCTTCGGACAGTATTTTTCTCCATACTTTTCCTGGATATATTCTCTAGCAGCGGCCTGCGCTTCTGCAGCGATCCGCAGCGAGTCTGTACGCATATAGGTAATCAAACCCTGCACGCCCCCATCGGAGCCCAAATTGATTCCCTCATACAGCTCCTGGGCCACCCGCATGGTCCGCTGGGACTGAAAGTTCAGCTTTTTGGAGGCTTCCTGCTGCATAGTAGAAGTCGTAAAGGGAGGTGCGGGAGATTTCTGCTTGGTTCCCTTTCGGATATCTACCGCTGTAAAGCATTTTCCCTCTACTGCCTTACATATTTCCTGTGCTGCCTTCTCGTCGGGCAGCTCCATTTTCTCCTTTTCACCGACTTTGCCGTGGAAATGCACAGTAAGTTCTTTTCCCTGTTCTGTTTCAAGCAAAGCGTCGATGGTCCAGTATTCCTTGGGTTGGAAAGCACGGATTTCATTTTCCCGCTCCACGATGATCCGGGTGGCTACAGACTGAACCCGTCCCGCGGAAAGTCCACTTTGTACCGTTTTCCACAAAAAAGGACTGAGCTTATATCCTACGATACGGTCCAAAATACGCCGGGCCTGCTGGGCGTTTACCAAATCCATATCAAGGCCCCTAGGAGCTTTGATGGCATCTTTGACCGCACTCTTTGTAATTTCGTTAAACGTGATTCTTTTAATATTGTCAACCGGGATGCCAAGGGCAGTAGACAGGTGCCAGGATATCGCCTCGCCCTCACGGTCAGGGTCCGTTGCCAGGTATATTTTGTCTGCGTTTTTTGCTTCCTTCTTAAGCTCCTTAATCAGGTCCCCCTTTCCACGGATATTGATGTAATGGGGACTAAAATGGTTTTCTATATCTATTCCAAGCGTGGATTTTGGTAAATCCCGGACATGGCCTTTGGAAGCGATCACACGATAGCTGGGGCCCAGATACCCCTTTATTGTCGTCGCTTTCGCAGGCGACTCCACGATTACTAAATTGGTCATGCAAAGTCTCCTCTTCTTGCGCAAATATATAAGGTATATGTGACAATTCACGGTTTATTATACGCACTGGCGGTCTATTTTGCAAGGGGAAAATCAAAAAATATCAGTTCTGGTCATCCAGATCTTTTTCCCTGCTTTGTGCAATATCCGATGCACGCTTAAGAAAATATCCGCCCGCACCGGCCTCTACCACCCCTGCAATTTCCAGCATGGTCATGGAAGTCATAACCTGCTGCAAGGCAAAGCCGGCCTTGGCGATCTCGTCCGGCAGCATAGGCACATCCGGTGTCATAGCTTCATAAATTTTTATATCCATTTCGCTGAGGGCATCCATATTGATCTGCGGCAGTTTTTCTGCACCTTCCTCTTCCGGTGGAAAAATCGGCGTATTTTTTGCCCGTTTGACTCGCTCTTTTTGTTTTTCCTTACGGGGTTCGCTGCGGTCCGCTGCAATGGTTTTTCTATCTGTGTCCCGTTTCGCTATATGGTGTTTGCGCACAGCAGTATCGGCATCCACCGGAAGCTTTGTCAAAGCAGCTCCCCCAACTTTTAATGTATGGGGATATAAAAACTCATAGTTGGAAACGATGTCCACCGCACTGGTAACAGGAGTTGCTCCCTGCGTCAGCAAGTAATTGGTTCCGTCGGAATTTTTATCTCCTACGCGCCCGGGTACAGCATATACGTCCCTTCCTTGATAAAGTCCATGACGTGCTGTAATAAGGGCTCCGCTTTTCATTTCCCCCTCGATCACGCAGACACCTTGAGAAAGTCCGCTGATAATCCGATTTCGGATGGGAAAATTTCCTGGATATGGTGATACGCCCGGTGCATATTCGGTGAGAATCGCTCCACGTTCAGCCACATGATAATATAAAGACTGATGCTGTTTGGGATATACTACATCAATGCCACAACCCAGTACCGCCACGGTAGTGCCTCCTTCTTCCAAGGCAGCCGCCATAGCCGTACCGTCCACACCCAGTGCAAGGCCGCTTACAAGACACGCGCCGGCCCTTGCCAGACCAGCCCCGATCTCGCAAGCCATTTTCTTACCGTAGTCAGACATGGTGCGGGTACCCACCACGGCACAGCTGAACAGGTCGTCAAATGCAGGAAGCGTCCCCGCACAATACAAAACCATTGGCATGTCCTGTAGAGAAAACAAGCTTTTCGGATACGCAGTATCTCCGGGAACAAGTACCTGTACGCCAAATTTCCCACACCAATTTAAGATTCCCTCCTCTTCGGTTGTATCCTTGCAGAGCAATTTTGATAGTATTTTCTTTTCAATGCGCACACCGCAGTCCTTCAAATCCTTTTCGCCTGCCTTATACACACCCTTTGCGCTGTGAAATGTCCTGGCAAGTCGCAACGCGCACTTACTCCCCACACCACATGCATGGGATAGCCAAAGCCAGTATTTCTTATCATCCTTCATAATGATCGCCATACCTTTCTTTGTAGTTGTGTCGTTTTCTCCGGCAAATTATAATCCCTCTTACATAACGGAACAAACGGACCTTGCAAACAAAACAATCGCAGACTGCAGATTTTGATTTCAAAGATGAAATGATCCATTTGCACCTTACTGCAACTTGCTATATTCCCAAAGCAGTACTGCCGCTGCCGCTGCTGCGTTAAGACTTTCCGTTTTATCTGTCATCGGAATTTTGATAGATGCATCACATTGGTCTACCACGGCCTCATCTATGCCGTGTCCCTCATTTCCAAGAATGAGCGTATCGGTGGGATAAAGGGGCGCGTCTCCAAGAGTGAGTCCCCGCTGGGATAAAGCGGCGGCAAGCACGCGTCGGCCGGCATTTTGCAGCCGGATAATCAGCTTCTGAAGATCGGAACATTTACTGACAGATATTCTGAAAAATGCCCCCATAGTAGCGCGAATCACCTTAGGATTGTAAACATCCGCACATTTGTGCAAAATTACCCGATCGATCCCCAAAGCTGCCGCAGTACGAATGATCGTTCCCACGTTTCCCGGGTCTTGAATGCTATCCAAAATGCAGACTCGCTCTCCAGTCATATCTCCTGGGATTTCTAAGGACTCCATCTCCATGACGAACAGGATACCGTCGGGAGAATGGTCTTTTGTAATCTTTTCATAGACGGTCTCTGAAAGCACGACAGGCACCCCTCCGCAGCGCTTTACAAGCGCTGCATATTGTTCTTGCTGCCGGCGATCCTGGCGCAGCACAGCATACCGCACTCTGCCCTGGTCGCAAGCTTCCTTGCACAGCTTAAAGCCTTCTGCTATGTATAGACCCGTTTTGTCCCGTTCTTTTTTGTCGGTAAGTCTCGACAGACTAACCACCAAGGGATTGGTTCTCGAAGTAATATAGAGTTCTTCCATTGTACCTCCATGTACGTTCGTTCAAACTGGGACTACCTTTCCTTCCACAATGAAAAGAACCCACGCGGGAGGACCCGTTGGGTTCATATATCATTAAAGTGCCGCCTTTGCCTTTTCTACAAGAGCAGCAAAAGCTTCTTTATCTGCAATGGCAATTTCAGATAGCATCTTTCTGTTCAAGTTGATGCCGGCTTTCTTCAGCCCATTCATAAACTGAG
>CANQWE010000096.1 GCA_947627475.1 uncultured Clostridia bacterium
TCTGGCCGTTCACGTCTCCCTGCCCTACTCCTGTACGCGCTGGATTCGTCCGGCGCTGTCACATGTATACTCTACCTTATATTCATACCAGGAATGTGTGCCATCATACATGCTGACTGCGGTAAGTCTGTCTGCTGTATAGTCCAGCTTGGTAATGCTGCCATCCCGGGCAGTTATGCTGGTAAGATTGCCATCCGTGTACTGATATTGCACTTTCTCCCCGTTCGGTGTGGGAAACGATTTGCATAGTGTTGTCGTTTTGGTCCAGCATAGCGACCAGACGGCCGTCAGTGTCAAAAATATATGTATCCGCGCAGTGATAGATCTCCCGCTTTTTGGGATCGTATAAATATCCGGAGTCGTCCAGGTCCTCATACAGATAGTATTCTTCACCGCCTTCTTTCTCCGGAGTTTCCCTCCTGAAATAAAATTTTGTACTTTCGATCATATACACCTGTGCGCCCGATTCATCCGTATACACATATCCACTGCGCCGGGTACCATCATGCAGAAAAGTTTTCGGCATAACGCTTTGCATGTATTTTAGCTTCCACCCATTCCCAAGGTGCATTGCGTGAAAGTCTGCGGTGTGCAGATCGATCGCAGGGTTGTTTGTATACTGTTGGCCTGACAGGGCACCGGAAAAAGTATGCCGAAGGGATACAGGCATCCGGTTTCCCAGCCACTCCAGGTCTTCTAACACAACAGACAAGACACCGCTTTGCAGTTCCACCGTGGCTCTGCCAAAAGCGCCTAACTCGTGCGTCGTGCCCAGTCCAACATGGAAATTCCCGTTTCCGGGGTATAGGCGCCGGAGAAAATATCGCTTTTTACCTGGATATAGGCATAAACGGAGTCCATCGCTGCCGTAAGCTCTCTCCTGATGCATATCCAATGTCACTTTTTGTATTTTAGGATTCCCTGGAATCTGGGGGATGCTCAGCTTCATATACATGCGGCTGGAAAAGCAGCTACTTCCCTGCTGGATGCTGCCTACCGGAATAAGGCCGCTTACAGCGGTCATCGTTCCATTTCTCTATTGATAGGTAAACATGCTGGTATTTCCCGCCAGTACAACTTGGGGATCAATGGGTTATGGGAAAGACGCGCTCGTCTGCACACAGCCATGTACTGTCTGGAAGAATCGTAAGGGTACTCCTTGTATTTGTTACAGGATGTACCTCGTAGTAAACATCATCACTATAGCTTTCTGCGGCATCGGTCATAAAGTGGGCGGGGATCACAAACACATCCCTGCCGTTTTCCAGACTGGAAAACGTAAGCGTTCGCTCTTCCTCATGAAAGCGCATTTTCAGGCCCTCTGTTTCCAGCATAAATCCATATCGGCAAATGGAGGATCTTTCACAAATCACAATATTTCCTTTGACACGGTCGTTTTCCGCAAAATACAGGTAATCCGTCCCGGGAGTCATATTTTCATATAGCAATCCGCCTTTATCCTGTAGCTTAGGCGCTGGAAGATGGGGCCTTCTGTAATACTCTTTGTCCGCCTGCGGAGAGGCCGCAGCAGCGTCTTGAAGCTTCCTGATAGGAGCCGTCCTCTGCCTGTACATGTACGGAACTGGCAAAAAAGACGGCTTTCTTCAGTCTGCCGTCTATGGTATAAACCTTCCGGTTTGCGTCCCTTGCAGATATATCCTTCCATATGGGAGGCGCTTCTTTTTCTGCCAATTTTCCATTTTGTTCTTTGAACTTTTCCATTAACATTCTTCATATAATTTATATTTTCCCATGGGATCTCTATCTTATAGGAGAACCTGGTCATTTTCGACCAGTTTAAATTAAAGCTTTGTTACAGCAAAAGACGTATCTGTGGCGTAGCCAGAAAAAATATAACATCCACCTCTCCTGCAACTCGCTTGCGAGACGCTTCAGTGAGAGGTGGATGTTATAGAATGAAAAACGAGAGAGCGAACAGGCTTTCTGCTACACTTTTCCTATTCCTATGACTAAACTATTTTCTTTATTGCGGTTTGAAACTGTCTTTCAGTGATACCGTCCGGTTATACACACCAGGGGTTTTGCAGTCCCGTACAAAATATCCGGTACGTACAAATTGGAAATGTGTTTCCTCGTCTGCAATCAAGGTCGGCTCTGCCTTACAGCCGGTCAGTGTTACCACGGAATTTTCGTTCATAAAGTCCGCATATTCTTTATCTTCCGGAATATCACTGGGATTTTGGAGGGTGAGAAGCGGCTCATAGAGCCTTACTGTGATATCTGCTGCATGCCGAGCGCTGAGCCAATGGATCGTTCCTTTCACCTTCCGTCCATCTGCCGGCATACCGCATCCGGAGTCCAGATCGGCAGTGCAGTGGATTTCTGTAACATTTCCAGCCGCATCGGTGACAACTTCCCCGCATCTTACAATATAAGCCCCCATCAGCCGCACTTCGCCATCCGGCTTCAGGCGGAAAAACTTTGGAGGCGGAACCAGGGCGAAATCGCCTCGATCGATCCACAGCTCCTTCGAAAAAGGCACTTCCCTGCTTCCAAGCTCCGGATTTCCAGGATGATTGGGAAGCAGGAAGGTTTCTTCTTGATCCTCAGGATAATTGTCCACAATCAGTTTCACCGGATCCAGCACGGCAACACGCCGCTGTGCTTTTTCGTTTAATTCTTCCCGCACACAGTATTCTAGGAGTGCGTAATCTATCAGCGAATTGGTTTTAGCCACGCCGGCACGGGTAAGAAAATTTTTGATGGCATCCGGCGTATACCCTCTACGTCGCAGACCGCAAAGGGTGGGCATTCTGGGGTCATCCCAACCATCTACCACACCGTCCTCCACCAGACCGCGCAGATAACGCTTGCTCATGACAGTATTAGTGAGATTGAGCCGGGCAAATTCAATCTGCCGGGGCTTTTTGGTAAAGCCGCACTGCTCTACCACCCAGTTATACAAAGGCCGGTGATCCTCATACTCCAGAGAGCACAGGGAGTGGGTAACCCCCTCCAGCGCATCCTGAATGGGATGCGCAAAGTCATACATAGGATAAATACACCATGTATCCCCGGTTTGATGATGGGATTTGTGGAGAATCCGATAGATCGCCGGATCCCGCATATTGATGTTCGGGGACGCCATATCGATCTTTGCACGAAGCGTATGGCTGCCATCCGGGAATTCTCCTGCCTTCATACGGTGGAACAAATCCAGATTTTCTTCTACAGTACGGTTTCTATAGGGGCTGTCTTTCCCCGGCTGCGTTAGAGTCCCGCGATATTCCTTGATTTCGTCTTTGCTCAAGTCACACACATATGCGGCCCCTTTTTTGATCAGCTGCTCTGCATACTCATAGCAAATATTAAAATACTCACTGCCGTAACAAAGATTTTTCCAATCATATCCAAGCCAGCGAATATCTTCCTGAATCGCGTCCACATATTCTGTGTCTTCCTTATCCGGGTTTGTGTCATCAAAGCGCAGATTACAGTATCCCCCATATTTCTCCGCGGTAGAAAAGTCGATTACAAGGGCTTTTGCATGGCCGATATGGAGATATCCATTTGGCTCCGGGGGAAACCGCGTGACAATATCACCATAGGCGTATTTGCCTTCTGCAATTTCTACATCGATAAAGTTGTGTATAAAGTTACTGCTTTCTTCCATACAGCGAAATCTCGTCTTTCTATTTAGGATAAAATCGTGTCAATGGTATTTTGTATTCTTGCAAGGGTTTTATCTTTGCCTAAAATCTGCATGACTGCAAATAAATCCGGGGCATTCATTTTCCCGGTGACCGCTATCCGTAAAAACATACTCACATCTCCAATATGCCCTTTAAACTGGGCTGGATCTGCCTTGTATGCTTTCATGTCCGGCGCGAATCCCAGAGAAGCAGCGATATCCTTCACCTTGTCGAACCAGGCTTGCTGGCCATCCTCTGGATCATAGGAGGCTGTGAACGCTTCCAGCGCTGCTTGGATGTCCGCTCTATCAAAAGTATCCGGATAGGCATCCTGTATCTGATAAAGGGGATCGAAGAAAAATCCCATATATTCTTTTGCATCTGCCCACACAGTGAGGTCCTTGCGCGGCTTGTTTCCTCCCCTCCCAATAGCAAAGGCAGCCATCGCGGTATCCGGCTGTGCCGCAAGCAATGCGGCAAAATCCGGATCATATTCCCCGGCCCACCCAAGAACGCCGTCATATACCTGCTTTTCCGTCATACGGGAAATCACGTTTTTAGAAACGTCACTAAGCTTATCAAAATCGAAAAGCGCACCGGAGACGCTCATTTTCTTTATGGAAAAAGGAAATGCATCCCACGGCTTGTCCGGGTTGCCCCTTCTCCACTCTTCAAAATTGGAATTGAGCAGCGTGAACACATATTCGATTACAGAGAGTTGGGGATATCCCATTGCCTTGTAATCCGAAAGCGCCGCCCCCTTGTCCCGCTTTGACAGCTTCTTTTTTGATGTGCCTTCCATGCGCATCAGCTGGGCGATATGAAGATATTTCGGTGGCTTAAATCCCAAGTACCGGAACAGCTGCAAATGCTTTGGCAGGCTGGGAAGCCATTCCTCTCCCCGCACAACTACGGACGTGCGCATCAGATGATCGTCCACTGCATGGGCAAAATGATAGGTTGGAATTCCGTCAGATTTTAGAAGGACAAAGTCCTCATCGTTTTCCGGAAACTCCACTTTTCCCTTTACCAGGTCTGTGAAAAAGACTGTCTTTTCTCCGTCTCCGTCTGCGCGGATATACAAAACGAAAGGCCGGCCGGCAGATATAGCAGTCTCTGCCGTATCCATCCATGCAGTTCTGCGGGCCGACTGAGCATTCTTTGCTGCC
>CANQWE010000097.1 GCA_947627475.1 uncultured Clostridia bacterium
GAATCGTAACTTCTGCAGATGTGGTTTATATGAAACGCTACCTTGTGGGAATTTTCACCCCTTCTAAATAAAGAAAGATCCTCCGCATCGCGGAGGATCTTTCTTTACCTTCTTTTTCTTTTGGGAGCATGAACTTTTTTTCGTTTTTGGTTATTTCCAAAAAATCCTGCAATCAATCCGCCGGCACCTCCGGTGAGAGGAACCAGAACATACAGCAGGGAAGCGATCACTGGGGAAAAACTGTCTGCACCGCTTTCCTTAAAGGCAGATCCGATCAGAATCACTGCAGTGAGCAGCAGTCCCGATACCAGCCCCCCTACGATACCGCTGCGCTTCCCAGCGGAAATGCCGCCCACAAGAGCGGAGATATACAAAGCAGCCAGCCCAAAGGTGCCCAGATGTTTATCTGGATCAGGCATCATGTAGCACAGCAGGGAAAAGAGAACCAGCAGCATCGCTGCCACGATCACGGACCAAATGAGTCCCCGGGCGGCACCTCGCAGCAGCTTTCCCGCACCGGCAGCTTTTTCGTTGGATGCAGTCATAAAAATATCCTCCGGAATTCTTTTATACAAGAATATTCCGGAGGACAAACATTTATGCCTCTTTTTCAGAAGCTTTTACGTCTACTTTGCTGATAGCGCTTTTCAAAATGCGGATCTTCGTTTTATCTCGGGTGGTTTCGATTACGCAAGTCTCGTCTTTAATAGAGATGATCTCCCCGATAATTCCACCAATCGTGGTGATTTCATCACCCACTTCCAAAGAATTCTTCATTTCTGCAGCGGCTTTTTCCTGCTTCTTCTGGGGTCTATACAGGAAAAAGTAGAAGATCGCCACCATAGCGAGAATCATAACGATGGTTCCGATCCATTGGCCTCCGCTGGCACTCGCGGCAGCTTCGTCCAAAAGTACAGGGGACAAGTTCATAGTACGTCACACATTCCCTTATATAAAAGGGGCCTTTCTATTTTTGTAATCAAACTGGAATATATTTCTATTATACCTATCCATACCCCAATATGCAAGGGCTTTTACAGAAAATTCATAAAAGAGAGATATGAAACATACGACAAGCATTTTCGACCGTTTGCGCAGCCATTTCCTGGATGGAAAGCCCCACGCATTCCGCCATGGTTTCTAGTGTATGAATCATCAAAGCGGAGGTATTGATTTTGCCTCTGTGGGGAACGGGGGGAAGATAGGGACAGTCTGTTTCAATGAGCAGTCTGTCCGGGGGAACCATTTTACAGGCAGCCCGCAGCTTTTCTGCGTTTTTATAGGTGAGCGGACCGCTAAAGGAGATATACCAGCCCATTCGTACATATTCCCGCACCATCTCTCCGCTGCCGCTGTAGCTGTGGATCATACCAGTTGCGTTTTTGTGCACCCGGATCAAATCCATCGTATCTCCGTGGGCTTCCCGGTCGTGGATGATTACGGGAAGCCCTTTGGCGGCTGCCATCGAAAGCTGTGCATCAAAGGCTTCTTTTTGTACCATGCGGTCCGGATCCCAGTGATAGTCCAGGCCTATCTCGCCCAAGGCAACCGTTTTTGGATGGTCCAGCAGAGATTCTACAGCAGACAGCACTGTAGGAAGCTCTGCTATAGAATAATCTGCTGTATCCTGGGGATGGAGTCCGGAACTGGCATACACGTTTTCATATTGCTCTGCAAGGGCAATGGAAGCTTTGGTGGTGTCCGGGTTGGTGCCGGCGCATAGAAACCCGCACACACCGGCGGCAAAGGAATCTGCGATTGCTCCATGGGTACCGCCGGGATATTCCCTTGCAAATTTTTCATCGTAATAATGGGTATGTGCATCATAAAGTTTCATAGATTTCTCCATAGAAAAGGGGGAGGCCCGCCTCCCCCGAAAATTTTATCGAATGCGCTCGCCCAGGGGAGTATCTTCCGCCAGAAAGACAACGCGGATCTGCTTTTCTCCGGATGCGAGGATCATCCCATTGGATTCGATACCGCACAATTTGGCCGGTTTCAAATTTGCTACTACGATGATTTTTTTACCGATCAGATCTTCCGGCGTATAGAATGCGGCGATACCGGATACGACCTGCCGCCGCTCATAACCGAGATCTACCTCCAGTTTTAAGAGCTTTTTTGCTTTCGCTACTTTTTCACAAGCCACAATTTGAGCACTGCGCAGCTCCACAGACAGAAAGTCGTCAATGCCGATTTGTGCCACACCTTCCGGCTTTTCCGGTACAGCAGGCATTTTTGCGGCAGCCTCCGCCGCGATTTCTTCCAGCATTTTCTTTTCATCGATCCGGGAAAAAAGCATGGTCGCTTCTCCCAGCGGCTTGCCCGGTTCCAGAGCGCCAAAGACGGATAGAGAATCGTAATCCTTTTTATCTGTAGCAAGCTGTTCGAAGATGGCATCGCAGGTTGCAGGCATTGCAGGGGTAAGCAGCACTGCTGCAATCCGAATGGATTCCAGCAGGTTATAGAGAACAGTACCCAGACGGGCCTTAGCGTCTGGATCCTTGGCAAGAGTCCAGGGAGTGGTTTCATCGATATATTTGTTGGCCCGGCGCAGCATGGAAAATACCGTTTCCATTGCGTCTGCAATGTGGTAGCTATCCATTTGCTGCTGGAACTGTAAAATTGTCTGAGAAACGGTATCTTTCAGTTCCTGATCCGGAGCTGCCCCAGTGGAAGGGGAGGGAACAAACCCGTCAAAATATTTTTTTGCCATGGCAATAGTCCGACTTACCAGATTGCCCAAATTATTTGCAAGGTCGTTGTTGTAACGGGTGATTACATTTTCATAGGTAATGGAGCCGTCGTTGGCATAGGGCATTTCGGAAAGGGCATAATACCGCACGCCGTCTACGCCAAATCGCTTTGCCATATCGTCGGCATAAAATACATTGCCTCTGGATTTGCTCATTTTGTCCTGGCCGACGTTGAACCAGGGATGACCAAACACCTTTTTGGGAAGGGGTTCTCCCAACGCCATCAGGAGAATCGGCCAGTAGATCGTGTGGAAACGCAGGATATCCTTGCCGATAATATGCACATCGGCAGGCCAGTATTTTTTATAATTTTCGCTCTGTGGCTGATCCGGGTCAAAACCCAGCCCGGTAATATAGTTGGAAAGTGCGTCGATCCAGACGTAAATGACATGCTTGTCGTCAAAGGTGACGGGGACTCCCCATTTGAAAGAAGTACGGGAAACGCACAAATCCTGGAGTCCTGCATACAAAAAGTTGTTGAGCATTTCTTTGCGGCGGGACTCCGGTTCAATAAATTCCGGGTTTTCTTCGATATGCCGGATCAGGCGGTCCGCATATTTGCTCATTTTAAAGAAGTATGCTTCTTCCTTTGCACGCTGCACCGGGCGACCGCAGTCGGGACATTTTCCATCGGTTACCTGAGTATCTGTGAAAAATGCCTCATCGGGAGTACAGTACCAGCCCTCATATTCTCCTTTATATATGTCGCCCTGGTCGTACAGCTTTTTAAAAATATGCTGTACGGCTTTTTCATGATCTGCATCCGTTGTGCGGATAAAGTGATCATAGCTGGCTCCCATTAGATCCCAGATTTCTTTGATTTGACCGGAAACACGATCCACGTATTCCTTTGGGGAGACGCCAGCCTCCTTTGCCAGATTTTCCACCTTTTGACCATGCTCGTCTGTACCGGTCATAAAAAATACGTCATATCCCCGCTGCCGCTTATACCGGGCGATACAGTCTGTCATGATTACTTCATAGGTATTTCCAAAGTGGGGCTTCTGGGAAGCGTAGGCAATGGCTGTAGTGATATAAAACTTTTCTTTTTCCATGATCCAAAGTCTCCTTATAAATGAAAATAGGACAGCAGTGCTGTCCTATAGGATAGGTTTATCCATAAATAGCAGCACAATGTTTGTTTTGATTTGCCTCGTGGTATATGCCCGAAGGCATTCGCTTCCAATACAGCATGCCGCTCTCTCCTTTTCCAGTGTTTTTATTATTATACCCAAAAAAGAAAGGAATTTCAATAGCAGAAAGGCATTTTATTCCTCTTTTGCGTCGATCAGCGCTTTATACAGCTCTGCTTTCGGCACGCCGCGATCTTTCGCCGCCGCTTTAATAGCGTCCATATTGCGCATACCCATGTCTATGTACAGCTGCACATGTTTTTTAGGATTTTCCGGAAAAGCCGCTTCTGCGTCGTCTGTGCAGGACGAGGCACCTTCCAGCACCAAAACATATTCTCCCTTTGGATCCTTTGTTTCGTACAGTTTTACTGCTTCTCCCAAAGTAGTGCGAATCGTCTCTTCGTTTAGCTTGGTCAGTTCTCTGCATAAGGTGATCCTGCGCTGACTGCCGAAGGCCCGTTCCATATCTGAAAGAGTCCTGCGCAGTTTATGGGGTGCCTCGTAAAAGACCATGGTGCGCAATGCCGATCCAATTCCGGCGGAGCGTCGATTCCATGC
>CANQWE010000098.1 GCA_947627475.1 uncultured Clostridia bacterium
TCATCCTGCTGCCAGGCGCCTGATTCAGGCAGCAGGCGTGCCGATCGCCGCGCCCAGCGCCAATCTTTCCGGGTCCCCCTCTCCTACAACGGCCGCCCACGTGGCGGCAGATCTTTTCGGCAGAGTAGATATGATCCTGGACGGCGGTGAATGCTCTATTGGCGTAGAATCTACCGTGATCCGACTGACAGAGGACGGGTGTATACTGTTGCGTCCCGGCGAGGTGCTTCCCCGAGAGCTTTCGGCCATTGTAAAAAACGTTATGGTTTCTCCCGCAGTGCTGGATCCGGATGCTGCAGGAGATCATCCGCAGTCTCCGGGAATGAAATACCGGCACTATGCACCGAAAACCAGACTGATCCTTGTAGAGGATACAGCGGGCTTTGTGGATTTTGTAAACCGGCAGGCCGGCAATGCCGGCGTGCTGGCTTATACAGAAGATTTGGATCGGTTTGCAGGCAGGAAGGTCATGGATCTTGGCGCAAGGGAAGATCCTGCCGGGCAGATGCACAATCTCTTCCGTATCCTGCGGGAGGCGGACGATTTGCAGGTACCGGTTCTATATGCGCCGCTGCCCCCAAAAACAGACGAATACCTTGCGCTGTACAATCGTATTATCCGGGCAGCCGGATGTGAAGTAATAAAAGGACGGACATGATTCATGGCAAGAAAGAAGAAAGTGGAAGAAACTCCGGCAGTGCATGCGGAGATTGTAAATCAGCCCATTACGGAAACCATTGAAACAAACTATATGCCCTATGTAATGAGCGTGATTATCTCCAGAGCGATACCGGAAATAGACGGCTTTAAGCCGTCCCACAGAAAACTCCTTTATACCATGTACAAAATGGGACTGCTTAGCGGCCCCCGTACAAAAAGTGCCAATGTGGTGGGACAGACGATGCGTCTCAACCCCCACGGCGACGCTTCCATTTATGAAACTATGGTACGTCTCACCCGGGGAAACGAGGCATTGCTGCATCCCTTTATAGATTCCAAAGGGTCCTTTGGAAAGCAATACAGCCGGGATATGGCTTATGCTGCTTCCCGTTATACAGAGGTACGTCTGGATAAGATCTGTAACGAGATTTTCATGGGGATCGACAAAAATGCGGTGGATATGGTTCCCAATTACGACAATACAACCACCGAACCTACACTGCTGCCTACTACGTTCCCCAATATTTTGGTATCGCCCAATATGGGAATTGCCGTAGGTATGGCCTCCAACATATGTTCCTTCAATTTGGCAGAGGTGTGCGATGGTACCATTGCCCTCTTAAAAAATCCGGGCCTTTCTGTAGATAAAATATTAGACTTGATCAAAGCGCCGGATTTTTCGGGCGGCGGTATGCTGATATACGATCGGGCACAAATGCAATCTATCTATGAAACGGGGCGCGGCAGCGTGCGTCTGCGTGCTCGATATGGTTATGATAAGGAAAATAACTGTATCGATATTCTGCAGATTCCTTACTCCACATCCATCGAGTTGATCATCAAAAAGATCGTAGATTTAATCAAAGAGGGTAAGCTGAAGGAAGTGACGGACGTCCGAGATGAGATCGATCTGAACGGATTCAAACTGACACTGGACTTGCGCCGGGGCGTGGACCCGGAAGCAGTGATGGCAAAGCTATATAAGCTGACACCTCTCCAGGATGAGTTTGCCTGCAACTTCAACGTACTGATCGATTCCTCCCCCCGACAGCTTGGAATTATCGGCATTCTTCAGGAATGGATCCGCTTTCGTATGGGGTGCGTGGGCAGGGAACTGCGCTTTGAACTGCAGAAGAAAAAAGATCGGCTCCATTTGCTCAAGGCACTGAGCAAGATCCTGCTTGACATCGACAAGGCGATCCGCATCATACGGGAGACAGAAAAGGAATCGGATGTAGTGCCTCGGCTGATGGAGGGCTTTGCTATCGACCAGGTACAGGCGGAATATGTGGCTGAAATCAAACTGCGCCACTTGAATCATGAGTATTTGATTAATCGGGTACATGAAATCGAAAGCCTTCAAGAAGAAATCAAGGACATCGAAGAAACCTTGGCAGACGAGATTAAAATGAAAGCCCTGATTGCCGACCAGCTGAAAGAAGTGAAAAAGAAATACGGCAAACCCCGGAAAACCCAGCTGATTTATGCGGATACATTGCAGGAACCGGCTGTAATCGATACGGTAGAAAATTATGCCTGTCGAGTCGTTCTCACCAGAGACGGGTATTTCAAAAAGATTACGCACCAATCTCTAAGGGGCAACGATGAACAACGCCTGAAGGATGGGGATGAGATCCTTTGGAGCGAGGACTGCGAAAACAAGGACGAATTTTTGGTATTCACCGACCAGCGGCGGGTATACAAAGCAAAGTTGGCGGACTTTGATCCGGTAAAAGCTTCTGTTTTGGGAGATTTCCTTCCGGGAAAACTGGAATTTGAAGAAAATGAGCGCCCTATGCTCATGAAAATCATCAATGCTTCCTGTAGCGGCGAGGACCATGTGATCTTTATTTTTGAAAATGGAAAGGGCGTGCGTATTCCTCTGTCCGCTTACGAGACGAAATCTAACCGCAAACGGCTGACCGGCGCCTATTCTGATACGGCGCCGCTGATTGCAGCAATTTACGAGAAGGAACCAATGGAGCTGCTAATTGTATCCGATGCGGGGAAGGGTATTTTGATAAAATCTTCCCTGATTCCGGAGAAAACCACCCGTACATCTACAGGTGTAATTTTGTATCAACTGCGTAAAAAACAGTTGATCAACGGTGTGTATTATGGACAGCAGCTGGAACGCTTTCCAGATGCAGCCAAGTGCAGAAAAATCAAAATTCCTGCAGTGGGATCGCCCCTGCTGGTGCCGGATCTTGGCGAGATGCAGATTGGTATAGAATAAAACTGTAGGCACATCCACAGGTAGAATGGAGCGTTTTATGTCAGAAAAAACGAAAAAAATCATTGTACGTACAGTAGCCATTTTTCTGGCACTGTTGATGGTTGGCGGAGGCGTATCTGTCATTGCCACTGTATTGTTTCATTAAATTTGTTTTTGGAGACCCATATTATGCCGCAAAACTTTAAACGGACACGGATTGCCTGTTATACGGGTTATGTAACCCAGGCGATCGTAGTCAATCTTGCACCTTTGTTGTTTGTCATTTTTCAAAATACCTATCATTTTTCTCTTTCCTATATTGCCGCAATTACTTTGGTGACATTTTTGGTACAGATCGGTATCGATCTGCTTTCCGTTAAATTTATAGAAAAGGCCAGCTTTCGCGCTTTGTCCGTATGGAGTCAGGCGACCTGTGCTGCGGGACTGATTCTCCTTTCTTTTTTACCGAGAATTTTCATGCCGGAAGTTGCGGTAATGATTTCAGTTATTGTCTATTCTGCTGGCAGCGGACTGGCAGAGGTAGTTCTCAGTCCGCTTATGGAGGCGCTCCCTAAGGACGAAAATGCCGGTGGCTCTCCTATGTCTCTAATGCATTCCTTTTACTCCTGGGGCCAGGCCTTTGTCATTCTGGTGACGACTGCACTGCTGCGCGTGATCGGTAGCTCCCTTTGGTTTTTTCTGCCGTTACTGTGGGCGCTGATCCCCATTTTCAACAGTATATTTTTTGCAAGAGTCCCTATGGTGGATATGACTGTGCACGATGGAGAGCACGGGGCTCTTTCTATGCTGCGAGACCCGATTTTTATTGTGGCATTTTTGTTGATGGTTTTTGCAGGCGCA
>CANQWE010000099.1 GCA_947627475.1 uncultured Clostridia bacterium
ACACCCAGCCGTTTGGATGCCTCTGTACCCACCAGTTGTCCCATTCGCGTAATTTTAAAGGCTGTTTTTTTAATGATATCTGCAATACGGTTCAGATCTGCGTCTGGATATTTGGAAAGCGCTGCCCGTACCACACCGGGTCCGGACACCCCTACATTGATCACACAATCCGGCTCGCCGATTCCATGAAATGCACCTGCCATAAAAGGATTATCCTCAGGCGCATTGCAGAATATCACCAATTTTGCGGGGCCGATACAGTTTTTATCTTGTGTACATTTTGCAGCTTCTACAACTACCTGTCCCATAAGCGCCACTGCATCCATATTGATGCCGGCTTTTGTGGTGCCAACGTTTACGGATGAGCAAACCTGGTCGGTTTCGCTCAGCGCCTGGGGAATGGAACGGATCAATTCTATATCTCCAGCGGAGAAGCCCTTATGTACCAGCGCGGAATAGCCGCCGATAAAGTTTACGCCGATTTCTTTGCCGGCCCGGTCCAGGGTTTTTGCATATTTTACAGGGTCCCCGCCGCTTGCAGCAAGCAGCATGGCAATGGGGGTCACAGACACCCGTTTATTGATGATCGGAATTCCATACAGCTTGGAGATATCCTCTCCTACAGTGACCAGATCTCCGGCCTTACGCAGAATTTTGTCATACACCTTTTTACAGGAGACGTCAATATCGCTGTCGCAGCAGTCCAGCAGGGAAATCCCCATGGTGATGGTGCGTATATCCAGATTTTCATTCTGGATCATATTGATGGTTTCCATTATGTCGCCTAAATTCAGCATGGGTACCCCCTCAAATTCTGTGCATGGAATGAAAGATATCTTCGTGCATGATATTGATCTGCATACCGATCTGTGTGCTCAGGGCTTCCAGATCCCCTTTCAGCTTCAGAAAATTGCAGTCTTTATGGGAAATATCCAGCATCATTACCATTACAAACATATCTTGGAGAATCGACTGGGTTACGTCCACTACATTGGCGCGGTTTTCAAAACAAACGGAACTGATTTTGGCTAAAATGCCAAAGGTATCTTTTCCGATCACCGATATAATTGCTCGCATCTTTTTCCTCCTAATAGATTATTTAACTACTTTTTCTCCGTCAAACCATAAAATTCCATATCCTGCACCGGATACACCGCCGGCAGCCAACCAGTCTGCATATCTGCGCTGCAGGGAAGTATTTCTGGGCAGCAGGGCAGGATCGCCGGGATAATTCATATTATAAATACGCCAGCATTCGTCGAAGCCGCCCAACTCTATGTTGTTCACAATTTCAAAATCCGATTGGAAACGGATGATATTGCAATCCGCAGGCAAAAATTCTTTCAGTCTGTCGTACAGTAGCCAGGAACCGCATATGATAGGCAGCATCCCGTTGATGGTCAGATCGTTGTAAAACTGATAGGCGCGTCTGTAGGAATCCAGCACATCCTCGTGACGCAGCGGACCGCTGGAAGGGATGTGGGTGTTGAGAACTTTCTTTTCATCCCGTTTCATGGTTATACCATGTCCACTGTAAGTGTCGGTCAGATAGTAAGTCGTGACTTCATACTGCAGGCGCCCCAGGGCAAACCGAGTCATTGCGAAGAATCCGTCATACCAAAACGCCACAAAAGTCCCCCAAATTCCATGCAGCGCATGACATTCGTGCAATTTGTAGATCAGATCCATCATAGAATCATACCAAATTGCTTCATCTATTCCTTTTTCTTTATAACGCAGCCGCAGGGATTCCCCCATACATGCGAACAGGAGAAACTGTGCGGTATACTCATGGACACCGGCGGCAGCGCCTGCAGCTGCTGCATCCTGTATCGCCGCGCCATAATCTATAGACGCCCCATTTTTGTAAGCTTCTATAGGAGTAAGCAGCAGGCGGGCGGCCTCTGCATTGGAGAGAATTTGATCAAGTCCCTGCAATAGCGCTGTTTTTGCCTCAGAGGGGTAAGGAAACCGGTCTAAAAAAATCTGTAGTTCTGTTTTCATAAGGCTACACTCTCTCTAAACTATTAAATCTTCTCTATTATACGGTACATGGAGGAAAAAAGCAAGAGCGGTGCTCGCAAAATATGTAGAATTTCTTTTATAACTGAGGAGTGATATTGAAAAAAAGAATTGTCAATTCCTGAAAATTGTGCTATACTACTTACACATTCCCATAAGATCTACCTTGGAAAGGATTATGATCATGATTGATGAATTGAAAATGATCGCATCACGCGTGCGCGAAATGCGGGAAATTTTGGACATGCCTGCAAAAGTTATTGCCGAAAAAATCGGAACCAGTGAGCAGCAGTACCTGGCATACGAAAATGCACAGGATGATATTCCTGTGGGAAAGTTGTATTTGATCGCCAGCGAGTTCGGCGTGGATCCTACAGTCCTTTTGTGTGGAGACGGCCCCCGCATGGCAGACTATACCATCGTGCGCGGGGGACGCGGTGTCAGTGTAGAGCGCTTTGCCGGGTATCGGTTTACCTCCCTGGCTTATAACTTTATCGGCAGGGAAATGGAGCCTATGATCGTGTCCCTTCAGCCTTCCGATGAAAAACCGGAATTGGTGACCCATGCGGGACAGGAATTCAACTTTGTGTTAGAGGGCTCTGTGGTGGTGACTATTGGGCAACGGGAGCATGTGCTCCATACCGGCGACAGCATTTATTTTAATCCAGGCATCCCTCACGGCCAGCATTGTGTAGATGCACCCGCTCGGTTTCTCACCGTAATCAACGAGTGATGCGACTATTTAATGATGTAATAAAAAAGGTGTCCGGCGTGAAAAAGGAGAAGGCCTTGCTCCAAATACACGGTTTCACGCTCCCCCTGCGTTGCTGCATGGGGTAAAGAAAAAGAAAGGCATGGTTGTTTCAATGAATCTTTTGTCCAAATTTCTGCCTCGTATAGAATTCGATTCCTACGAAGATTTCAAGAAAAATTATAAGGTAAATGTTCCAAAGAATTTTAATTTTGGCTATGACGTAGTAGATGAATATGCGCGTCTGTGCCCTGAAAAGCAGGCCTTAATCCATGTGGATGAAAGCGACGTGATTACCCGGTATAATTTCGGAGATATCAAGCGGCTTTCTGATCAGTGCGCCAATGTGTTTGCTTCCTGCGGAATCGGCCGGGGTGATACAGTCATGATGATGATGAAGGAACGGCCGGAGGCTTGGCTCATCATTATTGCTCTTGCAAAGCTGGGCGCTACTGTGATCCCGGCGACGTATCAGCTCACGCCCAAGGATATTATTTATCGCTGTGAGTGCGCGGATGTAAAAATGGTCTGTATGGCAGAGGACGAGGAAGT
This sequence comes from uncultured Clostridia bacterium, assembly GCA_947627475.1. Taxonomy (GTDB): domain Bacteria; phylum Bacillota; class Clostridia; order Oscillospirales; family CAG-272; genus Avispirillum. Next base: position 3,326 of record CANQWE010000099.1, read on the forward strand.
GATTCAGCACATGCGTGCCAGCAGAGACGCATGTCCGGGTGTAAGGACTATTGCGTTGGTGGGTAACGACGTACAGGCGCGCTTCGGCGAGGAATTTATGGATTTCCGTGCGCATATGCAGGCTGCCTCTACTGCGTTTGTCCGCCCTGCAGGGGAAGATGCTCCCCGCCCGGAGGATACCATGCTCATTTATTTTTCCTCCGGTACGACGGGAATGCCCAAAATGATCGCCCATAATTTTACATACCCTCTGGGCCATATCACTACTGCAAAATATTGGCAGAAGGTGGAAGATGATGGAATCCATTTCACGATGGCCGACTCCGGCTGGGCGAAATTCGGCTGGGGCAAAATTTTCGGTCAGTGGATTGCCGGAAGCGC
>CANQWE010000100.1 GCA_947627475.1 uncultured Clostridia bacterium
GGATGCGGTGATTGCGGCCATTCCGCCGGAAAAGGACGTGGATGCGTTCCATCCGGCGAACACCGGCAAGATTATGATCGGGGATTATGATTTTCTCCCCTGTACTCCCGCTGGCGTAATGAAGCTATTGGAGTATGAAGGGATAGAAATCTCTGGCAAGGAATGCGTCGTAGTAGGCAGAAGCAATATTGTAGGCAAGCCGCAGGCGATGCTGCTGCTCCACGCAAACGGGACGGTGACGATTTGCCACTCCAAGACCAAAGATTTGGCGCAGGTAACCCGGCGAGCTGATATTTTGGTAGTGGCTATCGGCAGAGCCAACTTTATTACCGGCGATATGATTAAGCCCGGCGCGGTGGTGATCGATGTCGGGATGAACCGCTCGGAAGACAAAAAGCTGTGTGGGGACGTGGATTTCGTATCCTGCAGTCAGGTGGCCGGCGCCATTACCCCGGTGCCCGGAGGGGTAGGACCGATGACCATTACCATGCTGCTCGAAAACACCCTTACAGCAGCAAAAAAGGCAGTCGGTAAAAAAATGTAAAAATCCTTGACATTTCATATGAAAATGTGCTATTATATAAGATGCCGCGTGGTATGGGTATTCAATAGCAGATTTGCTAACCCGATCCAGCGAGACATATAAGAAAGAGAGGTGCTTTTCGTGTACGCAGTGATTGAAACCGGCGGAAAGCAGTACAAGGTCAGCGAAGGAGATGTTATCTTCGTTGAAAAACTGACAGCAGAAGAAGGCTCTGATGTAGCATTTGACAAGGTTTTGGTATGTGGAGACGGCAGCAATGTGCAGGTTGGTTCTCCCATGCTGAACGGTGCAAAAGTAACCGGTAAGGTAGTGAAAAACGGTAAGGGCAAGAAAATTACTGTTCTGACCTACAAGCCTAAGAAAAACGAAAAAAGAAAAATGGGCCACCGTCAGCCTTACACCAAGGTTGAGATCGTAAAGATCGAAGCATAAGCGGTGTTGGAATGACCCACGTCAAGTTTTTTAAAAGAAACGGCTTTTATTATGGCTTTGAGGAAACCGGCCATACAGGATTTGGCGAATCTGGCGATGATGTGCTGTGCGCAGCGCTCTCTGCTATGACGATGCTGATCATCAACACCATCGAGATTTCCTACGCCGCCGATGTGGACTACGAAGTCAACGAAGGCGCTACCACAATTTCTGTGAAAGCGATGGCCGCATTGCCGGAGTATGCTGAAGAAGAAAAAAAACAGTATGCGATTTCCGGCATGTTTCAGGGATATTTTTTCCAGCTCAATGATTTGGTGGAAGAGTATTACGAATTTTTAGAGGTTGAAGAGGTTGAAGCATAACCGCCTCAAAATTAGATGGAGGAAAGAATCATGCTTAGAATCGATTTGCAGTTTTTTGCACATAAAAAAGGTGTCGGCTCTACCAAAAATGGCAGAGACAGTGAGTCCAAACGCCTTGGCGTCAAGAAAGCTGACGGACAGGCTGTAACGGCAGGAAACATTATTATTCGTCAGCGGGGAACACATATCCATCCCGGCAACAATGTTGGCCGAGGTACAGACGATACGCTCTTTGCCCTGATTGACGGCAAAGTAAAATTTGAGCATATCGCAGGCGGTAGAAAGCGCGTCAGTGTATATGCTGCTGAGTAAGTAATGATTTGAAAAGGGGAGTGCAGCTGCACTCCCCTTTTTGTATTTTCTATTGCAATGGTACAATGTTTATGCTATTATAACAGTGAACAGAAGTTTTTGGGGGATTATGTACATGCGTATCAAATTGTGGAGCATCCTTGCTGCTGTGCTGCTGCTCACATCCTGCGCCCTGCGCTCTACAGGGGAAGCGGATTCTGGAGCTACAGCAGAGACCTCTGACACACAACCGAATACGGAAGCTCCGACACCGGAATCCACAGCAACTGAGGCGGACGTCACACGTTCCCTGTCGTTTCTTGGATGCGGCGACAACATTATTTACTATGGGACTTACCGTGACGCAGCGAGTCAGGCTATCCCCGGTGGGCGAACTTATAATTTTGCTCCGATTTACGATAACGTGCGCAGTATGATTTCTGCGGCAGATATTGCCTTTATTAATCAGGAAACACCTGTATCCCAAAGCCATGCACCAAACTCCTACCCGGACTTCAACAGTCCCGTAGATCTGACATATGATCTGACGGATGCGGGCTTTGATATCATAAATCTTGCGAATAACCATATGCTGGATAAAGGCGCACTGGGACTAAAAGAATCCTACGAAAATTGGAAGGCCAGAGGAGTGACCGTTACCGGCTGCCATGAAGAGCAGGAAAACGGCAAATATATTACATATTACGATAAAAATGATATCCGCATTGCATTTCTTTCCTATACCTATGGAACAAATCTTGGCAGTGACCCTGCAGAATATGGCCTCTATGCGTCCTATCTAAAATATGCAGATTTGGAGGGAGAGATCACTGAGGCCAGAGAAAATGCAGATTTTGTAATTGTCAGTGTGCACTGGGGGCAGGAGGGGAGTCTCACACCCAGTGAGGAACAGAAAAATTATGCTAAGAAAATGGCTGACTGGGGAGCTGATGTGATTTTGGGACATCACCCCCATGTACTGCAGCCCATTGAGGAAATCAAGCGTCCGGACGGCGGAACCACGCTGTGTGTATACTCTCTTGGCAATTTTGTCCATGAGCAGGACCGGTATATCAATGCAGTAGGCGGCATGATCACTTTTGAGATTACCAAGGTAGGCGATCAGCGGGCTGCTTGGAGCAACGTAGATTTTACCCCTACCGTATGCCATTATCCCAGAAGCTTTTACGGAAACAAAGTATATCTTTTAAAGGACTATACGGAGGAATTGGCAAGTCAGCACGCTGTGCGTACCTATTATAACAACACGATGTCTCTCACCGCGCTGCAGGAGCTTGTAACCAGCACCATCGACAGCAAATACCTTACTAATTATTTAAAGTAAAATAAAGGAAGAAGGAAAATGCCACAAGATTTGAAAGAGCACCATCAAATGGATGAGCAAAGGCGTGCGGAAGCCAGAAGAGCTCGTCTGTCCAAGCTGGATTTGGATTTGGATCCCGCTGATACTACATGCGCACCTGGGAAAAAGTCCCCGGGAAATCCTGCCGTAAGCGGTACACAGCAGCGCCCAAAGCCACGGGAATATGCATATCCGCCCAGCCGGCAGTTTCAGCCGGCAAATGTGCGTCCTCCTCGACAGACACCGGCGCAAAATTTCCAGGCGCCCAAACGTACACCTGTGAAGGAAGTCCCATTTCCCAAACCTGCAGTTCAAAGGGAAACACAAGTGCATGAGAATCCGGTAAAGACGGGTGAATCAGGGTCTGCTGTTGAGACGCAAAAGCGTAAACGCTCCGTGGGGAAATATATCGGCAGAGGCGCTGCCATATTCGGCGCTGTCCTGTTTTTGACTGTATACGCCGTTTTTGCTCTTTGTTTTATGATTGCAAAGGGGCCCAGCGAAACAGCAAGGAATCTGGCTGTTCAGTCTGCACTTCAAGCCAGTGCTACCAAGTGGGTGCCGGGCTTGTTTTTAGATGATCAAACGATTGCGGAAATCATAGAAGCAGAAAATGCAGTGATCCAGGATGTTGTATCTATGGACGATTATAATACCTCTGATGGCGGCACAGATGAAGACGATACCGCAGAT
>CANQWE010000101.1 GCA_947627475.1 uncultured Clostridia bacterium
AGCATTCTCTCTCACATCCATATTGAAGTATCTGCTCAGCAAGATTTTCCCAAAAGCTTTTTCCCTTTTGTAACAAGAAGGCATAAATATCCAAAAACTTATATAACGATAGATCCCGCCCTATTTTCACCCAGTTATATACACTAGCTTCTTTGAACAAATGCATACACAAATACATGAAACATTTTTCTTCACTAAGACCTTGCAGCGAAAACTGACCCACACGAAAGCCTATTGTGTCTATTAAAAACCCCGGAACCATATCCAAAGAAAAATTGATGTCCAACTCAATTATTTTTCCCTGATATCTTTTTAAAAAAGGAACTGTTTCTCCCCTATTCATTCTGGAAGATATTATTTCTGCTCGAGTTGCTTTTTGTATTTCATCTTTATCAATTAAATATTTGCCTTGTGTAAATCCGTTATCCAAAAGCAACTTTTCACATTTCGCGACATTATCTTTTGAGATCAAAACATCATAATCATTTGAAGTTCGTATGCCAGGTGGGTAAATGCATGTAGATAAATACGCTCCTTTTAAAAAAGCATACGGAAATTCTGCCTGTTGGAATATTTGAGATAAATAAGAAAGTCCCTGCAAAAATAGCTCTTGCTTGGAAAGGTTATACTGAAACATTGCTGTGAGGGCTGTTCTAAATTCTCGATTTACTTTGGATAACAGCCCTAATTTCTGCAAAATATAAAAGGCCGCTCCGCCCATTCTATTATAAGCCAACCACCCCAGCACTTTGGGCCAATCGGACACTTCTTGAAGCAATCTTTGAATACAGTTTTCCCGGTAATTAAATACTCTTGTTAATTCCAAAACAAGTTCCATACTCTGTTCCATAAAATCACCTTTTACATAAATTGTGGTCGCAGTTTTTGAATTGCTTTATTTTTAAGTTGATTTACTGCTTGTCTGGAGATATGTTTACATCTTGCGATTTCAGAAACTGTAAATCCGTAATAATATATAAGCAAAACTGTTTCAAACTCCGTCTGTGTTAAGGAACTATAAATAGATTTGTACTCTAATTCAAAATAAGAATCAGTAGCAGACATATAACGTTGAAGTACTGCCGCTTCCTGTTCTGAAACATCACTTATAAAACGATTTCGATACTTATATTCTGATTGCTTTTTTGATTTATTTATGTATTCATTACGAAGGCTCTTATTAATATACACAATAAGTGAACCATCACTTAAGCTTTTCATGTTTTCCAAATCAATTTTAATGATAATTTCAATAAATTGTAACCGCATATCATTGTAAGCATCATCATAACCTAGTAAATATCCATACTTTTTAATGAGGGGGTCAAATAAAGTAATCAAATCCAGAATATCATTCATGTTCACCTGTGCTTTTTGAATCAGATTAAATAGTTCCATAACTATTTCACATCCTCTTTGATAATAGAGAGATGGAAATAGCCAAAATGTAAACCTATTGTTTTAAAAGATTCTTTTCATGAGCTTTATTTTTAGAATAAACAGTACTAAGAAACAAAGTGTGCTACTTTTTGCTATTCATATGTTGATATAGAGCATTTGTTATCTACAGGTAGGGATACTAAGTCTAATAACCGAATCTGACATTGCATTGTAATGTAAGAAAGGGGGCAGTGTTTGGACTCACTGTCCCCTTTTAATAATTGCTCTATTATATCGCCTACATTGCCGATTTGTGAAAGCGCGACTGCAGAGAACCCGCCAGCGTCGGCGCTAATGCCATATAGGACGGCGCGCCACATACCACTATTTCCCTCCGCCAGCAGCTCGGCGAGCTGCTGGCGCTGATCGGCGTTGAAATGGAAACAGTCTGCCATTTCCTCCGCCGTCTTATGACTAACGGTGATATACAGTGTTGTCCGGGTCACGGTAGTAGCAGTTTCCACGATGTTCCCGTTACCGTCATCCGTTTCTTCCACGACTGTTTCAATCGCCGTTTCTGTGTGGGAAGATATGGTGTTCATCTGCCAGAATATATCTTTCAGAATTGCTTTTTTGGGATCGTCCATAGAAGCAACTTCCTGGGCGTTGTCCGGGTCGGTGGTCGTTTTTACCGCATAGACTGCCAGTACCTCCGGCCAGACAGCACGGGAGCCGGACATTTCCAACACATCATAGGAAATATTCGCCTTGATGGTGTCAAGCTGGGATTGATAGTCCTCATTGATCTCACGCACCACAGTCTGCATGGTCTGCCCAGTGCCGGTATCTTCGCCAGAGAAGAAAATTCCGAAGCAGGAACCGACAATCAATCCAATCAGGCAGATCAGGATAATTACAACGACAACAACCCAGCCACCGGCGGCAATGGCCGCAATCAAAGCCTTTGTTACTGCAGCGATTGTCTTGGCTGCGGCAATTGTGGCTTTCACCGTCACTTTTGCCGCCCGCGCTGTTGCCTGGGCAGTACGCTGGGCAGCTTTTGCGGCCTGCCGGCTGGTCCTGAGCGTTACCTTGGCAGTTTGCTCGGCGGTCTTGACGGATCTCTGCACTGTCTTCGGAGTGCCTTTTGCGGCTTTTGTCATCGCCTTACCGGTGGATTTTGTCGTCTGCTTGATAGTCTTTTTCCCTCGGTTAAACGTCTTTACAGCCTTTTGTTCACGCTGGATGGTCTTTACTCCGTTTCGGGCAGTATCTGTGGAGCGCTGGACAATATTGGCGGCACGACTGGCGGTATTGCCGGTTTGCTGCACCACATCGCCGGTGCGCTTTTCTGCCTGTTTTTTCAGCAGGTTGGTTGTCCGTTCTCGCTTAAACCGCTCCTTGACCTTTTCAATATTTTCTTTGGTGGCCTTAACGCCTTTACGCCCCTGTTTATCAAGCTGGTGGGCGATTTCGTATGGCACGGTTGCCATACCGCCTGAAAGACGGTCAGCCGCATACTCGTCCGGGGAACTCTCGGCAGAATATACGTCATGTTCTGTTTTTTCCTTTGTACGGATATATGCCTCTTTTATGCGCTTGGCGGCGACGGCGGATTTATCAATAGTCTTGACAGCGCCTTTTACGACATCTCGCGCTTTCATGTCAGGCATTGTCACCCACCTCTGCCTGCAAAAAACTTGACTTTGATGTCACATTTGCGCCACCAAAAACGCCCTCACCGGGTTTCGTAGTCATAAGCTGATACAGCTTGGTATCTTTGGGGAACCGGTTCACAAACGGCACAAGGGCGCTGCCGTACTTGATAAGACCGCACCCGGCGTCGGCGTTGGTGATATAGCTCATCTGCTCATTAGAAATATTCAGCAACCGCGCCAACTTTTCGCGGTCGGACGCTGCCTGATTGAGCATAACGACAAATTCAGAGTTAGAAAGCATGGTACTGGCCTGCACAGAGTCCAAAAGATACTCCACATTCTGCGTGATTGCCGTGGGATAGGCGTTACGCTTTCTGAACTGCCGCCATGCGGAATTGAAAAAAGCGCCGCTGTACTCATTCTCAAATACCACATGGAACTCATCAATAAATACATGGGTGCGCTTGCCTTTCTTCCAGTTCAGGGTCACGCGGTTAAGAATAGTATCAGTGATAACCAGCAGACCAGTAGGCTTAAGTTGCGTTCCCAAATCATGAATATCAAACACCA
>CANQWE010000102.1 GCA_947627475.1 uncultured Clostridia bacterium
ATCAGACTCAAACCTTTGCCGGGCACACCAATACAGATAAGCCGGCTGCAGCAGGAACCGCACGAACATCAGCCCGACCATTGCAAATGACAGACCGGACAGTGCTTCAAACCTGGCTCTGAACAGAAGGTACAGTACAAACAGCAGCAGCGTGCTGGTTCCACTCAAACCGACCAGGGAGGATACGAACCGGTCACGGCAATGTTCAAACTTGATCATGCCTTTGTTGAACATATAGTTCCAGAGATTCAGGGTTGCGAAAATGATCAGGATCGATTCCCAAGACTGAAAGAGTGAATAAACGCCATATTGCTCTGATGGCAAGAGCCGGGTATAGAGCGGAACGGCAAAGAAATAAATCCCCCGCTCTATGATGCTGCAAATCATATAAAGCAATGAAACCCTGAGCGGAAGCGGCAAGGATGAATATTTATCTGCCATGGAACGGATTGAATATTTCGTTTGCTTACCCTCCTTCGCTGCCGTCAAAACGGATCATTCTATCTGCTCTACCAGACGATATCGTTGTACCGTGCGGCGTACTCTTTGCTGTTATTAAACATTGAGGATTTACTCACCGGATCGCTGTCACTTGTAACTTTTCTGGACTTCATTTTCAAATATGCCGCTCGAATATACGGTGTATTTCTTAACAATTCTTTGATTTGTGTCCATGTATAATATTCAAGATTTCCCAGAATTGCGGCAGAAAGCGGTACCTGCAAATGGTTCTTTTTCATATTCTTAAGAACATCCAAGTCATCATCGCTTTTTTTTGCTACGATTTTGCGCAATATCCTGCTCTTATTTTTTTGAAAGTTATTTTTGGGAAAAACTTCAAGGAATTTATCCAGTTTTCCAATTGACCAGAGTTCTGCCTGTATTTGTGTGCATTTAACGCACTCACAGCAGTTTTCTTCTTTATCATTGCAAACTCTCAAGAGTTTTTGCAGTACCGGATCGTCCGCAATATAAGCGACTTTTTCGGCTCGTCTTGCTTCTGAACCGGAGGAGTAAATCGTAAGATTCTCATTGGAAATCAAAGGAGCCGTAAAGAATTCCGAGTGGTCTGAAAGCATGGAGTCCAAGTTAAAAATTTTGTACTCATAGGTAGCACTAAAATTGTATACCCTGAACAGCCGCTGCACGGCGTAGACAAAACCCATGTATCGCAGCATATTCAAATTAATAATATGCGGGAACCAAAAATCGTGTTCATTGCTGTAAATGGCAACCACAGGCAGCTGCAAGGCTTGCGCTAACTCTTTTGCATTTTTCACACTTCTTGCAAATCTATTTCTTGTTTCATTTTCTCCTTCGTAGTTCGAATAAGAATTGCATATCATCAGGTGTGTTATGTTATAATTCTTTTCTTCCAGATTGGAATTTTTCAAAATCGTATAGGAGAAATCCACACCTCGGGAGGCTGCTGCACCAACCGCACCGGCATTCTTGATCGGGGTGCTGTCGAGCGGTGCACTGACTGATATCAGGTTAAAAAGGGTCGGCCTGTTTTTAGCCATGGTCGGGATATACTGTTTTGTGAGCTGGTAATACAGTTTTTCCGAGACCGGCGCCTTGATTTCCATATCGTACCCGTTTACCATGGCAAAGTACAGCAGCCCCACCAGGAAGGCATCGCCGCGTTCTTCACACAAGTATTGGCCGTACTCGTTTTCTACCTCATAATATAGGTCCTTTGTAAAATGATCCGTCCTCACTGTGGCCGACAAACGGGTATGCGCTTCATCGATCCCATTCGTGATTTTCGGATGCTCTACCACAAGCTTTTGCATAATATCCTCCCCGATATTTTGAGATTCTTATTGGAACAGTGAATCGAAATCCACACGTTCAAAAACTTCTAATTTGCCGCCCCGCGTTGCGTTGCAGATTTTGATGCCATGCTCCTGCGCATATTTGCGGGCGCTCTCGTAGGCAAGAATTGACTTTTCCCCCTGTGCCGGCGAAATCAAGGGGGGCGCGTACTTTTCATCAAAATGATCGGCAACGTTTTTCTGCCTTACGATCGTTCCATCCGCTTTGCGGTATACTGACCAGTTGTTGTCCATCCCAAGCAGATAGATCTCACTAAATCCCATATACGCCGCCACTTGAAAGCACATGTAGGTTACCGTTGCCGCACAGTATACCTTGGAACTGATATCGTCAGAAAACCCGGGCAGATCCGGGAAATTGTCTGCCTGTTTAAGGTAAAGGAACACGGCATCTTTGATTTTCTCGTAATGATTCCGCCCTACCAAGCCAATAAATTTCTTCTTGCAGGAAAGTTTTTTTATTCCTTCCAGGCTGCTGTCGATGATTTGGGGATCCGAAGCACAGAAATAGGTGGGCCTCCAGGCAGTTTTATCAAAAAGCAAAAAAATGCGGTTCGTTGCGAAGGTTACCTCATCCGTCAGCTTTTCCAAATCTTCCACGCGCAGACTGGGGCCGTTGCCGATGATAAAGCAGCGCTCGCCTTTATGGATCCCTTTGACGCTTCTCACAGCCGCTTTGCTCTTTAGCAGCTTTTTGGCGTTTATTGCTTTTATGTATGTATTTTTGCAAAAATAATATAACGGCATCAGCCAGAAAAAGGTTCTCTTGAGCATTTCATGCTTTTGGTAGCGATCCATTGCTTTGTATCCGCTCCTTTGTTTGATTATCGGTATTCAGCTCCAAAAAAAGGTATAAGGCATCGTTGTTCCAATGTTGTTGACACACAATCTGCCAATATACTGTCCTGCGCAAAGCAAATAGATTATTGCGCTGATCAGCTTTCTTTTCCGATGGCTCTGAATCCCGTTGTTGATCATTTGGGGAATGAAAATGCATAAATAAGGGCTGAACAATGCCGCGCCTCTTGTGCCAAAAGAGAACGAGTACCCCAGGAGGTACAGTCCCAAGCCAAAGAATACTGTCCATGTTCCGACATTGTATTGGTTCACCACCGCAATACGGCTTTTACTGTCAGATACTGCAAAGACCAACGCCGCCAATGAAAAATAGAAAAAGCCCAGGAAAAAAGATCCGAATTTAAATATTTCGCTGCTAGCAGCAATGTAGCGTACATATACTGCCGGCATGATCATAGTAACAAGCGGCTTTAATGTATTTACCATCACGCTTGACGCCAGCACCGTAACTGTACCTGCAAACAATCGTTTATACGTAAATTTGATATTGGCCAGCCAATACAGCGGGATAAAGAAAAGGGCGCTCATGTGGATGGTCATTGCAATTACAACAATCAACAAATACCTGCCCAGCTGCCGTTTATAAATGTACTGCATTCCGTAATAGCACATCATAACTGCAATCGCATTGCGGGCCATATTCATCTGTGTTTGAAAAACGCCCAAAGTGATGTACAGCCAAATGCTCAGCATCGGGATCGGTGAATCACGGCGAATGGTTTTGTACATAAAACC
>CANQWE010000103.1 GCA_947627475.1 uncultured Clostridia bacterium
ATCCAAACGGCTGGGTGTACCATTTGGTATCGTGGATTTGTCTTTGGCGCCCACTCCTGCAGTAGGAGACTCCGTTGCACATATTCTGGAAGAAATGGGACTGGAAATGTGCGGTACGCATGGGACCACCGCAGCACTGGCACTGTTGAACGACGCGGTGAAAAAGGGCGGGGTCATGGCGTCGTCCAATGTGGGCGGACTCTCCGGCGCCTTTATTCCAGTATCAGAGGATGCAGGTATGATCGCCGCAGCCCAGGCTGGCGTGCTGAGCATTGAAAAATTGGAAGCGATGACAAGTGTCTGCTCTGTGGGATTGGATATGATTGTTGTCCCGGGAGACACAAAGCCGGAAGTGATTTCTGCAATCATTGCGGACGAAGCGGCCATTGGTATGGTAAATACGAAAACTACAGCTGTACGTATTATTCCTGCCATCGGCAAGGATATCGGCGACTCCCTGGAATTCGGCGGGCTGCTGGGCAGCGGTCCGGTAATGCGGTTGAACAAAAATGAGTCACCCGCTAAATTTATTGCAAGGGGCGGACGAATTCCTGCCCCGCTCCAGAGCCTGAAAAACTAAGGAAAAGCTCCCTTTAACATCGGCGCGCTAACGAAGGAGCATGTTATTTATATCACTGGAGGTATATGATGAAAAAAGAATATTCAAATGCTCCGAACGCTATAAAAAATATAGAAACATATGGATTTTCATGGATGGATTTTGTGACAGCGATACCATCGCCACTTTTTGTTGTAACCACGTATAAATCGAATGGAAAGCCAAATGCCTGCTTACAATCATGGGCCTGCTTTAATGGAAGTCCAAATGGTTTTTATGCAATTCTGTCAAGTGTAAATAAATCCGGACATTTATATCAAAGTATCCAGGAAACGAAAGAGGCAGTATTAAATTTCCCATCTATAGATTGGTATGATAAATGCCTTGACACCATTGCGAATAACGGGTTTGATCATGATGAAATAACAATGTCTGGACTCACCCCGGAACAAGCCTCGGTTGTAAACGCCCCTTTAATTAAAGAGTGCTTTTTAAATTTAGAATGCCGTTATTTATGGGAACGGGAAATTGTTGAAGGCAGCTCGCATACTTTAATGTGTTTAGAAGTCGTCAATATTTTAGCAGATGAGATTTATTTAGATGAACAAAAACAAGGTCGGTATGGAGATACTGGCTATTTATATAATATTCATTACCCCGTAAACCCTGAAAACTTTAAGGGAACATCCCATGATTGGCTCGCAACTCTACACAAGAAAAGGGATATGGGCGAATATTAAGGCTCCTGAGCATAAACTTCCCATATGACATCTTTGCGGAAACCGGCCGAAAGTGTCATAGTGGGTTTATATGCTTTCGGAAAGTAAAAATAAAAAGACAGATACAGCCGTTAAAAAGCTGTATCTGTCTTTTTTCACCTCCGTTATGCCACTTCAGCATTAGGGAGCTTTTTCAATAATTATCCGATTTGATCTGGAAATAGCTCTGGGGATGGGCGCATACGGGGCACACCTCCGGCGCTGTCTTGCCGATTTCAATGTGTCCGCAGTTGCGGCACTGCCAGATCATATCCCCGTCTCTGGAGAAAACCAAACCACCCTGGACGTTTTCCAAAAGTTTCAGATATCTTGCCTCATGCTCTTTTTCTACTTTCGCTACGCCTTCAAAAAGCTTAGCGATATAGTCAAAGCCCTCTTCTCTTGCTTCCTTTGCAAAGGTGGCATACATATCGGTCCACTCATAGTTTTCCCCTTCAGCGGCCATTTTCAGATTCTCCGCCGTAGTACCGATACCGCCGTGCAGCAGCTTATACCACATTTTTGCGTGCTCTCTCTCATTCATAGAGGTTTCTTCAAAGATAGCAGCGATCTGCTGGTATCCATCTTTTTTTGCCTTGGATGCATAATATGCATACTTGTTGGTTGCCTGGGATTCCCCTGCGAACGCAGTTATCAGGTTCTGTTCTGTTTTGGATCCTTTTAATTCCATGTCTTCATCCTCCAAAAATAAAAATTTATATGTCTAATCAAGTGCTTTCTTCACACTCGGTACATATACATTGTAAAAGAAGCTGGGTGTCCAGCAGTCGGCACCCCTTGGGCACACATCGGTCCGGTATATATGTCACGCCTGCGGGCAGATCAAACAACCGACCACATACTCTGCACACTGCATGGTCGTGTCTGGATATGTCCCAGTCAAAGCGGTCTGGCCCGTCCATCACAGGAATACGCAAAATTTCCCCCTTTGCACTCATATCCGACAGATTTCTGTAAACAGTTCCCATGGATATATGCGGCAGCTCTTCTTTTGCCAAACGGTAAATCGTCTCTGCGTTGGGATGGGTTTTACCTGCAGCTTTCAAAGCATTCCAAATAACCTTTCGCTGAATCGTCATAAAAGCTCCTCAAAAATTAGGAATAATTCCTGTTATTATTTTAGCATAATTTTTCCATTTGTCAAGAAAAATTTTTTAGTCTCTACGTTTTTCTATCTGTTATTTTTTCTAATAAGCACATTCGACAAATTATTTCCTGTCGTATAACAAAAAATAGTATAATAAAAAAATAAATGATGAATATTCTGCTAAATTATTGTATTTATTCACAACAGATGTTATAATAAATTCAGTACAAATTGTTTCTTTTGCCAATACATTTAATTTTAACAGGAGGATTCCGTACGAACGTATGTGCGGCACTGCAAATCTATGAACCTTGATTATTCTGGAGAAAATGCCAAAGCCCTTGAAGAAGCCAACGCCCTGGTGCAATCTCTGATTGCAGAAGTGGAAAAAGTGGTAGTTGGTAAACATAACGAAATCGTTATGTTGATTACTTCCATGCTGGCCGGAGGCCACGTTTTGATTGAGGATGTCCCCGGCGTGGGAAAAACGACCTTGGCAGCAGCGCTGTCCAGAGCTGCCGGGCTGTCTTTTAACCGGGCCCAGTTCACGCCGGACGTGATGGCCTCGGATATCACCGGATTCAATATATACAACCGTTCCAAGGAACAGTTCGAATTTCGCAGCGGGTTGGTCATGTGCAACATTCTGCTGGCAGATGAGATCAACCGGGCTTCCCCTAAAACCCAGTCCGCGCTGCTGGAAGCTATGGAAGAAGGCCAGGTCACTGTGGATGGAAAAACCTATACGATTCCCACACCGTTTATGGTGATTGCCACCCAAAACCCATCCGGTTATATCGGTACATATCCTCTGCCAGAAGCGCAGCTGGACCGTTTTATCATGCGCCTGTCCATGGGATATCCCACTGAGGCAGAAGAAATGGCTATTCTGTCTGACAGAAAGACGGAGAATCCTATGCGTCAAATCTCTGCTGTTACAAACGCACAGTCAATACAAAAGCTGCGCAGCATTGTCTCTTCTGTAACGGTGTCCGGAGAAATCA
>CANQWE010000104.1 GCA_947627475.1 uncultured Clostridia bacterium
TGCCTTTCCACATCTCCCTCATTTTGGGGCTTGACTTTTAATAGTTAATCTTTCCATATAATTTCGACATATTTACATAACAAAATTATAATATATTTGCACATATCTGTCAATAGCAACAAATATATTGAGCACAAATTGTACAGTTATATACATTTTAACGATACATGATCTATATTTACGGTAACCTTATGATCTTTTATACATTTATGTACAATAAAAAGCCCCATAAAAATGGGGCTTTTTATTGTACATATTTTTACTCTGCACAGATTTCCGAAAGGGCGACGACCCTGCCGCCTTCCTCCCGGCTACGCAGGCCGGCGATGATAATTTTCATCAGCTCTATGGTTTCCTCAAAAGGATGGGGTTCCTCTCCGGTACGCAGCCAATGAACAAACAAATCCAACTGTTTTTTAAAGCTATAGTAGGAATCCTTGCAGTCGATGTATACATAGTCATCCGTTCCTACAAGCTGCATGCCGGCCCCAGCCATGCCGACTCCCTGGGGGATATCTACCCGACATCCGCTTTCATGAATTAAATGCACCTGCGCCTGCTCATAGGTTCCTGTATTTTGTACAGAAACAAAACCCGGTCCAAGCAGCGGATACACCGCCTCGGCAGCATGGATCCCGTAGGTCTCCCATTTTTTGGACATAGGACAGCATATGTACATAAGACGACCCAGATCATAGGGGGCAACATAGTAGGGTTCCAGCTCCTTACTGTAACGCATGGAGGAGGAAGATAAAAAGTGCTTTCCTTCCTGTCTCCAACGGACAAAGATTTGCAAATCCGCTTCTGTGTTTACAAGGGGCTTATCGATAAACATGGGAATGCCCGCATCCAAAAAAGGAGCGCATCGCTGGATATGTTCGTGTCCCACATCTGTGGCGCAAATTACCGCATCCACCTGCCCTAGCATTTCCAAAGGATCGTCTACCACATTGGGAATGTTTGCAGCCCTCGCCATATGCTCCGCCATGTCCCGCGTGGCATACCCGGTACAGCAGATATGCGTGATGTGGGCGCCAGGGATCCCGATAGTATGGGCAGGCTGTTTTTTCAGGTAAGCGGGGATCACAGGAAAGGGACATTCCTGCATATAACGCATATCAAATCCGTTGAACATAGCGCTCCAGGAATATGGATGGCCGTTACCCTCTGTCATCCCGAGAATGCCGATTTTCAGTTCTTTTTCTCCAAGAGGAAAGATGCTCATAAAAAACTCCATTCCTGCCGCAGCGCGGCAAAGATCGTGGGAAGGGTCTATATTAAAATATCCTTAGGGCTTTGGGCGGGACAGCACCCGCATGATCTCCGGTATATTGACGTCGGCAAAGGCGGCCTCCATCAAATGCCTGGTCTTTTCACGAATGGGCGGCACATCAAAATATGTAAGGTTTGCAGCGACCTGCTCCTTTGTATCTGCCCCCAGCACAAGGCTGGTAATACCCGGCACATCCCGCATGAAGGAGATAGCCAGCTGGGCAATGCTCATACATTCCCCTTCTGCAAAGGTACGAAGCTGTCGGATTTTCGGCTTCGCATATTCTAAGAGAGTGGGGTCTGTAATCTTATCCGGATCCAGAAAAAAGAGCCCCTGCAGAAATACGCTGCGCACAAAGGTCGCAACTTTGCGCTTTTCCAGTTTTGCAATGGCACCGGACACGATCAGCCTTTGATCGAACACACTCATGGGCACCTGTGTGGCTGTATATACAGGATAGCGCAGCATTTCTTCTACCTCTTCCCCTGTATATACAGACGCGCCCACCAAATCCGTATAGCCCCGGCGAATCAGACGCTCCATGCATTTTGCAGTAACCTCCCCCTGTTTATACAGATTGGTGGGATGGTGCAACATCACGCAATTTACCTTGGAGGCCCCTAACTTCTCCAGAGAAGTCTCTACACTTTCCACAATATATTTTTCAATTTCTCCGTCCCCATCTAAATCAAATCGGGGCACCTTTGTGGTGAGAAACGGCTTTTCCCCGGTATACTCCCGAAAAAACGCGCCCAGCACATCTTCCGCATCGCCATAAGCCCGGGCAGTATCTAAGCTGGATACACCGCCGTCCAGCGCAGCTGCCAGCATGGAAAAGCTTTGCGCAAGATCCGGCTGCCCCCCTGCGTTGGCGATACCGTAGTCCATCCCAAGCTGTACGGTACCAAGGGACATGCTGGAAACGGGAATTCCTGCAACCTTTGTATATTTCATCCCTACAAAATCTTCCTTCCGCTGATATTTCGCGTGATGTTCTGATAATACATCGCAAGACCGTCTACATCGGCGCCGCAAGACAAAAAGGTATAACCCATCTCTGCATAGTCGTCAAAGGTTGCAGGGCCGCAAACCGTTCCCGCCCACTTCCCGTGGCGGCGGGCACAGGCTGCAATTTTTCTGCGGGCTTCCTGGATTTCGGGGATATCCGTTTCATAGGGACGGCCAATCCCCTGGCTATAATCTGCCGGCCCAAAGAAAATCATATCGATTCCTGGGAGCGCGCAGATTTCCTCCAGTTCATCCATAGGCTCCGGATCCTCGATCTGAATAACTACGAAGCGCTCCGCATTGGCCTGCCGGATATACTCCATCTCATTGACAAGACAATACTTTCCGTCTGCATTCCCCCCATCGATGGGACGGCGTCCGATCGGATGAAATTTGGTATAATGTACAATTTGTCTGGCTTCTGCAAGGCTCATCACATGGGGAACCATTATTCCAGTGGAATCTCCTTCCAGAGGACGGACAAAATCACTGTACGAACCTTTGCAGATCCTGGTAAGCACATCTGTATCATAGTTTTTTGCGGCGCGGACTGCATTTTCTATAAAGGAGTAGTCTGTGGGTATATGCTCCATATCTACCCAAACGCAGTCAAAGCCACACATCGCGGCTATTTCCACATTCCGAGGGTCATTTAAATTGATTTTTACACAGGTAGCAACATTTCCTGACCGCATACGGCGCAGAACGCGGCTTGCACGCATATGAAATTCCATGGCGATCTCCCTTCCGTTTATCTCGCGGTGTACCCGCCGTCTACGTTGATACTGGTACCTGTAATATAGGCAGACGCGTCAGAAGCGAGAAATACCAACACACCCTGAATATCCGATTCGTTTGCCATTCTGCCAAGATAGGTCATTTTTGCATAGCGATCCAAAAATTCTGCCGGCTGATTGTTGAACAGCCCGCCAAGATTCAGGCAGTTTACCCGTACGCCGGCCTTGCCGTACCGTCCTGCCAAAAAGCGGGTCAGATTGACCATCCCGCCTTTGTGATAGAAATAATCCGGCGCGTCAATGGCGTCCATTTCCGGGTTAT
>CANQWE010000105.1 GCA_947627475.1 uncultured Clostridia bacterium
GTAAGCGGTGATGTAGTAATAGGGATCGCCTGTGATTTCCAGGATCCTCCCGAGATGATCCCCGAATTTGTAAAATACTGGGAGCAGGGCTATCATGTAGTCTGTGGGCAAAAGACCAGTTCCAAAGAAGGAAAAGTCATATATGCTGTCCGCCATTTGTACTACAAGATCATCGAGATGTTTTCAGAGGTTCCCCAATATGAGCACATATCAGGGATTACCCTTTTTGACCGGGAAGTTCTGGAAAATTTCTTGAAGGCAGATGTGGATCTTCCGTTCCGCTTCGCGATTGCAGATATGGGATATCCCGTCAAGCTGGTTCCGTATGAGCAGAAAGCCCGGAAAAGCGGAAAGTCATCATTTAATTTTTGGTCTTATTTAAATTTTGCCATACTTTCTTTGGTGAACACATCTACAATGCCGTTGCGCCTGATGACGTTGCTGGGTGTCGTGATGTCTGTGATTTGTTTTTGCATAGGGTTAGGCTATTTGATTATGAAATTTATCTTTTGGCAGAATTATCAACTTGGACTGGCTCCGCTTTTGATCGGAATGTTTTTCCTTGGGTCTGTGCAGATACTCTTCCTGGGGGTTCTGGGAGAATATGTGGCAGAGGTATTAAAGAAAATCACCAAGTTGCCGGACCTGGTCTTGAGTGACAAAATAAATTTTGACGAAGAGCCCGCATTCGATACACAAAAAGACAAAAACAGAATCATTTGAAAAGATAGGTAAAACCTCAAAAAAAGTAAAAGGGTATTCTGATACACTACCCTGCGCTCTACAGGTGAGTTTTTAGAAGTTTAAGTATAAATTACATTGGGAGGGCAAGCAAAATGCGAATGAGTGAATTGAGAGACGCTTTCAATAAGGAAGGAAAAATCGAAAAAAAACTGTTTCTTCAGATAATGCGTGAGAATTATATGCACTATTTGCCGGAGATACAAGAGGTTTTAGCAGATAACGAAGACTGCGTCCGTATTCTTATCGAAAAAGACGGATGTGTTTTGGAAAGAAAAAACGGCGTCAAATTATATTTTGATTTCACACAAGCCGTTTGCCGGGCTGAGGCAGAGCTGCTGATGGAAGGGGAGCCGGAAGAGTATGCGATGCAGCTGGTAAGCGCGTTCCTGTCTTATACAAAGGGTAGAACGGTGTTGGATATTGGGGCCAACGTCGGGCTTTACAGTCTGGATCTGTATCAACATCATAAGGAGATTGAGTACTACCTGTTTGAGCCGGTGCCGATGACTTTTGAGCGCCTGATACAAACGGAGAAATTAAACAACGTGGATACAGATCATTATAAGGCGTTCAACCTTGGAATGTCCGACAAGAAAGGGACCTTCGATTTCTTTGTCCCGGCATCGAACGAGGCTGCCTCTATGGTAGCCAATGAGGACAGTTTCTATCGCAAAAGATATAATGCTACAGGAAATTATACAGGGCAGACAAACATTGAAAAAGTGCAGTGTAAGGTCACTACGGTAGATGATTTCGTGGCTGAAAATGATCTCAAGGGTATTGATTTTATTAAAATAGATGTTGAAGGCAACGAAAAGGCAGTCCTGGCCGGCGCGGAACAAACAGTGAAACGTTTCGTTCCGCTGTTGTATGTAGAGCTGTTGAGAAAGCACGCAAAACGGTTCGGATATCATCCAAATGAGGTTATCCGCCATATGAAAAGCCTTGGATATCAATGTGTGACATTACAGGACAAAAAAATTATACCAATGGACTGCATGGATGAAGAAACGGTCCAGACCAATTTCTTCTTTTACCACAAACAGAAGCATGGGACGTTTTGGGAAAAGCTGATGCACGAATAAGCTTCTTGCCCCCCTTGTAGGACCGACATATTGGTCTCCCTGCAAACCACTTCAAAGCTTGCCTTGACTTTTTCCAAATATTGCGTGATATATTGTAATGATCTTGGTTTTTGAGCATGACCCCGGCAAAGCTTTTTTGTTTTATGAAAGGAATTACTCAACGATGATCGATCTCAAGAAATTGGCAGGTCTGGAAAGCAAGATTGGTAAATTTCTTTTCTATTATACGCAAAACAAAGATCTGCCGCTGTTCCTGTACGGCGCGGGGGCAGGCCTGCGTTGGTATACTGATTTTTGCGCGAAGTTCGATATTCCTTTCTGCTGTATAATGGACGGTGCTCTCAAAAGCGGGGAAGAAAAGCATATCGGCGGCCTCACGGTAAAAAGCGCAGAGGATGTTTTTGCAGCCTGTGAAAAAGCAACAGTCATTATATCCGCGCCAAAGTATCGAAAAGAGATCGTCCAAAGGATAAAAGAGAAAAGACCACTGTACAACGTGTTCAGCTTTGACCCCACGCTGGACGTGCTGCAGAATGTGACCGGAGAAGACAGAAAACAGTTTTATCTTGCGCACGCGGATGAGCTTGTGTCCCTTTGGAATGAGCTGGAAGATGTTTTCTCAAAGCGCACACTGGAAAACGTGCTCTATGGATCCGTTACCAGAGACTGTGATTACTATGCAGATATCGCCAACAATTCGCAATACTTCCCGGATATCGTTACGGCCAGGCTGAAGAGTAATTGGGGGGGGGTTATTTGCTGACATAGGAGCCTATACCGGAGATACCTTACAAGAATTCCTGGCGGTGGTCGGAGACGGCTTCAAGCGGTATTATGCCTTTGAACCCGACGACGTAAATTTTGAACAGTTATATGCCGCCTTTAAAGATGATCCCAAAATCGTGATGATCCAAAAGGGTGTTGGCAGCCAGAATACAACGGTGGCTTTTAAAAGTGATGAACACTCTGAGGGCTCGCATGTAGCGAAAGACCGGTCTGACAGTAATACCGTGATAGAAGTCGTTCGCCTCGACGATGCAGTAGAAGAAAAAGTGGACTTTATCAAAATGGACGTCGAGGGCATGGAGCTGGAGGCCCTGAAGGGAGCTGGCGGGATCATCAGAAGATACAAGCCGATATTGGCGGTAAGTGTTTACCATAAGATCGAGGACATTATAGATCTGCCGTTTTATATAAAGAAAGTAAATCCCGATTACAAGCTGTATTTGCGGCATTATTGGGACAGCAATGGAACAGACACCATCCTGTTCGCGCTTTGATCCGGGTGAAAGCCTTCGAGAAAAGCGATAGCAGTGCATTGGGCCGCAGCTGGACACGGCTATTCTGTAAGTGTAAGGGGATTGCCCAAATGCAAAAGCAGATAACTGGCAGGAGGAGCGCGGTACGATGCTTGATAAG
>CANQWE010000106.1 GCA_947627475.1 uncultured Clostridia bacterium
GTACCCGGTCCCACAGGGCCCGGTCGATGATGGGCTCATGGGTGTTCTCCACCCGGTACCACAACTCCTTGGGCCTGGGCTTGTTGACCTTGGACTTGTAGGACACGCTGCCGTATTTCCCCTGGACCATATTCCCGATGTAGATCTCGTTGGTCAGCATATCGGCGATGGCGGAATATTTCCAGAGAGTGCTGTTTTTCCGCTTGGGCTGCTGATAGCGTAAATTGTAGAGGCGCTTGTACTCCGTAGGGTTAGGGATACCCCGGTCGTTGAGCATCCTGGCAATGGCCGTTTTGCCATACCCTTGGGAGAACAGAGTAAATACCTCCCGGACCACAGCGGCGGCCTCCTCGTCGATGATGAGGTGGCCTTTCTGCTCCGGGTCCTTCTGATACCCATAGAGGGCGAAGGCCCCGATGTGAAACCCGTTCTGCCGCCGGTTCACCAGAACGCTGCGGATGTTCTTGGACATATCCTCCAGATACCACTCGTTGACCAGCCCGTTGATCTGACGGGATTTTTTATTGCCCTCGTTGTCCGTGTCCGCATTGTCGGCCAGACTGACGAAACGGATGCCCCAGAGTGGGAACAGGCCGTGGATGTACTTCTCCACCAGCTCCATTTCCCGGGTAAAGCGGGACTGGCTCTTACAGAGAATGATATCAAATTTCCGTTGCTCCGCATCCAGGAGCATCTGCTGAAATGCGGGGCGCTTTCGGTCGGAGCCGGTGTAGTCGTCATCGCTGTAAAGGTTAAATACTTCCCATCCCTGCTGTATCGCGTATTGCATAAGCATAGCTTTTTGATTTTTGATGCTGTTGCTGTCGTCAGTATCGTTTTTCTTGTTTCGGTCTTCCTCGGAAAGGCGGCAATAGATTGCGACTTTTTTTGTATCCATAATAATAGCCGCTCCTTCCATAGGAGTTGTCCTATGGTAGGAGCGGCATGTTCATCAACAAGCGTTGACAACAATCTCCCTGGATTTTTCGATCTGGTTGATCAGGGTGATCCAGATCTGGGTGAATTGTTCGCGTGTAGTCTCTTTTTTGCCGCCTTCAAAAATGCTTTTGCACGGTGCGCTGTTTTGTTCCTGCATTGGAATCTCTCCTTTCGATAAAGTGTATGCCGGTTACCCGGCAGGGTAGAAGTGGGGGAGGGAAATACAGCTGCGCTGATAAGCGCGAAGCCGCCGGATTTGACCGTCCGACGGCTTGCTGCTGTGTTGGAATAATATATTTTTTTAAATCTGATTATTTCCACTTTTTTGATTGAAGTATGTGGATTCCGTGTTTTTTTAGAATTTTTCTGATGTATTTTTATTCCGAATAGAACGATTCTTTTGTGGAAGGGTACTTCGACCCATTTTTAAAATTCGTGATATTCAATATGAAATGAATGTGAACCTCGTCGGTATCCTCATGGACCGCTGACAGCATCTGGTGGCCGTCGTAGAGTCCAGAGTCCATAATTTCTGCCGCGATCATATCAGCCTCTGAATGCGTGATATGCTCATTTGGCGCAAAACTCAACACGCTGTGACGCAGCCTGCGGCCAGAATGATGCAGATATAAATCCGAGATGGTCTTCATTTCACATGACGGGTTTTTGATACTTATGCAGTGCCCGCGGATATAGCAATCAGGGGTCTTGTCTGGCCGCAAACAATATTCTATGACATCATCGAACGCATCATTAATAATTTCGTTGTCTACATATTTTGAATTCACCTTATAGATTGCCATAGTTCACCAGACCTTTCTTCAATTTCATTCCAAATATCTGCCGGTAGGTATTTTGGGACTGCATGTAGTTCACAGAGCAGGCGGCCAAGATTTCTGCGAATTGTGAGGACGCAGATATCATTTTGCAGTCCGCAAGACAAAAGAAAACCAGAAATTGGTAAATTGGCCTTGCTGGCTTTTTCCTCTAATGCAGCTCGTTCATTTTAAGTTAGCCGAATCTGTAGTCGCGCTACCTTTTTTTCTTGCGGTTTCATAGACACATCTCCTCTTGAATTACCGATCAATTATTTAAGTGTATTTAAAGCATATTTTTGATTATTTGCAGATCTAAAACGCATCCTTCAAATTTCGCCAGGGGAACGAAGTGTGAGTACATCACATCATCCGTTCCCGGGGTCCCGCTTATTTCCTTTGTCTAAAGGAAAAATAATTAAAAAAAGCTTAAGAGCTTATATCATCTTTAGCGGACAATAAAGGGAATGATTTTTCCTGATTTGTCGGAATAATGCGTGGGGGACCCCCAACAGAATGATATTGGGTCAAATACGGCGAGGTCCAACCGCCAGCCGCGACACGATCAAGGATGCGAACAAATTTGCTTGTAAATTTCGGTTTGCTCGGTTATAATAATAATTGTGCGTGAGCGCATTTAAACGCCTATGTGCCATGTTGTAAGCGCGTAAAAAAATTAAACGGCTGGTGTCCGGCTCTGCAAATCCTTGCTGCGAAAGGCCTCCCCAGAGGGCTGGATTGGCCCGTTGGTAGGGGTTTTTGATGGTGGAGGATGCCTCTGATATTATCCAGGTCGATATTAGAAATGAAAACGTTTAAAGCGATGATGCAAAAAATTTTTGTTTTTTAGTGAATTTAAAGAGGAGAAAATAATGACGTTAGACGGTGTGGTTGACAGCCTCCAATCTCTGTTTAAATCGAGCGATGATGCTATATACAATGTGCTCGGATTCTCATACTGTGATTTATACCGGAAGAATGGTGCCTACTTTTTTACAGCAGTATTTCCTTATGCGATTTATGAAAAGAAGGGAGAGCTTCCTGATCTAAACAACTGCTCGTTTGCTTTCTTCATTACAGCTCAAGAAGTCCAAATCCAAGCGCATGGGGAGGATACAGAGAAAAAAGAGGCAGAAGCCTACGGGAGGCTCCAAAAAAGGCTAAAATGGCCTGTTGCTATCGATGTTAGGGCTCAACTTTTACAGGAGATATTGGAAGGGGCGACCAGTTTTAAGAGGACTATGGTTAGCCTTAATGAGTTGGCACAGAAGAAAGCACATTTTAAAATCAGGCTTAATGCTGTCAATAATGTCGAAGTGTATTTTACCCAAAATATTTTATTCGGAAATTTTGAATATACATATTCTACGAAGCAGCTTGTTTTCCACACAAAAAATATTCAATGTCCCCGCAAAAATAC
>CANQWE010000107.1 GCA_947627475.1 uncultured Clostridia bacterium
ACTGCCGAAGGCCCGTTCCATATCTGAAAGAGTCCTGCGCAGTTTATGGGGTGCCTCGTAAAAGACCATGGTGCGCCGCTCGGCTGTCAGTTCTTCCAGACGGTGATGCCGGTCACTTTTACTGGTGGTGAGAAAGCCCTCGAATACAAATCGGCCGGTTGGCAGCGCAGAGAGCACTAAGGCGGTAACGGCAGCGCAGCAGCCGGGAACCGCAGTGACCGGAACACCGCTTTGGGCACACAGCGCGACCAAATCTTCCCCTGGATCGCTTATGGCCGGCATACCTGCGTCTGTCACCAACGCACAGGATTCTCCCTTTATTAGACGGTTTACAATAATTTCTCCCCGCTGCCGCTTATTGTGCTCAAAATAGCTAACGAGGGGCTTGGATATGCCAAACCGGGAGAGCAGCAGACCTGTGTTGCGTGTGTCCTCTGCAGCCACGAAATCCACCTGGGAAAGGACCTTCAGCGCCCGCTCCGTTATATCGGCCAGATTTCCGATGGGGGTTGCTACCAAATACAGTATGCCGCCCACAACCTTATTTTTCTCTGTATCCATCTATGCTCCTCTCTTTTTCTGCATTTGCGGTTTTATCGTCTTTCAAATAAGAAATCCATAGAACATGTTTCATAAATTCTGTCCATATCCTCTGTATAGGTTCTGGTTCCCGCATTATAAATAATCAGCGGCCGTGCCCACACAAGGGAAGAGGACGCCCCTTTTTTTGCTTCTGCCAATACAAGACTGGGAGCAGACGCTGTATCCGGATATACCAAAACGATCCGTTTTGGTTCTAAATCACAGCTGCGCATTGCATAAAAAAGATCTGCCAGGCGCTGCGGCTGGTAAACCACCGTGAAAAGGCCGCCGTGTTTGAGCAGGGCGGCGGCGCTGCTACAAAAGTCTTTGATTGTGCCAAAAATTTCTCTGCGGGCAATATTTTTTGCATCGGACGCGTTTTCAAACCCGGACGCTGCTTTCATATACGGCGGGTTGGAAATAATACCGGACAGCCATCCGCCGGTGTCCTGGGGCGTGGCGCAGCGTATATCTTTGGAATGGACTGTGACTTTTTCTGAAAGTCTGTTCAGCCGGGCATTTCTTTCGATGAGATCTGCAAAACGCGGCTGCACTTCAAAGGCGTGCATATGTGGAAATTTATTTTTGACAAGACACAGAAAAGACGCGACGCCGGTGCCGCTTCCCAGATCGGCGCCGGGAGTGCGCTGTGGTCGTGTAAAAGCAGCAAGGAGATATGCGTCTGTACCGAAGGTCAGTCCTTCCTTCAACTGCAGGAGAGACAGATCTTCATTGATTTTATCCAGACGTTCGTCTGAAAGTGGGAGAATGCCGGATTCCATAGAAAAAGCCCTTTCTGCATCAATCACATCTTATAATGAAAAGGAGCGGAGCATACGCTCCGCTCCTTACAGTATGTTCTTACTCAGCTTTGGGAGCATCTACCGGGCAAGCACCTGCGCAGGCGCCGCAGTCGAGACACTTGTCAGCATCGATTACATACTTTCCGTCGCCCTCAGAAATTGCTTCTACAGGACATTCTGCAGCACATGCACCGCAGGAAATGCAATCATCAGAGATTGTATATGCCATTGTTACTACCTCCATTTAATTTCATTTACAGTTTGCACCGCGGGTACAGTATACCACAAAATATCTTCTGTGCAAAGGGCTTTTTATAAATTTTTTAGAGAATTTAAAGAAAAACCAAAGATTTTATTCCTGACTGTTGGAAGGATTTTCCTCGCTGCGGTTCCCCCGTTCTCCCCGACTGCGTTTCCCGATCACTGTCAATTTATCCCGGTGAAACGATTTGATAATATCTACGCCCTTGTCATGGATAGAAACCTTGCACATGCCGGTAAGGGGGGCAATTTCTGTGACGAATCCGATGCCATCCGGTGTTTTTACTTTGCTATCCACTGGTGGGGTCGCCCGCAGCTCCGCCTCGTAGGCCTCACTTTCAAAGCGCAAACAACACATCAACCGGCCACATGCACCAGAAATTTTCGAGGAATTAAGACTTAAATTTTGCTCCTTGGCCATTTTAATGGACACTTGCGCAAAATCGGATAGGAAAGTAGAACAGCAGAAGGGCCTGCCGCATACGCCAAGGCCACCCATCATTTTTGCTTCGTCCCGAATACCGATCTGACGCAGCTCAATGCGGGTATGGAATACAGAAGCCAGTTCTTTGACAAGATCCCGAAAATCAACCCTTCCGTCTGCAGAAAAATAGAAAAGAAGCTTGCTGTTATCAAAGGTATATTCCGCTTCGATCAGCTTCATATTTAGCTTATGTTTAGCAATCAGCTTTACACAGGTTTCAAACGCTGTTTTTTCCAATTGTTTGTTGGATTCCCAACGCTGGATGTCTTCTGCAGATGCCACGCGCAGGACAGGACACAGGGGAGCGACGATTTCTGACTCTGAGACGGTTTTATTTTCCTGGGCGATAAAGCCAAGCTCCACTCCACGGGCAGTGCGGACAATCACTTTATCTCCCACAGAAAACTGTGTGCTTTCCGGAGAAAAATAGTATACTTTGCCTGCGCTTTTAAACTTTACGCCTACTACTTCAGCATACGCAGGTATTTTCTGGACTTCTTCGGATGCTGTGTTTTCTATGGTTTTTTTATTTTCTTCCATGTTTTTCTCCATAATGATGTTTCAATTTTGACAAAAATGCTTTTCTGTCAAAGTACATAAAACAGGATAAGGGGAAGCATTTCCCCAAACGATTTCTTCTCTGGCACTATATACGGCGTCATACAGCGCACATAACCGGGACAGGGTATTGCCGGAGGCATCTTGTATCTGATTGGCGCGGGAATAAAATAAGAGTTCTGTTTTTCCCAGCTTTACCGCGATTCTATCCCGTAGAGCGGCCATAGCGTATATGAAAAACGGATCGTATTCTATGCGGGAAAACTTAATCCCCGAACAGTATATAAGCGCTTCTGTAACAGTTTTTGTGCACAAAACAGAGATCCATTCTTCCGCTGCGGCTGAAAGAGCTGCCGACTCGTTTGCGCCAAGCAACACGGATTTTGCTGTGCCGATTATTCCGCCGGACACCTCAGCAGCCTCCTGCAGCTTTTCCATGGAGCCCGGCAGACC
>CANQWE010000108.1 GCA_947627475.1 uncultured Clostridia bacterium
ACCTTGGACAGCTCCGGCCGGGTCTTGGGATGCCGGGGCGTAAACACCGTGCAGCAATCCTCATAGGGGAGAATGGACGTGCCAAAGGTGCCGATCTGACGGGCACGCTCTACAATTTCTTCTTTATCCAGTCCGATGCAGGGACGCAGCACAGGATATCGGGCCGCCTCGTCTGTCACACGGATGGCCGCCATGGTTTGGCTGGCCACCTGCCCCAGGCTCTCTCCTGTGATCAGTGCCGCACAGTCCTTTTCCGCAGCTGTCCGATTGGCAAGTTCCATCATAAATCGGCGCAGCAACAGGGTGAAGTATTCTTCCTCGCATTTGTCCCGAAGCACTTCCTGAATATGGGTGAGAGATATTATATGCACCCGGATCTCCCGGCAGTACTCGCACAACGCATGGGCCAGTTCCAACACCTTTTCCCTGGACTGCTGGCTGGTATAGGGATAGCTTTCAAAATGGAGTGCGTCTATGTAAAGGCCCCGCTTGGCCATCATATATCCGGCTACCGGGCTGTCGATGCCGCCGGATAAAAGCAGCAGTCCTTTCCCCCCGGATCCAAGGGGAATCCCGCCGGCGCCCCGTTCCTGGCCTGCATGGATATATGCCATTTTGTCCCGGATCTCTACCCGCACAGTAATGTCGGGGTGGGTCAGGTCTACAGAAAGATCCGGCACGGCTTCCAGGATCACGCCCCCCACCTCGGCAGCGATGGCAGGACTTTTCAGGGGAAACATTTTGTCGCTGCGCTTTGCCTCGCAGCGAAAGGTTTTATACCCCCGCAGCTTTTCCGGAAGATACGCCCTGGCCGCTGCAAAAATCGCGTTCATATCTTTTTCACAGGCAACAGCCCTCGTCACAGAAGCAAAGCCAAACACCTTTTTGACCTGCAGATACATTTCTGCCACATCTTCTGTATCCGACTGGGGTTCTATATATACTGTGGATTGGGCCCAGCGGATCTGAAAATTGCCTATATGCGCCGCACGGCGGCGCAGTTCCCGCATCAGCTGACTTTCAAACCGGGACCGGTTGGCTCCCTTTAAAATCAGCTCTCCATATTTACAAAGAATGACTTCTTTCATGTATTTTTCTTCCTCTCCGTATTTTCACTGGGACGGCGGAGAATATATCCCCTGCCCCGCACGGACGTCAGCGCGCCCGGTCCGGCGATCTGCTCCAGCTTCCCCCGCAAATATGCCACATATACCTGACAGGCATTGTTGTTGCCTTTCTTCCAGAGAAGCCTGGTTAATGTCTCCTTTGCCACCACTTCGCCGATATGCGCGTGCAAAATTTGGAAAAGGGCATATTCCTTCTCTGTAAGGAAGACGGATTTCCTCCCATAGGTAAGCGTTCTTTTTTTGTCGTCGAACTGATAGTCCTGCACCTCTGCGGCGCCCTCTGTCTCAGACAATTTCAGAGCGGCATCCAAAAACTGCTCCAGATCTAAGGGGCGGGGCAAAACGATTATTCTCTCGCTCTGCTGCTCCGCCTGCTCACAAACCACCAAATATTTTCCCCGTCCTGGCAGGGATGGCAGTTTTCCATCCTCCGGGCAAAGCACAGTGAGGCCCGCCCCTTTTTCAGAAATAACAAAATATGGCTCCAACACAGCAGAAAGCATATTTTTCATAACAGGACTGTCTGCCTGAATACGCACATTAGGACGGTCTGTACGGGCATGAAAATTCAATTGTTTCATAAGTATATAATACCTATTTTTTGTACATTTGTCAACCATAGCAAGGATGGGAGTCTACTGTGTTTTTCATTTTTTTGGCCTTTTCGGCGGCGGTGTTCATCAACGGCGCCACCGACGCCGCCAACGCCTTAACCGGCCCCGTAGCCTGCGGTGCCATAAAGCTTTCCCGGGCCGCGCTGCTGGCCGCGTGTATGAATCTGCTTGGAATGCTCACCTTCTCCGCCCTTTTTCCCGGAGTATACGATACGGTGTCCGGCCTTACCAGCTTTCCGGCAGGGAGCGGGACTGCTGCTGTCACGGCCTCTCTGATTGCCGTGGTCCTTTGGTCCGGAGCAGCGTGGATCTTTGGCATTCCCACCAGTGAAAGCCACGGCCTGTTCGCTGCCCTGGCAGGGGCCTCCATGGCTCTTGACGTGCCAATGCAGGCAGGGGAGCAGTGGATAAAAGTGGGACTGGGGCTGCTTTTGTCCGTTGCGGGCGGCGGACTGAGCGGGTATCTTGCCGCCCGTGGGCTTCGGTCCAGGAGAAAGAAACACTCCTGGAGGAGCGCTTCCGTCTTCGGCTGCGCAGCGACAGCTTTTTTACACGGCGCTCAGGACGGACAAAAATTTTTGGGTCTGATGGGGGCGGCAGGTCTGCTTACACGCAGCCGGGGCGCCGTATTCTGCTGCGCCGGCCTGATGCTGTGCGGTACGCTCCTTGGAGGCAGCCGCATCGTGAAAAAAATGGGACAGGAAATGGCAGACGTGGACGCCTTTACTGCCGTATGCGCTGATTTGGGCAGCGCCGTCGCCCTTCTGGGTATGACTATTTTCGGACTGCCTGTCAGCACCACCCATGTAAAGATGACCGCAATGGCGTGCGCCGCCGGGGGCGCCGGCAGAAAAACGGACAAAGGCGTGATTCTACAGGTGCTTTTTGCATGGATCACCACCTTTCCGGGCTGCTTTTTGTTGGCATATTTCCTCACAAAATTATCATAATTTTGTTTTAATTGTGCAAATATACCAAAATTTTATGAAAGGATTCTACAAGACGCTCCTTGCATAACGGCATGTAGTGTTGTATAATATGTATAATAACTTTGGAATTTCATAGCTTGTTTTTATTCAGCAAATACAATTTTCCCTTTGTTATGCAATGCAGTTCTGCATGAAACTATAGAAAAAGGAGCACAGCACTTATGCCCGAGATTACAACCAAAAACATCCGAAACGTATGCCTGCTGGGCCACGGTGGCAGTGGCAAAACCTCCCTTGCAGAGGCCATGCTTTTTTGTGCGGGGGCCATTGACCGAATGGGAAAAGTACCAGAAGGAAATACTGTAACAGACTATGATCCGGAAGAGACGA
>CANQWE010000109.1 GCA_947627475.1 uncultured Clostridia bacterium
GTCGTTATATTGTGCAGCTGGTCAGCGCTACCAGAAATACAAAATTTATTACGCTGGGAGCCTCCCCGCGTGCCTCTCTTGCTCTGATGAAATTAGCCCAGGCATATGCTTTTATCCGCGGAAGAGACTATGTATTGGCAGAAGACGTTTCTGCGCTGTATGCGCCCGCCGTTTCCCACAGGATCATGCTCAGCCAGGAAGCGCGCCTGCGGCAGACCAGTGCAGCAGACGTCCTTGCGGAAGTGGCACGTACTGTAGAAGTTCCCTTTAAGACGAAGAGATAAGAAGGCGACCTATGGCTGATAAAAAAAGACGCAAGCGCGCGCCTGCACTGCTTCCCCGCCCGGGCGCCATTCTATATTGTTTCCTTCTGCTGTTCGCCCTTGTTTTCACCCAGCTGCTGCGAAATACTGCCTCTGCCGTATTTTTCTGGTTTCTTGTACTGGTTCCTTTTCTGTCTTTTCTGCTACTGATAATTGGGAAAGCATGTATTCAGGTATACGTGTCTTCCGATACAAACCGCTGCGAAAAAATGGAGCCGGTAGAATACGAAATTCGCCTAATCAACGCCTGTCCCATCCCCCTTCCCTTCGTGGAGGCGATGATTCACCTCCCCCGCATAGACGGCGTACGCAGCCTGCATCAGAAGCTGGTGCTTTCCTTGCTTCCCTTTGGGATGCATGTGATCAAAAATACGGTCCGATTTCGATATCGGGGGTTATACGAAATCGGTGTGCGGGAAATTTATCTCTATGATTATCTGCGCATGTTCCGGATCCGGATCGATGTAAACAATTACAGCAACGTGACGGTTCTTCCAAGAAGACTTGCGCTGGATACATCTGTGCGTACTGCAGTGTCGGATATTCCCTCTTCTTTTGCCCAATTGCAGCGTACCGCAGAACAGTCCGAGCAGGCAAACATTCGGGACTATCGCCTGGGAGACACCATGAAATCCATTCACTGGAAGCTTTCCTCCAAGGCTGAGGATCTGCAGGTGCGGGATTTTAATACAAACGATGACCAACATGTTTATATTTTCGTGGACTTTGCGCAGCCAACGCCTTCACCTCAAGTGGAAAAATCCCGCAAGCAAAAACATATTCGGCAGCTTTTGAAACAAAGAGAGCGCAGAGCGCTGCTGCCTTCCATTCGTCTGAATAAAATATCCGACAAAGCAGCAGCGCTGGATATTGCCGTAAGTCAAAGCATTCAAAGTGTAAAAAAGCGTATCCTCGATCGGCGTCAGGCTGCCAAACGCCGCCGGCGGCTTCAGGCAGGCAACAGCACCTCATCTGTAAAATCCATGGATGAAATCGACGCTTTGATCCGGGCAACGGCCAGAAAACGGGTGCGGGTGGGAAAAATCGATCCCCAAAAAGAGCAGAAACGAAACGCCAACGCCCAGAAAAAAGAACAGGAGCAGGCACTTCTGCG
This sequence comes from uncultured Clostridia bacterium, assembly GCA_947627475.1. Lineage (GTDB taxonomy): Bacteria > Bacillota > Clostridia > Oscillospirales > CAG-272 > Avispirillum. The sequence goes on from CANQWE010000109.1 coordinate 1,438, forward strand.
GGCGCAGATGGAAGCAGAGGACGCTGTTGTACAAAAACTGCTGGAAGAAATCGACGGAGACATGCGAGAAGCCGGCGACGAGGAAATCGACGAGGCTGTTCGTGTCTGGGGCGGCGCGGTCCTGTCTGACTTTGCAGACGAAATGCCCGAGTTTTGCGCAGACACTGTGGCAGAAATCGCTGTTGCAGAAGTGATGAACGAAATACGACACGGCCACCATTGTACTGTGGCTTGGTTTGATCCCAGAGAAGACAGTGGTGTCTCTGTAGTGGATGCAGTCGATCTATCCTCTTTTGAAGATATTTACAACCGATTTTCAGGTGCACCGGTTGTATCAGAAAAGCAGCGGGTATACGATTTAAACCGGCTGATATCTGAGGCCGCAAATGTAACGATTCGAATAATAACTGCCAATTTGGATCCCTCGTCCCTCGCCCAGTACAGCCAAATCCCCGCCATGTTCGGCGGAGCGGGCAGCGGATGTATCACAGAAGTTTTATTTTATAATCCAACGGAAAAGTATAAGGCGCCTATGGAACGGGAAGAGTATGTGTCAGCCTGCGCGGCAAAGCTGCGTCAGCAGGGCATATCCCCCAGTCGTATGCAGCTGATCGAGCGGCATGGACAGCAAACGCTTCTCACCGCCACCCAATATTGATGAATCAGAAAGGAGACCGCCTCAGGCGGAACAATTCCTTTTGAAAAACGAAAAATACAAATGGTCCTTTCGGGCACCTGCCCGCCCTAAAAGAAAAAAAGAAAATAAATCTAGTCGCGAAACTGTAGAAAATATCTTTGATTCTCCGGCTGCTTCTCTGTCCAAGGTTACAAAAAGCATTGGATTTATTTTGCGTGTGCTTCTTCTCTACATCGGCCTGTTTGGCGTTGTCACATTTCTCTGTACAGCCAGCGGACTTTCTACACAGGCCCACTGGCAGGCCTGCTACATATCCACCGGATTTATTGCCCTATCCTGCCTGATTGTCTGCGCAGCCGCCGCGGTCGCCTCTTTCAATCGGCTGACACTGCTCCTTGTACCCTTGGGCTTTTCCAGTGCAGTAATCGGACTGTGCGCCGTTTTATACGGCAACCCTTTCTCTTTTCTATGGCAAAGCATTCTGCGTATTTATAATTTTGCGCTCTATCATATTGCCAGCCTTGGTTACGGATCTCTTGGAAACTTTATGATCCCAGACGGGCTGGACTACAGCGGTGCCGCCTATATGCATACGGATCCAAAGCG
>CANQWE010000110.1 GCA_947627475.1 uncultured Clostridia bacterium
ACAGATACCCCATCCATTTTTCCTACCCCAGCTTTTCCCGCATCCTTCGGCTGATCCTCTTCTCCATCCCGATTATGCTTTCCGGCATGCTGCAGCTTCTATTCAATGCGGCAGATACCGTGGTCGTAGGGCGATACGGCAGCGAAAACGCCTTGGCCGCCGTGGGATCCACCGGATCTCTGATCACGCTCATCGTCAATTTATTTATGGGCCTGTCTGTGGGGTCCAGTGTAATCGCGGCCCACTGCTATGGTGCGGGAGACCGCAAAGGTGTACAGCAGGTGGTTCACACCTCCATTTTGGCAGCTGCATTTACTGGTTTGCTTGTAGGAATTATTGGTATAGTAGTATCTAAACCGGCCCTGCATCTCATGGGAACGCCTGATGAAGTAATGGATCAGGCATCGCAATATATGCAGATTTATTTCTGCGGTATGCCTGCCATGATGATTTTCGACTTCGGGGCCTCTATTATGCGCAGCGCAGGCGATACGAAGCGTCCGTTGTACTACCTGTGCATATCCGGGGTGATTAACATTGTCCTGAACTTGATTTTGGTGATTGTATTCCATATGGACGTTGCTGGCGTAGCCATTGCAACCGTCGTCTCTCAGATCGTATCAGCTGCGCTAATTGTAATCCATATGTGCCGATGTAATGAATGGTACAAACTAAATCTGAAAAAATTGAAAATTTATCCGGAAAAGTTAATTAAAATTGTAAAGATCGGACTTCCCGCCGGATTGCAGGGTACTGTCTTTTCCATCTCCAACGTAGTGCTCCAGTCTTCCATCAACTCATTTGGCCCTATTGCAATGAACGGAAATTCTGCAGCGGCAAATCTGGAAAGCTTTATGTATCTGTCTGTAAACGCCTTCCATCAGTCCGCCGTCTCCTTTACCGGGCAGAATATGGGGGCAGGGAAGTACCGCCGTGTGGATAAAGTAGTAGTGGCTTCTGTTTTTATGGCGATAGCAGTTAGCATTATAATGGGAGGCGTTTTTCTTTTTGCGAGAGAGGGCCTGTTGCACATTTATATACCGAACTCTGAGGAAGCGGTGGCTTTCGGAATTCAGCGTTTACTTATTATATGTGCCACATACTCTTTGTGTGCCGGATCAGATGTGATGATTGGCGTGCTTCGTGGGATGGGATCTCCTATTGTGCCAACCCTCATTTCCGTTATTGGAATCTGCGGAACAAGAGTTTTTTGGGTATTGTTTATTTTTCCTGTTTATAACACGCTTACATCGTTGTATATTTCTTATCCGGTTTCCTGGTTTATCAGTTTTGCAGGACAAATCGTCTGCTTTATCGTTGTAAGAAAGCGGCTGATGCGGCGATATCATGCAGATAAGGAGTATGAGGAGGCGTCAAAACAGCCAGAGAGGCTGCAAGAGGCTGCAGTGATTTCTGAATAATATGATAATATGTAAAAAGTCCCGCCGCTGTGGCGGGACTTTTGCCAATGTTTCGATGCGCGAGCCGACGAGGGGAGATATGCAGACAACCTTTGCAATTGCTTTTTTGTTTTACGTAATGTGTACTGCATTTTAAATGCAGCTTTTTATTCGCAGCAGCTCTGAGCCATGACACTCTGGGCAAGGAAATAAAGCAATGCGGGGCGCCCCATAGGGAGCGCCCTGCTCTGTACTATTTTTTATTCACAGGTGGTTTCGTAAATCCAATCTGCCCAGACAGCATAGTATGCACCGATCAGATGAAAATCATCATACGCATACTCAGGGGCAAGATTTCCCGTGCCGTCGCTGAACAGGGGATTTACATCGATAAAGATCCGTTTTTCTCCGTTCGCAAAGGATGCCATGTGGTCGTTTAAATACTGCATGTTGGCATTGTTGTAAACAGCGTCCCGGTCCGAGCGGCTTTTTTGGATCATCAGATTCGCCTGAATGTATATGGTGGTACTCGGCTGATAGCTCTGGAGCGTGTCCAGCGCCTGACCAAACTTTTCAATCACCTTGTCCAAATTATAGCCGATCTCGTTGATGCCCAGCATAATGTAAATTTTATCATACTGATTGGCAAGCAGCAGGTTCTCCAGGGTGACCGATCCCTTTCCCGGTACATTTACCGCGTCTTTGAAAAGGCGAAACACGTTCAGGCCGTTTTCAGCAAAAACAGTCGCCGCGCCCAAATTGGCATAGTCCTTCAGCCCAACAGTTCTGGAGTCTCCGATAAACAATACATTCCCAAAATTTGCAGATTTATGCCCGCCGGATGGAGGCGGTGGAGGAGCAGGCGGGTCTGTGACAGATACATCTTCCGTTACGGGAGAAGCGGTGGTTTCCGGCTCAGTCTGGGGTGGCCGTGTCGTTTCTTCTGTCGTTTCCTCTTCCATTTCCTGTTCTGTAGTGATGGGAACTTCGGACGTTATGTCATCCGAATCATTGGGACTGTCTTCCTTGGCGTTGGTTTGAATAAGGACAATAGATACGATTACGCTGGAAGCGACCAGAAGGGCTGCCAGAATAAATAACAGGATTTTCTTATTTATCTTCATCGCTTTTGCTCCTTGTATTATAGAGTAGTAGTTTTTAGTGACCCTCTCCAAGGTCATGTGCTACACTGTAAGGGATGCTGTGGAT
>CANQWE010000111.1 GCA_947627475.1 uncultured Clostridia bacterium
AGTAAATTTTATGATAAAACCGTATCCTGCCAACTTTTCGAAAAATGCGGCGGCGGTTTTTGCACCATAGAGGAATATCTGGACGCTGCAAAGGATAAACACGAAAACAAGGTATATTACGCTGCAGATAAAGTGTCCCAGGCCGGATACATCTCTATGTTCGACGCAGAGGGGATCGAAACGCTGTTGCTGGATAAAATTATCGACACCCAGTTTGCCCAGCTGATTGAAAGCAAACGGGAGGGCGTGCACTTTTTGCGGGTAGATGCAGAGCTGGCAGATTCCATGAAGGGAGAAGGGGCCGCAGAAATCCCCGGCGTGGCAGATCTGTTTAAAAAGCTGGTTCCCGAACAGACGGAAATCAAATTTGAGGCATTGAAAGATTCCTCTGTACCGGCTGTACTGAATGTAAGCGAGGACAGCAGAAGAATGGAAGATATGATGAAAATGTATTCTGCAATGGGTCAGAATGCCCCTATGTCCTTCCCTACCCAGGCGACACTGATTTTAAATACCTCTAATGACTTGATTGTCTCCCTGGCAGATGCAGATCAGGAAAAGGCCGATCTGATATCCAAGCAGATCTACACCCTTTGTCTTCTGAGCCAAAGACGCCTAAGTCCAGAAGAACTCCGTCAATTTCTGGCTGATAGCTACCGTATTCTCGGCAAGCTATGACAGGACAGGAGATCCTGCAAAAAAATGCACGCTTTGCAGAAAATCTTCGTAGACAGGCAGAGAAAATAGACTTGGGGCAGCTGGAGGAGCTTGCAAGATTTGCCGCTTCAGTAGGAAAACCCCTTTCTTCTCTAAATGCCGCATCTGCCTTTCGTGATGCTTTTCCGCACGTGTCTCTGATTTCAGATCACTATTCTGCATTTTTGCAGTATTTATGGGAGAAAAAGCTGTTGCAGCCCGTATCTCTGCAGGATCCGAAAAATGTGGATCGTTCCTGTTCTCTTTTATACGTGCCGAGCAGTTATACAGAATTCGCGTGTCAAAAATTTGCGGCAGTAATCCCATTTCTCTATCTTGTTCCGCAAACAGATTTTCAAAAAATCTGTGAGACCGTTTCCAGCGAAGAAAACAGTTATTGCATTTTACCTATTTCCAGCAGCACAGAAGGAGAATTGCCTGCGTTTGCCCGGATGATCCATGAATATCAGCTAAAAACCCGTGCGGTATGTGATGTAATCACATCAGACGGAGAAACGGAGCTTCGTCTTGCGCTTTTGGCGGGACAAATCTTCTGGACAGAGCATACCACTTTGGCAGAAGTCTCTTTTCAGCCTGAATCCGGAAAGCAGCTGACCGATGCCCTGTTTGCAATGGAGCGGCTTGGCGCAAGTCTTTACAGAATAAACGCCAGACCCATGGAATACAATATGAACAGATTTTATTACAAAGTCACTGTAAATGTCCCAGCGAATAATTTGCATTCGGTTGCCGCCTTTATGGAAACGGCGTTTCCATCAGGCGCCTGCGGCGCTTTTCACATTATATAATCCATATAAATCAGGAAAGGATATCATCCATGGCAAGTCCAATCCCAATGTCAGAATGCTTTTTGAAAAGTCCTAAAGTAGACCCATGTACAAAAAACGCAATATCCTCCATGGATGAAGCCTGTCTTCGTATTGCCTTTTCCCATTTCATGTCCTTCGGGACTGCAGGACTGCGCGCCAAAATGCAGCCCGGCACCGCTTTTATGAACACCTATACCGTTGCCCTGGCCGCAGCAGGGCTGGCAAGACTCATCTGCAGGGAAGGCAAAGAGGCTATGGAACGGGGTGTTGTCATTGCATTTGACAGCAGAAACCATTCTCAGGAATTTGCCCTGCGAAGCGCACAGGTTCTCTCTGCGTACGACATAAACGTTTATTTATTTGATGAGCTGCGTCCGACTCCTGTTTTGTCCTTTGCCCTACGCCACCTATCCTGCATTGCAGGGATCAATATTACCGCTTCCCACAATCCCAAGGAATATAACGGATTTAAAGTGTATTGGGAAGATGGTGCCCAAATCGGGCCGGAGCAGGCAAACGTTATTTCGGCGGAAATGGAAAGTTTGGATATTTTGGAGGACGTTCCTGCTTCTGATGATGCAAAGCCGGAGCGGATCGTGCCTGTTCCGGCCGCTGTAGACACTGCATATATACAGTGTGTTTTGGCCGAACGTGTAAATACACAGGCTATTTTGAACGTAACGCAGACCTTCCATGTGGTATACACGCCCCTGCACGGAGCAGGCATCACAATGGTTCCAAAGGTGCTCCGGCAGGCAGGATTGTCTCATCTCCATATTGTTTCGGGGCAAGAGCTGCCAGACGGAGAATTTCCCACAGTGGAGCATCCCAATCCGGAGGCCAAGGAAGCTTATGCACTTGGTACGCAGCTTGCCGAAACAGTAGGCAGCGATTTGATTATCGCAACTGATCCGGACTGCGACCGGGTAGGAGCCATGGCACGGGATGCAAGGGGAGCGTTTCAATGTATTACCGGAAACCAA